>NZ_JBIVOJ010000010.1:0-156219 GCF_044754065.1 Psychrobacillus sp. NPDC093180 | reverse complement strand
ATTTTACATACAGATTTAGGCAGCCAATACACTAGTGCAGACTTTGGAAAAGCAGTGAAAGAAGCAAAAATCAACCATTCCTTCAGTCGTAAAGGATGCCCATATGACAATGCTTGCATCGAGTCTTTTCATGCGATTTTAAAAAAAGAAGAAGTTTATCAAACTTCTTATGTCGACTTTGAAACTGCCCGATTGGCCCTATTTCACTACATTGAATCATGGTACAACCGAAAACGGATTCATGGAGCGATTAACTATTTAACGCCTCAACAACTAGAGGACTTATGCCGGAGTGAGGCAGTTTGATAGAAAGGTAGCTTGGCTATGAGATTTACCCTACCTATACATTTTTTCAGGACGACATCCATGGGTTATATTTCCTGTATCCAGCGAAAGCTGTCAAGTGCGGTCTATCACTTGACTGGTTTCGCTGGATGCAGGACACTCCAGAAATGGATGCCGTTCTGAAACGGACTTAACTTTTTTGTGTCCAAGATATTGACGTAAATCCATTGGATATATTATTCTTTAACTAAAATTACCTAAGTACTCCTTAACTTGATTACTCGGTATCACTTTTCTTTCTTCTGGAAAATTGAAGAATTCCAATATTGGCTCCATAATTTCTACTAATGCATCAATCTCATATATACTGACTTCTTTCGTAAAAACAAATTGCTCTTTTTTTTCAAAACCATTACTTTCATAATCTTTGTAATCACTACTAAACAAAGTAATTTTTCCATCATCAATTACTAGTTCTCCTATTGAAAAGGCTTCATATTCCTTTCCTTTAAATATTATCCTATGTCTTAACTCAAATAAAAAATCGATTTCATCTAATGTTACTTCTTTTATAAAGATATCATGATGAACATTTCCACCTAAATCAATTAATTCTTTAAAACCATTTTCCTGTTCTTTACTCTTTAATCTATACTTATCATTACGAATATTTAATGAATAAATTTTATTATTATGTTTAGCATATTTCCTCAAAGTAACACCACTCCATAAACTTTCCTGTTTAAAAACAATTCAGAATAGTGTCTTGCACAGGGTCCATTCATAAATGTTTATAAGTCTTCTGGATTAATAGGCGTTATCTCTTCAATGAGCATAACCTCACTTTTTGATACCCACCCAAGCCATGAATCCCTATCTATTCTAGGTAGATTTAATTTACTTCCCACCAGTAATGAACCAGTGGCAACTTGGTATTCGTTTTCTTTTTCTTGTAAAATTTGGACTTTCTCCTCTTTAATAATTCCAAATGGAGTAATACTTACACAATCCTCTATTTCGTTTGGTTTCACTATCTTAGTGTATACTCCATTTTGATAAGTATCTTCAAAAGTTGCATCTATTTTCTCTTTATTTTCTGTCATGATTTTCAAATTATTATCCATATCAAAAGTTATACTAAACTCGACTCCACCATAAATTCCATATAAGCCTTTTCTCAACACACTATTCACCTCATTAATCTTTCAAAATAAATTCTTTACCGTTAAATATTCCTATAACCTCATCTTTCCCATCAACTACTCTGTGTAATTTTGCTCCTACCTCTAATTCAATAAACTTTTTAGATGTCCATTCTGGTATAACATCACCATTTCTAGAAGCGGTAAACCCATTTCCAGTCCATGGCCACTCGTTATTTTCCCAGCCACTATACGGTTTTTTCATATTATGGCCGTAAGGAATCTCTAAGTTTTCAGGAGAAAGCAATTCTGGGTTTTTTACTTTAAATTCAATATAACCATAACTATTGCCATCCTCAGGATAAGGTTTTACTACTTTTCCATTATATTCATCGTAATAAGAGTAATCTAATCTCATAGACTCTCTAACATGAGAATAATCATGTATATGGGAACTATCTTCAGCTTTTGCCACAAAACCTCTAACAGTGATATACTCTCCATCAAGATATTTTTGAATATCATTGGCATGAATGTTTTTTATTAAAGTTGTTTTATTATCTGGCCTTGGGACAGATTCTCGAAAATCTTGAATTATCATTCTTTCACTGTCATTTAGCTTGTAGTATGGTTTTAATCGTAAATCTCTAAATTGATCGTAACTTAAATTATGCTCTTTTAATTTGTTTGGAAGGATACTATTCATAAAACTATTGATGTCCATTCTACTAGCTGCAAATCGAGCTTCTCTATCCATTCCTACAGCAACTTTATCACGAAATTGAGCGTATCGTTTTGCATCATCAAAGTCCATTAATTCATTTAAATCGCTAATTTTTCCTACGTTTCTAGTACTTACACCAATTTCCGTTTCCCTAGGAATTCCCACACTAGACTTAGTTGGCGAAGTTATCAATTTTCCACCCCCCAAAATGCTTGTAGCT
Organism: Psychrobacillus sp. NPDC093180; assembly: GCF_044754065.1. NCBI lineage: Bacteria > Bacillati > Bacillota > Bacilli > Caryophanales > Bacillaceae > Psychrobacillus > Psychrobacillus sp. NPDC093180. Next base: position 153,848 of record NZ_JBIVOJ010000010.1, on the reverse strand, counting down.
AACCCGAAGCTATTTTGCCAATGTTCTTTGGAAAAAGCGTCTTCTGGTAGAACGGCTTCTTTAACCATACCGCTAAAACCGAATGTAGCATAGTTAGCAAAATCAGTTTTGGAGTCGAACATTTTGTCTGCTCTCTCTTTGGCCCCTGACCAGATTCCATCTGTAGCCCCGAGTGTTACATAATTTACAAAATCATATGGTGAATCTAATGACTTATCAGCTCGAGTTTGTAGTCCATTCCAAAAATCTTTTCCCATTTCTGTGAAGCTATTAATCGACTTCATAAATGGATTTACATCTTCTTGTTGATCGTCATCAGGCTCAGGTACTGGACATGAAAGGGCGATCATATCAGAACCAACAAAGGGACTTTCTTTGCTAATAGTACCACCGAAGCCAAACTTAATTGGTTTTGCATAATCCAATAATGTTTGATAAATCGACTGTAACTTTTCCCAACTAAGTACATGGGAAAGGTTTTTAAGACTGGCTTGCCGTGCCTCCAGCTCTACTTTCAATCTACTTTGAGAAGTTAAAGCTGCCCAATTATTTTGTTGGAAATGGACATCCGTTAATCCCCCAATAAACAATCCTTCTATATCTGACAACCATTTATCCATCGCATGTATATCCATTTCTATCGGATTCAATGCAATCGTCTGATTCGCATCAAATTCGTAAAGCCGTGAAATCGTATCATCCCGTTTCCTTTTTGAATGATGGACCCCTTCTTGCACTCCGCTATCATCAAGATGCGGTAACCCAATAATGTCACTTACCTCATCCATCACACTGTTTGTCTCATCCGTCAAACTGGCTGTGAGCCGACCGATGAACGTCAACCCCTGTTCCAGTTCACCCTCTAGAAATTGTTCTAGTATGTAACCTGCTGGATCAGGTTCGAGGGAGAAAAGGGCTGCCTCCATTTGGTGAAGCACTTGTTTAAATTGCATGGAAAACAACTGAAAAAATTGAAGGAATGGCAAATGACATTCTCCATAAAAGGAGCGAATCGCATTTCCTCCTTCCCCTTTCAGCATTTCATCCATTTGAACAAGTCCTTCGACTGAACGAAGAATAACTTCTGTTTCATATCTTAATCTTTCTAGCATTGCTTTATTTCGCTGTAGTCCAGCTTGAAATAAATCTACATCTAAAATTTTCATATGTAATACCTCAACGAGGAACTAGAAATTATAACTTTATTAAGTTCTTTATTATATAACAATACTCCAAAAGTGAACATTCTTCTCCTCCTCTAGTAAACTATCCATAGTTATAATATTCCATTTTTACATATGAAGGTAAAGAGAGAAGTAATAATATTTATAAAAATGAACCCTAAGCAACGATTATAAATAAATATTTTATAACTCTTATCCTAATACATCATGAAAATAGTAGTTATTTAGATAGGAGTGAGCATTTATTCAACTAGTATGTATCTATATGTTTTTTGAAAAAAGGTGAGCATTCATACACTCACCTTTCATTTACCGACCTAATCTCTTTTTTTAGGTTTATTTTTATTCAATTCTTTGGTCACCTTGTTTTTAGATATCTCCACAAATTCTTCTCCAAATTCCTCGTCAGGATTATTCGTAGGATTTTTATACAGTTCGTAACTATTATGCGTTCGAACATTCATGGTCCTATTATTATTTTTACTCATTGATCATCACCTCCTAAATTCTAATTTGCTCTATATATAGGTTTTTATTCTTCAGAAATCCATCTAGCAATAGACATGCCAAAGGAACTAAAGATAAATAGTATGTTAGAATACCTAATATTTTTTCTGTTTTTTAGTAATTTTAAATTTATAAATTAATATACTAAATCTAGTAGCTAAACTAGTGCTAAAAAATAGGGAGGGTAAATATGCGTCTAAAAAAATCGGTTGTCTTGCTTTTAAGTAGTGTGCTGAGTATTGGAATGTTGGCAGCTTGTTCATCTAAACCTAAAGGAAATGAATCAGCAAGTGGATCAAATGTTATCAAAATTGCTACACAAACACCTTTATCTGGTGGATCAGCAATCATTGGTGAATCCATTCGACTAGGTGCACAAATGAAATTAGAAGAACAAGCAGAGAAATTTAAAGAATTAGGTTATACATTACAGCTTGAATCTTATGATGATCAATCGGATCCAAAAAAGGGTGTATCCAATGCCAATATAATCGGGGCTGATAAGTCGATTTACGCAGTAGTCGGTCACTATAATTCTGGCGTTGCTATCCCTTCTTCTGAAGTGTACGAGAAATACAATGTTGCTATGGTGTCACCCGGAACCACCGCTGTTACGGTAACTGATCGTAAGTTAAAAACAGTGAATCGCATCGTAGGACGAGACGATGCACAAGGTCCAGCCGGGGCAAAATATGCGATTGAAACTTTAGGGGCAAAGCAAATCTTTATTATTCAGGACAAAACAGCTTATGGCTCGGGTATTGCAGATGCATTCAAAGTAGCTGCTGAAGAAGCAGGTGCTGAAATTGTAGGATATGAAGGAATTACGGTTGGAGAAAAAGACTTTAATGGTGTGATCAATCAAGTATTAACAAAAAATCCTGATTTAATTTATTTTGGTGGAATATACTCCGAAGCAGGAATCATTATTAAACAAGCTCGAGATAAAGGCATTGATGTACCAATCATGGGTGGAGATGGAATGGACGCTTCAGGTTTAGTTGATATTGCAGGTGATGCGGTGAAAAATACGTATATCACATCAGTTGCCGGTGATAGTACAGCAACAGAATCTGGTCGGAAGTTCGTAGCGGATTATAAAGCCAAATTCAATAAAGATGCAGAGGCTTTCTCAGTCTATGGTTACGATACTATGGGCGTAATCCTTCACGCTATTGAGAATTCTATTAAAGAAAATAATGGTAAAATTCCTTCTAAAGAAAAAGTAGCGGAAGCTGTCCGATCCGTTAAGGACTATGAAGGTGCATTAACAAACGTTACATTTGATGAAATAGGTGATAACACGAACGCTAAGATTTATTTATACAAATTTAGTGAAGCGAGTTATCCAGGTGTTCTAGAAGGCGAAGTTGGAAAATAGGTTAAAGATTTTGATAGAGTGTTGGGACTTATTTTTCTCAACACTCTTTCTTTACTATTAAAAATTTGGGAGGGTTAATATGCTTCTAGAAATGTTACAAAGTTTACCCCAGGTACTAATTGATGGACTTGCATTAGGTGCTGTGTATGCTGTTGTAGCCCTCGGTTATACAATGGTTTACGGAATCTTACAACTCATCAATTTTGCACACGGAGAAATTTTTATGACGGGTGCATTTATCGGCACCGCATTTTTTATCTTGTTAATGGGAATGAGCTGGGTTTCTTCTGTTCCTCAAATTGTCGTGCTTATAGTAGTTTTAGTTGTCACTGCTTGTTTAACCGGACTTCTTGGGATGGGTATTGAAAGAGTGGCATATCGCCCTCTTCGAAATGCTCCGAGGCTTATACCGCTTATTACAGCTATAGGTATTTCTTTTATCTTACAAGACGTTATTCGTTTTATCGCTGAACTATCTTCTGGAAACTATATTGTTACAGGGCCATCTTTATTTACAAATCAATTGACGATCAATTTCTCTTCCCTATCCAGTATTTTTAATGATGCTAGCTTCAAAACTTCCTTCCTTATCGTATTAGTTACTGCTGTTATTTTAATGATTTCGCTAGATTACTTTATTAACAGAACAAAATGGGGAACGGCGATGCGCGCAGTGGCGTTAGATCGTGAAACTGCCTCCCTTATGTCCATTAATGTCAATAAAACAATCTCTATTACATTCTTTATTGGGTCTGCTTTAGGTGGTGCAACAGGCGTATTATTTGCTGTTCAATATGGCACAATCGATCCATTTATCGGATTCATCTTAGGCATGAAGGCATTTATCGCTGCAGTTTTAGGTGGGATTGGTAATATTCGTGGAGCCATGCTTGGTGGGATTTTGTTGGGGTTACTAGAAATGTTTGCATCTGCAAATTTATCCTTATTAACTGGTGGCGTATTTGGAGCAGAATATAAAGATGTTTTTGCGTTTTCTATATTAATATTAGTTCTTATTTTCAAGCCAGAAGGTTTATTGGGTAAACCTACTGCTGAGAAAGTGTAGGTGGATATCTTGAAGGAATCTTTAGCGAAGTTTTTACAATATAAATGGTCGCAAGTTATCTTATTTACTGTTTTCGTAGCGGTATCATCCGCTGCATTATTTTTCTCCCAAAAATCTGTCACCGCCTTTTTACTATTATTATCTTCTTTGTTAATACTACATTATATGAAATTAAAGAACATCACAAAATGGATGATTGCTCTCGGATTATTATTTATACTCATTCCGTTAGCATCCAGTGGAGGACCTGCTTTCCAATCGTATATGGATGTAGCTACGATGGTAGGAATCTATGTATCTATGGCATTAGGTCTTAATATTGTTGTTGGTATGGCTGGATTGTTAGACTTAGGTTTTGTTGCTTTTTTTGCAGTCGGTGCCTATTCCTACAGTATTTTTGCAACACCACAAGCCGCAAACTTTATGCCGTTTGGAACTTACCCGCTTGGTGGAGAAAGTTTCTGGATTTTCTTAATCATTGGCGGGGTAGTTGCTGCAATCGCTGGAGTTCTTATTGGGATCCCGGTCCTTAGAGTGAAAGGCGATTACTTAGCTATTGTTACATTAGGGTTTGGAGAAATTATCCGAATTTTATTTAACAATGCGGACAAGCCGGTCAATATTACAGGTGGCGCAATGGGTATTCCATCTGTAACCCCTCCTGAAATTTTTGGAGTTCCACTTATCTTTCCAAATCAATTTTATTTCGTAACGCTTGTTATCTTAATTTTCACCATTTTTACCGTGTTACGATTGGAACGCTCTAAACTTGGTCGCTCATGGAAAGCTGTTCGGGAAAATGAAATAGCAGCGCAAGCGATGGGTATCCCTCTTGTCAAAACGAAATTGTTGGCTTTCGCTCTTGGTGCTTCGTTTTCAGGAATGATGGGCGTTGTGTTTGCAGCAAAGCAAGCGTTTATCGATCCGACAAGTTTTACTCTTTTAGAGTCATTCACGATTCTTGTAATGGTTGTACTAGGTGGAATGGGCAGTGTCCCTGGAGTTATTCTTGGTGCTGCAGTTATCACCATTTTAAATTTGCAAGTATTAACAGAATTAGCGACTTGGGTGAATCAGCTATCCTTTAGCGGAATCATTTCAATTCCAGAAGCCTTATCCCCCGCAAAAATGCAAAAATTCATATTCGGCGCTTTACTGGTAGCATTTGCTTTGTATAGACCAAAAGGGTTAATTCCTGCAAAAAATAAAATCTTTGATGAAAAGAGATTAAAAGAAACGCAGGCCCATTCAGACATGAACGCTACTGATCAGAAAAAGATGCAATCGTAGGAGGATATAAATGTCGATACTAGAAGTCACAAACTTAACTAAAAAATTTGGTGGGTTAACTGCCAATCAAGATGTAACGATGAATATTGAGGCTGGCTCTATTACTGCAGTAATCGGACCAAATGGAGCAGGTAAAACAACTTTTTTCAATATGATAACAGGCGTTTATCAACCTACTTCAGGTGACATAAAATTAGAAGGAAAATCACTGCTAGGGCTAAAACCTGATGAAGTAGCCAAAAGAGGTATCTCAAGGACCTTTCAAAATATAAGATTATTTGGTGAAATGTCCGTGATCGAAAATGTACTAGTGGGAATGCATACTGGATTGAAAACGGGTCTATTAGGTATCTTTTTAAATTTACCTACTACTAAAAAAGAGGAATTATTAGCAGAAAAGGAAGCATATCGTTTACTAGAACATTTCGAGCTTGCTCCCTTTTTAAACGAAAAAGCTTGTAATCTCAGTTACGGTGCCCAAAGAAAACTAGAGATTGCTCGTGCCCTTGCAACGAAGCCGAAGTTACTATTATTAGATGAGCCAGCAGCGGGGATGAATCCTGCTGAAACGAGAGAATTAACGGAAATCATTAAGAATATGGGCAAAGAATTCAATGTCTCTGTCCTATTGATTGAGCATGACATGAAATTAGTAATGGAAATTTCAGAGCATATCTTTGTTTTAGATCATGGAGAAAAAATTGCAGAAGGAAATCCAGAAGAAATTAGAACGAATACAAAAGTAATTGAAGCATACCTAGGCTCAGGTGCTGTTCAAACGGTCTGAAGGAGTGAAACGAGATGCCTATACTAGAGGTAAATAATATCGAGACATTTTATGGTGGAATTCAAGCATTAAAAGGAATTAATGTTCATGTAAACGAAGGTGAAATCGTTACCCTAATAGGAAGTAATGGCGCTGGGAAATCTACCACATTGAAATCAATAAGTGGACTGGCAAAGGTAAAGACAGGTTCCATCCTTTTTAAAGGAAAAGAAACAATGAATAAACCGGTTCACGAAACAACCTTACTCGGTATGGCACATGTACCAGAAGGAAGAAAAATTTTTTCTACTTTGACGGTAAAAGAAAATCTATTAATGGGTGCTTTCTCTGTAAATAATAAGCAGTTAATAGAAGAAAGAATGGAAATCGTGTTTGGTCATTTTCCAATCCTTAAGAAAAGACTCGAGCAAAAAGGCGGAACAATGAGCGGCGGAGAACAACAAATGCTTGCTATTGGACGAGCTTTAATGATGGAGCCAGAATTATTAATGCTGGATGAACCATCGATGGGACTCGCTCCAATAATTGTGGAACAAATTTTTGACATCATTAAAAAGTTAAATGAAGACGGGATTACCATTCTATTAGTGGAACAAAATGCGTATCAAGCATTAAATATCGCACATCGTGGTTATGTTATACGAAATGGCGAAATTGTACTAAGTGGAAAAGGTTCCGAGCTCATTGAAAATAGCGAAATTCGAGATGCGTATTTGGCATAACTCTCCCCTGCCTCTTGTACAGTAGACAAACTAGTAGTGAGCTTGTCTACTGTCTTTTGCTAAGGTCGAGTTCAATCTATTAATAACAAGCTTAAAGCACACATATACTTTTATATTTGGAGTCTTCAATGACGAGGAGGAAGTACATGGAAGTTCATGTAAGACGTGGTGATTCCCTCTATTACTATAGCCAATTATTTATAATTCCGTTGCAATTAATTATTCATTCGAATCGTAATGTTAATGCACAAAAATTGTCAGTTGGTCAACTCATTCAAATTCCTGGATTTGTTACGGTCACTTATCAAATAACACCAGGTGACACCCTATGGAGATTGGCTGGTAGTCGTGGACTTCCTTTAGATGCCATTTTACTTCTAAACCCCAATCTGAATCCGAACTTTTTGCAAATTGGGCAGACGATTCAGCTTCCACTAAGAGTGGACTGGCGAATTGTTAGCGGGAAACAAGATTATGATTACGATACGATGATATTCGATATTAGACGGTTACAGGCTATCTATCCATTTTTGCGAGTTTCTTCTATAGGCAATACTGTTTTAGGTAAGGATATCCCGGAAATAGAAATTGGAAATGGAGAAAAACGAGTGCATTACAATGCCTCCTTTCATGCTAACGAATGGATTACAACTCCAATCCTTTTAACCTTTTTAAATGATTATTTACTGTCCTTAACGAATCAACGTCCAATCCGCGGACTCGCTACTTCTCCGCTGTATATTCAAACAACTCTTTCCATTGTTCCGATGGTTAATCCGGATGGTGTGGACTTGGTATTAAACGGTCCTCCTATTGAAGAGCCTTCTAGAAGCAATGTGATTGAATGGAATAATGACAGCTTAGACTTTTCAGGATGGAAAGCAAATATTCGCGGAGTAGATCTGAATGATCAATTTCCAGCTGAGTGGGAACGGGAACGGGAACGAAATCCTAAAACACCCGGTCCAAGAGATTATGGTGGTGAAAGTCCTTTATCCGAACCAGAAGCGATTGCGATGGCCGATTTAACAAGAAATAAGGATTTTGCAAGAGTATTAGCTTTTCATACACAAGGAAGAGTTATTTATTGGGGATTCGAAAACCTCGAACCACCGGAGACCGAAGCGATGGTCACTGAATTTAGTAGAGTTAGCGGATACGAACCCGTTCAAACAATCGAAAGCTACGCCGGTTATAAAGACTGGTTTATACAAGACTGGCGAAGACCCGGTTTTACGGTGGAACTTGGATCAGGAACAAATCCACTACCACTTACCCAGTTTAATGAAATCTATGAAGAGGCGTTGGGGATATTCTTAGCGGGGTTATATTTATAAATATTTATATAAAAAACAGCTGCTTTCGGATTCTCCTAATCCTTTAGCGGCTGTTTCTTTTTGCGTTTTGTATTTGGTTTTTACACCCGTTACCATTTTCTAATGTCTAAAGCTTATATCCGTAAAAATATTTATTTCCTTTACCCCATTCTTTGGTTGAAAATCCATCTATATAGTCGATAAAACTTTTATAATTGCTATTAGTAATGTTTGTATTATATTCCCAAGGTACTTTTTCACCAGACCAAATGGATAATAAGAATGGTATAAACTCCATTCTTAATGGCTCTTGCTTATTTGCTGCAATTATCACTCTTTGTAATAATTTTTTGGCTAAGTCTCCAGGAAAAGCTAAGTTTTGTTGAAAGTAATAACTTTCCGTATCATTCTCATGAAAATATTTAATATAAAATTCGCCTATTTCATCCAGGGTTGCCTCTTCCCCCAATTGCTCTTCAAAATCAAGAAAAAAATCAAGAGAATCTCTTATAATAAGAGCGGTATCACTAACTTCCTCCCACTCTTCCAGCAATGCCAATAAGTAAGGAATTACATGAAGAGAAAGTGATATAATAGCCGCTGATGCAAAGGTATTTACCGTTTCTTCTTTTCCGTCACTAAGAAACCGAAGATTATTTGAATCCTTAAAATCATCATGAGTTGCGATAGATAAAAATACTCTAATACATAAATTCAAAACAGCGTCATCTTTCGTCTGATTCATTAACTGAATCAATAAGGTTTTTTGAGTAAAATCCCCTATTTTATATAACTCTATTAAGTTAAATAAAACTTCTTTTTCTGTAACAGCATTTAACATGTTTTCTTTAATTTCAGATTGGGATAGCGTTGATATTTCTCCAAACCATTTACTTTTCATGAGATTTTCTGTTCCATTCATGCTTCCACCTACTTTCAATCCTTTGGCTGTACTCCGATATTATCCTGCTCAAAAAACGTTAAGATTCTCATGGTTATAATTTATGAACTTTTAAATCACATTTATCTTCCGCCGCAATATTCATCGCAGTATGTATTACTTCAAAAAATGTTTTTCCTTCAGTTGTTGCAAAATAATTCGCTAGACTTGTTACTTTCGGATTTATTTTATTCCCCCAAGGAGCTTTTTGTAATAAGTTTTTTATATCCCATATTACTAGATTGCTAGATTGCTAGAGTGTTTTGATAATTTCCGCTCAACCTCAATTAAATTAGCTTTTGCTACAGAAACATCATTCCAATTTAGTTTGTTATTATATAAATTATCAACAAAGGGGATCTTGTTCCCCATCCTTCTTTTTCTAAATGATAGGAGATAGTAGAAAAAAAGGAATATACAAAGTCCCTATGCCCTAGTTCATAGTAAAAACAATCTACCAATATTCCAACTGCCATCTAATATTGTTTACAAGTTTTCTATATAAACATCTGAATTAGTTTTCAGCCCTTTCCTCAAAACCTTCATTAACATATCTATTAAATCTTCGCCCTCACTTGTTATAAAGTAATTAGATAAGTTGCTGATCTCCTTACTAATATTATCCTCCCAAGGTGGTCTTTTAGATAAGTCATCAATATCCCATATTACTTGAGATGGATTATAGTTTTTTAGCTTATTTTTAATTATTTCTAATTCATTTATTGCAATATCAATATTCTTATTCTCAAGTTTCCCGCTGTAGAGTTCATTTAATAAGAAGGGATACTCAGTTCCCCATCCATTTTCCTCTAAATGATAACTTATTGTAGAGAAAAAAGAATGTAAGAAATCGCCACATCCGACTTGATACCAGTAATATTTCACTTTAAATCCCACAGCCATTCTTCTCACCACTGTTTTAGATTTTTATAATAATGAATCTGACAATATTTTTTCAAGCATTCCTTGAAACTATTAAACTCAACCATTTCTCGTCCTGACGGATTATCCAACTCAATATATTGCTCTCCTGGACTTCATTTCCCTCCGAATATTTCCAAAACAGTTCTTGCTATCAGTTTATTCTCCGTCGTAATTGTAATAGTGGACCTCCTAAATGAAATAGTTCTCTAGCTTTCTTGTTGCGCAGAAACTATTAATCTTCATTTTTCAATACACGGATTTTATACTCACTTAATTGGGGATTAATAACTGCAAAAAAGTTCGAACAACTTTCTGGAGTTTCATATTTAAACCTTACATCAATAACGTAATATTTAAATGTTACACCTGGATAGATATCTGCATATTGTTTCATTTCAATAAAGCCTAAATACGCATTAATTTTATCTTGTAATAGAGTTAGATGCTTTATTTCATTTTCCCAGTCCAAATGGTCTGCAAGCATTAACTTCAAGCCCTTCCCGTCTTTACTTATTCCCAGAGCATCTATTTTATCTGTTTCTATTATAGACATATCGATCTCCTCTCTATTCCATTCTAACAATCTCAATATTTGCAGGAAATAAAGGTGTACCTCCTTAACTATTTTGAAAAGCTGCCTCCGTTTGCTAAATCATCTATTCGAATTATTTGTTAAGAATATGATGAAATACCAACCGAAAAATTCACAAAAAATAAGGGGTGCAACGTGAGTGTAAAGGTTCTATTCTCAATTCTTAGGATAAGCCCTATCTCCACCTCCAATTAATTTCATCATTCGGATAAACAGCCGGTATGTATATTCCCTTTTTTCTATTTTCATCATCAACAATGAACCAATTGCTATCATCTAACCATTCTGGACTAAAACAAGCTTCATCAAAGTCATTTTCTTCATTAATAATTGCAGTAAAAAAACTCTGGAATTTCTTCATATTTTTTGAAGGGCTAATCTCAGCATATATCCACGTTCCTTCAACATTCATATTACGGATCACTCCTAAAAACTCGTTTAATAAGTATAGTTCCAAATTATCTCTCCTAAAGTGAAACCTTCACCATTTATGTTCAACCCAAGCACCATGATTTACACTATCCCATCGAATAGTCTTTCGTCATCTGAACTAACTATTAATATAAATTCTTACGCCTATTAACCGAGCATTTAACACATTATGGTCGTACGACGACATTGTCTCTCCACCCCCGCCATAAAAAATCATAATAAACGAATAGCTGAATTTCATAAAAAACACCAAATTGAAATACAACGTGGTGTAAATTGCCATAGGTGAACATTCTACTCCACCTCTTGTAAGCGATCGACAGTTATAATATTCCATTCTTTAACCAGAAGGTAAAGATAAAAATTATAACTTTCAAAAAATAATTCCTACGAAGTAATATGCAAAATTAAAATAATGACTCTTAACCTATCATTCAAGTAAATAAATAGTTATTAAGATAGGTAGGAAATTATATTATGAATTATTACAGATCAATAATTAATTACACGACAAATACCCTCAAGTGCATAACACTGAGGGCTTTAATTTTGCATACTTACTGTTACTTGTGAAATCAGAATTATATTAACTTCTAATCTTCTTGAGAATACCACTAGGCATTTTGAATTTAAATTTTTTCTTTATATTTTCTGATGTTATTGCTTTTCTTAATGCTGTATAACCCTTCCCAAATAGTTCACTGTTTTTTACAATATCAATAATCACTGTCTCTAATAAAGCAATACTACCTACAACAATAAGTATAATAAATGCAATCATATCGTAAATACCATCAAATGAATTCGGTTTATAAGAAATAAAATTAAGTTTGATATAATAAAAAATAACACCAGAAATAAAAGAAAAGACGGGAATATACTTTATTAAACTATAAGCGAATTTTCTGCCCAAATAATAAGTAATACCAGCTATAAAAATCATGATGATTAAACAAATGAGAATACCAATCTTAAAGCTCATTTCTTCACCTCTTTCATTTTAACAGTATATTCATATTCCCTGTTTAATATACAAATAAGACACAATTCAGAATCGTTTCCGAATTGCGTCTTATACAGGGAATGTATTTTATTTAAAATGCTGGAATTGCCGTTTCCTCATAATTTTCTTCTAAAAATTTGCGTACTTCTGGACTTGTCATCGCTTCGGCTAATTTTTGAATCGGCTCCCAGTCCTTGTTGTCTTCTCGTGCAATTAACGTAATCGCAAAATCATTTTCTGTTCCTTCTGTAAGGAGTGCATCACTTTTTGGCGTCAATCCTAGTGGTGCCGCATATGCAGGCGTCATGACTACTGCATCTGCATCATCGTACATTCTCGCTAACATTAACAAATCTACCTCTTCAAACTTCAAGTTTTTAGGATTATCCATAATATCCGCAAGCGTATAATATGTATCTGTTTTTTCTTTTAATGTAATGACATCATGTTGTGCTAACAAAGTCAAAGAACGATCAATATTCGAAATGTCATTTGCGATTGCTACAACAGCACCTTCTGGCAGTTCATCCATTGAATCATATTCCTTCGCGTATACACCGTAATTTGCAAAATAAATTGGTACAATCGGAACTAGTTCCGCATTATTGTTGGCATTGAATTGCTCCATATATGGGACATGTTGAAAGAAGTTTGCATCTACTTCATTTGCTGCTAGTGCAGTATTTGGTTGCACATTATCACCTAATACAACCATTTCTAGATTAATCCCTTCTTCAGCAAGTTTTGGTTTTACTAGCTCCAGAATTTCTGTCATCGGTGGTATTAAGGAAGCTACTTTCAGTGTCACTTCTTCATTGGCATTATTTTGCGGGTTTTCATTTGTCGCCTCTTTATCTTCTTTCCCACAACCAGCCAAAATAAGTAGTAGAGTGGTGATTAAAACGAGTATTTTTTTCATAACTATTTTCCTCCATTTATCTTTTATCTATTTTTCTTGATACAGTAGTTCCGATAAACTGAATGAGCTGCACAAGGATGACCATAATAATGATCATATACATCATTAAGTCTGTTTTAAATTGTTGATAGCCATACCGTATTGCGAAGTCTCCTATTCCGCCGCCTCCTACCACGCCCATTATAGTCGAATAGGAAATAAAACTAATGATAGAAGTTGTCAAACCTAGAACGAGACCAGACCGAGCCTCTACATAAAGGAATTTATAAATTATTTCTTTTACAGACGCACCCATTGAAATCGCTGCTTCCAGTACCCCTTTTGGCACGTCCAGTAAAGATTGTTCGACCAATCGAGAATAATGCGCAATAGCTATTATCGCTAATGGAATGGTAGCTGCCGCTGTGCCAATCGCAGTCCCAATGATAAATCTTGTGAATGGGATTAAAAACACAACTAACAATAGGAAAGGAAAAGACCGTATTATATTTACCAATAAATTCAAGGATGAGAAAATCACTTTATTCTCTAGTATTTGTCCCTTCCTACAAAGGAAAAGTAATGTTCCAACTGGGAGTCCCAATATAATCGCAGCTAAAATAGAAACACCAACCATTACAAAAGTTTCTCCAATAGACGACCAAATTTCGGCTTCATATTGAACTAATATTTCAGGCATGCTCCATCCCTCCATCCTTTGTCAGTTGTTCCACAAAGTACTTTGGATTATTGTCTGTACCTAGCATCCTTGTTGGTTCAATTGAGATTGTGTCATATATTTCTCCATCCGCCATTACCGTTACACGATTACATATACTCTTAATCACGTCCATTTCATGACTTACGAGAACAATGGTCACACCAAAACGTTTGTTCACTTTTTCTAATACATCTAATATTTCCGAGGTTGTATGAGGATCAAGTGAAGAGGTTGGTTCATCACATAACAAAACCTGCGGGTTATTCGCTAGTGCCCTTGCAATTGCGACACGCTGCTTTTGGCCACCACTTAATTGCGCTGGATATTTGGAAATAAAATTTTCTAGCCCAACAAATTGAAGACATTCCATTACGCGATTTCGAAGATCTTTTTTCGGAAACTTTGCCAGTTCTAAAGACACGGCTACATTTTCAAAAACGGTTTTATTTGCCACTAGATTAAAATGTTGAAAGATCATTCCAATCGATTTTCGTGCTTCTCGTAGATGTTTGTTTGTCAAATTAGTTAAGACTTGACCATTTACTTCCACTTCTCCTTCATCGGGAGTTTCCAGCAAATTCATTAGTCGCAGTATGGTGGACTTTCCCGCTCCACTTGCTCCGATAATTCCATAAATTTCTCCTTTATTGATCTTCAGAGTCACGGAGTTAACAGCCCGAAAATGTGCAAAATTTTTCGTTACCTTATGTAATTTAATCATAAAAAAATCCCCTTTCTATTATTTGAAGGGCGATTGCGACGTTACTTATTATAGCTTAAAATATTGAGGCTGTCATGGTTGTTGTTCCCTGTATGATGGACAATTTAGACATTACTTCATCTAAATTGTCCGGTACACAAGGTAAGTATTTAATACAATAACTGGTCAATCCATTCTTGCACCTTTAATCCTTCTTCAAACGAAACGATGAATGATTCTTGACCGTTTACTGTTTGATGACATGCATCTAACAGACTATTGGGTTGGAGCTCCGTGTTGATCCGAAAAGCTTCTTGATCTTTTTCACTAACCCAAAGTTCTGACCAATTTCGGATAGTCATTACTTTCTTTGTTCCGAAAACTTTAAACTCGAGACGTTCCTCCTGCCCGATTCCTGACAAACCATTTAGAACAATTGGTATTCCATTTTCTGTTTTAGCTAATGCAGATACACCCGTCTCACACAGCTCTACCTCTGCCGGATAAGTCGTCGTATGAGAAGTAATTGTAAAGCTTCCGAAAAGATGATACATAAGTTGAACATAATGTGGAAATATCTCTCTTATAAAACCACCTTGTTCCCTTGTACCAATCCAAGGATTTTGTTGCCATTTTCTCGGCCAGTTTGGTAAGTATGTATGTAATTCAATACGAACGATATCACCGAGTTCTTCTGCAGCCAATGCATTCTTGAGACTATGTACAACCGGACTATACATTAACGGAAAATGCATTGCTGTTTGAACTTTTGTCTCTGCTGCTACTTTTACCATCCGTATACCATCCAACACATCATGAGCGAGTGGCTTTTCTGAAAGAATATTTAATCCGTGTGCTGCTATTTGTTCTGTTAGCGGCGCGTGACTGACAGGTGGAGTACCCACATAAACCCAATCTGGACGTGTTTGTAAAAGAGCTTCTAACGATTCTGCAACCGAAAGCTGATACTTAGTGGAGATTTCTTCTAGCCTTATTTTATTTTCATCAAATACCGATACAATTTCGCAATTAGGATGAGCTAAAATTTGATTGATAATACGTTCTCCCACAACTCCTGTGCCGATTATTGCAAATGTCGTTTTCGTCATTTTTTGCACTCCTTAAACATTCTATTTTTCAAGCTATGTAACTAGTTAATCATAATCATCTGTAGAATGAAAGATTATTCATTCCCTGATAAAAATACGCGTAACCATTCATTTTTCGGAAATACTAACAGGCAAAGGAGTGAATAAAATGGCAAACAGAAATAAAATATTAGTTCCCTCTGCTCGAGAAGAATTAGACAAACTTAAAGCACGAGTGATGAAAGAACAAGGCTATGCTGTAAATATGGACAAACCGAATGATGTTAAATATGAAATTGCAGAAGAACTAAGTATTCCATTAAAAAAGGGATATAACGGCAAGCTTACATCTGAACAGGCTGGCAAAATCGGCGGACCAATTGGCGGTAGCATGGTAAAAGAAATGATTAGAATGGCACAAGAGCAGATGTTGAAAAAATAATTGACCTCATTATTCACAAAGTGAAAACACATAATTTATTTAGGTTGGGGGATTCTAAAGTTGAAACGGAAAAGGAAAAAACATTGTTAAACTACAGATTGGAGGATTTACACAGATGACAAAAAGTCAACAAAACCTGAGTCCTAGTGCTGCCTTTGCCCGTTTCATGTTGGGCTCTGTCCTAACCGCTTATGGTACGGTTAGAATGTTACGTGAACCAAAGAGCAGAAGCGGAAAAATGCTTGTTCTATTTGGTTCCATGAAAGTAGCGGAAGGTGCCACTAAATTTTGCCCTACTAAAGCGATGAGTAATGTGATGGACAAAATGATGAGTGAGAACACTTCGCAAGCATCTTCTACAGGTACCAGTGCATCTATGAGTAGTGGATCAGGGTCTCAACAAAATGCTTCCAGTAACAGTTCGGGTCAAATGGGTGGAAACCTTATGCAGATGGTTGGTAGTCTTGCTCAAAAGCTAACCGGTGCAAGTGCGACTCAACAAATGGCTAGCGGAACAAACGCTCAAACTATTGGCAACATTGCTCAAACGGTAGCACCTAAAGTTGGTCAATTCGTGACCGATGTAGCATCCACCATGGCGGGATCACAAAACGCTGCTGGAGGAAATAGCAACGGAAAACAAGCTACTGCGACAAGCGGAGCATCGAGCAAAGCAACAACTTCTAATGCGAATGCGAATACCCAGAATGCTACAAACGGATCCGCAAACGGGAACAAAAATGCTTCTGCAAATGCAGACAATACGAAAACGGCTTCGGCTACAAACAGCACGAAGAAGCAAACCACCTCAACAAATAGCAAAAGCACACAAAAAACTGACACTGCAACAGTTGATGCTTCTGTAATTAACGCTACGTCCAAATCAGCTGCCAATAACTCAAATATCCCCAATATTCTTCAGTAAGCAAAAACATGTCACCGTAATTGCGGTGGCATGTTTTTTATCCTTAGAATAACAAGGAAGCCCCTTCTATCGATATTAGCTATACTACTGAAAAAAATTAACTTAATCAGAGGTAAATGACTGAAAATACTAAATCATTTTTCTAGTAAGTGTATTCTTAAAAACCTTAAGCTATAATTATTAGTTGAAGGGGGAAAAAATATGATTAAACAATCCATTATTGAAAATGTGTTAGAAGCCGCACTCTCGAATGGCGGTGATTTTTCAGAAGTGTTCATTGAAGATAAATATGTAAACAGATTGGAATTACAAAGCGGAAAGATAGAAAAAAGTATATCCGGTCGAGATTTTGGTATTGGTATCCGTATTTTTTCAGGTTTGCAAAGCATTTATACTTACACGACCGATTTTACAGAAGAAGGCTTGTTACGAGCTGCGAAACGAGCTGCGCATGCTATTAAAAATGGAACAAATGGAACTATCCATCCGCTTCGAAAAGAAATGGTCCTTCCTATTCATCAAATTGGACAAATGCCAAAAAATGTAGAGCATGCTCGAAAAGTAGCCGTTCTGAGAAAGGCAAATGAGATTGCTAGAAATTATGATGAACGAATCCGACAAGTCGGACTACGTTATATCGACGAAGAACAGCATGTGCTAATAGCCAATTCAGAAGGCAAATTTGTGGAAGATACTCGTGTCCATAGTAGGCTATCCATACAAGCGACCGCTTCTGACGGTGTGGAAATGCAAACTGGATTTTATGGACCGGGAGCGCATGCAGGATTTGAATTTATTGAGAATTTAAATTTGGAACATTATGCAGGTGAAGCTGCACGTATTGCTATAACAATGCTTGGTGCGGATGAATGTCCAAGTGGTAAATTCCCTGTCATTATTGATAATGAATTTGGCGGCGTTATTTTTCATGAAGCATGTGGACACGGACTGGAAGCCACTTCTGTCGCCAAAAATAATTCTGTTTTCGCAAATCGAATAGGCGAAAAAGTTGCACCTGATATTGTGACATATATCGATGACGGTACTCTACCAAATGAATGGGGTTCCTTAAATATCGATGATGAAGGCGAAAAAACACGCAAGAATGTCTTAATAGAAAATGGGATTTTAAAAGGTTATCTGATCGATAAATTTAATGCCCGTCGTATGAATGCAGAAGCAACAGGATCTTCTCGACGTGAGTCTTACCGATTCAATCCAACTTCTCGTATGACAAATACGTATATTGCTCCGGGGACGTCGACACCAGAAGAAATTATTGCATCGACTGAAAATGGCCTATATGCAAAATATATGGGTGGTGGTTCTGTTAATCCAGCTACAGGCGATTATAATTTCGCTGTTTCGGAGGCTTACCTCGTGAAAAACGGAAAAATTGACCGACCTGTTCGAGGTGCAACCCTTATTGGAAATGGGGCAAAAACATTGCAGCTTGTAGATAAGGTCGGCAATAACTTAGCCCATGGAGCAGGAATGTGCGGCTCTATAAGTGGGAGCTTACCAGTTAATGTCGGGCAGCCCATGATCCGTATCAGTGAAATTACAGTCGGTGGGACAAAGGGGGAATAAAACATGCAAATCACTGAGTTTCAAGAAGAACTACTAAGTAAGGCAATAGATGCTGGTTTCCAGGAAGCGGAAGTGTATTATGAGCGTTCGGAATCATTCCAATGTATGATTTTTGAAGGAGAAATTGATAGCTACGAAACGTCTGAAGAAGGCGGTCTTGGACTTAGAGGTCTTTACAACGGAAAAATGGGCTATGCCTATACGGAAAAAATCGATGAAGATTCCATCCCTTTTTTAATTGAAAGTGCAAAAGCAAATGCAAATGTCCTTGATGAAGATGATGGTTCGGATATTTTCGGTGGGAGTAAAGATTATGCTAATCATACGTTTTTTAGCGAAGAGCTTGCAAATATTCAAGTCCCAGAAAAGATTGAACTCATTAAATCTATTGAAAAGAAAGTGCTCGCATACGATCCACGGATTGTAACGCTCAATTACTGCGTTCTACAAGATTTTTCTGGTGACCGTATACTAGCTAATAGTAAAGGCCTTTCATTGAAAGAAACAAAGAATGGTATAGTTATCTTCATTTCCGCGGTTGTCAAAGATGGTGAAGAAATGAAAACAGGTAGTTTTATTAAGTTAACTCGTGATTTCGGTTCTCTCGATGCCGATAAAATTGCAAAAGAAGCAGCAGAAGAAGCATTGTCTTATCTCGGTGAACAGTCCATTCCAACTAGAAGGTACCCGATTATTATGCGACATGATGCAGCAGCGTCGTTACTTGCGACATTTACACCCATTTTCTCAGCTGAAAATACACAAAAGGATCAGTCGCTTTTGAAAGGCAAAGTCGGGAAAAAGGTCGCGTCGGATATCTTTACCTTGCTGGATGATCCCTTCCACCCTGACGCCGTTGCGGGATCTAATTTCGATGGTGAAGGTGTTGCAACTAAAACAAGAAGCATCGTTTCAAACGGGACTCTTGAAACATTACTTCATAACCGAAAAACGGCAAAAATCGATGGTGTAGAGACAACAGGTCATGCACATAAAACATCTTATAAAAGCACACTTACTATAGCACCACTAAATATGTTCATTGCACCAGGTGAAAAAAGTCAGGATGACCTAATTGCTTCTTTAGATAACGGGGTCCTCATTACGAACCTGGCCGGACTTCATTCCGGAACAAATACGATTTCCGGAGATTTTTCGGTTGCGGCTACGGGCTTTCATATAAAAGACGGAAAGATTTCCTCTCCCGTTAAACAGATGACGATTGCTGGTAACTTCTTCGACCTTATAAATGATATTGAAGAGATTGGATCCGATTTACATTTCCGTCCAGGCGGTTACGGTTCTCCTTCATTACGAGTAAAAGAACTCTCCGTTACAGTCGATTAAGTAAAATACGGGACACCCTCCACTTTCGAGGATGTCCCGTATTTTAAAGAATAGATCGACTTTTTCTAAAAACTCTTACCGTATCAAAGATAGATTCACTTTAATTATCAAAATCCTGCTCCAGCCGTTTCACGAATTCTTCAGCTGCACTATAGCCTTGCTGCTTCAAATACCAGTTATTTGCCGCGGCTTCTATTAAACCAGCAACATCTCGACCTGGCTGTAATTGGATTTGGATATGTGGAATTTGTACACCCATATATTCCGTAAATTTCATTGCTAATTCAAGCTCGTTATTGAGTGTATTGTCCTCCCATTTGGTTAACTCGATATCTAGTGCAATTCTTGTTTCATCTTGAAATGCGGCTCTTCCGTATAACCGCACGACATTTAATAAGCCAATACTTCGTAAAGCAAGAAATTCTTTGTTTTTTTCATTATGCGAGCCTAGCAATGTTTGGGGGCTCAGCTTTTTCAAAACGACAATATCATCTGCTACTAAACGATGTCCGCGCCCGATTAAAATATGGGCAGTTTCGCTTTTTCCGACACCTGATTTACCGCGCAACAAAATCCCGATTCCAGCTACATTCACACAAACACCGTGGATTGCGATTTCTTCTGCCATTGCTTTTACCACATAAGCATCTAACTTTGCGCTTACCTCACTTGTTGAGTCCTGGGTACGCAATACTGGAATCTTTTTTTCCACGCAATATTGGATTAATCCAAGTGGCTCATCTTGATTGGATGTGATGATAATACATGGTGGATCATATTGAACAATGTTACCGATACGTAATTTGCACTCTTGATCTGAAAGGGTATGTAAATAATTTATTTCATTTTTCCCTAAGATTTGGACATGCTCAGTCGCAATAAAATCAAATTTATCCATAAATTCTAGTCCAGGTCGACGAACTTTCGATTTTTTCAGTACACGATGTAACTGATCCTGCCCTGTTAACACATCAAATGAAAATGTACGGACGATATTTTCAACTGTTATGATTTTCATATTATCTCTCTCGCCTTCTAAATTCCCCGTTAAATATTAGTAATAATACCTTATTAAAGTATACTTCACAAGTGTACAAAACATGAATATTAAACAAGTGCTTACTTAGAAGAGAAAGAGGGTATACCATTGTATACTATCCGAATGGAGGAGATCTTAAGTGTATTTAGATACATTAGTGAAACTTACAGTCGGACTTGCCGCATTAATGATTGTTATCCGCCTTCTTGGTAAAAAAGAGCTTGCTCAACTGACACCGTACGATTTTATATACACACTCGTGCTTGGTGGAATACTAGAAGAAAGTTTATTTGACGAGAAAATAAAAATCACTCATTTTCTGTTTGCAATCGCTTTGTGGGCAGTCCTTATATTTCTTATTGAAAAAGCAGCCAAACAATGGAACCCTGTTCGGATACTACTAAAAGGAGAACCCGTTCAGCTGATAAGTAATGGTGAGTTAGACATGAAGAAATTTAATAAGCATAATCTCGAAATGGAACAGCTTCGTTCTGCGCTAAGAAAACAAGGTGTCTTCTCTCTTCGTGAAGTACGCGATCTGTTTCTGGAGCCCGGAGGAGATATAACGATTAATAAATATGCGGATTATGAAGCAGTAAAAAATGGAGATATCCAAACAGATGCAAGCGATCAGGAACCGACTTCACTATTGATCGATGAAGGGGAAGTAAAAGATGATATATTAACTTCAGTCGGAAAAGATCGTACATGGTTAATAACCAATCTATCTGAGCAAGGGTATACAAATCTTAAAAACATCGCTTATTGCGATTGGTCCGAAACAGAAGGATTTTTTGTAAGGCTTTATGAATAGAGGCTATCAAACAATTAAGTTTGATAGCCCATTTTCTTCCCTAACTTTATTAAGCTTGCCCATTTTCAATAATCTCTACAAATTTTTTGGACGCTTGAGATAAGGATACACTCTTTAAAAAACATACCCCAACACTTCTCTTTGGTATTTCTTCTACTAAAGGCACTTCATATAATAACCCTTTTTTTATATATTCTTGTGAGAATTCCTTTGTAACACATGCAATACCTAAATTTATTTTAGCGAATTCTAATAACAAATCATGAGAGCCTAATTCAAACTCAGGAGCTATCTTTATCCCTTTAGAAAATATATAATCCTCTACGTACTTTCTAGAAATCGAACTGGGCTCCAATAATATGAGTGGAAGTTTCACCACTTCTTCTAGGTTTGTTGGCTGAGAGAATAGATTTTTATATTTTTCACCACAAACAAATACATCGTGTATATCCATACATGGAATTTGTTCTAATGTTGGATCATCGATTGGAAAATTACAAATCGCAATATCAATTACACCTGATTTTAGCATCGAACAAAGCTCTAGTGTTGTACCGTTCTCAATCTTGAATTTTATATTCGGATACTTCATATGAAAGGCTTCTAAATAGGGAAGTAAATAATATCGCGAGATCGTATCTCCTACCCCTATTGTCAATTGCCCAGCTGTTAAATGCTTAAATTCAAGCATCTTCTCTTCCCCAACATCGATTAAATTCAAAGCTGAGCTCACATACTCAAAAAGTAGGCTTCCTTCATTTGTTAAAGAAACCCCTCTTGGTGTTCTATTAAAAAGACGGATGTCTAACTCTCTTTCTAGCTGCATGATCGACTGGCTAACAGCCGGTTGTGTCATATAAAGTTCCTTTGCAGCCTTTGAAAAACTTTTACTAAGGGCAACCCTCCAAAACACTTTGTATAAATCTAATTTACTTACCATATAAGCACCTCTTATACCAGCTATTTGATATATTCATTTTACTTATACCATTAATAACCTGTATAGTACAAGTAGGTACGATTTTAAAATAAATTTTTTGTGCTTATTAAGGAGCGATCATTTTGGAAAGAGTTGTAGGAACAGTTGTAAGAGGACTTCGTTGCCCTATCATCAATCAAGGAGATAACATCGAAGAAATCGTTGTAGATAGCGTATTAAAAGCTGCAGAGGTAGAAGGATTTACAATTCAAGACAAAGATATCGTTACGTTAACAGAATCCATCGTTGCACGTGCGCAAGGAAATTATGCAACGATTGAACATATCGCAAAAGATGTGGAAGCAAAATTTGGAGAGGAAACTGTTGGCGTTATCTTCCCTATATTAAGTCGTAATCGCTTTGCAAACATTCTTCGCGGTATAGCAAAAGGTGCTAAAAAAGTTGTATTAATGCTAAGCTATCCATCGGACGAAGTTGGCAATCACTTAGTAGACATTGATTTACTTGACGAAAAAGGAGTAAATCCTTGGACAGATGTTCTAACAGAAAAACAATTCCGTGATCATTTTGGCTATATTAAACATACGTTTACTGGAGTCGATTATATTGAGTACTATAAATCATTAATCGAAGAATTTGGTGTGGAATGTGAAGTAATTTTCTCTAATAATGCAAAAACTATTTTAGATTACACGAAAAATGTTCTTACTTGTGATATCCATACAAGATTTAGAACGAAAAGAATTTTGAAAGCAAATGGCGGAGAGAAAATTTACGGCCTGGATGATATCTTATCTACATCTATTGATGGTAGTGGATTTAATGAGGCATATGGTCTCCTTGGATCAAACAAATCAACAGAAGATAGCGTGAAACTTTTCCCACGTAATTGTCAGCCTCTTGTTGATAAAATACAACAGATGCTAAACGAAAAAACAGGTAAAAATGTAGAGGTTATGGTATACGGAGATGGAGCTTTCAAAGACCCAGTCGGTAAGATTTGGGAACTTGCAGATCCAGTTGTATCTCCTGCTTATACAGCCGGACTTGATGGCACACCAAATGAAGTGAAGTTAAAATACCTTGCGGATAATAACTTTGCTGATTTAAGAGGCGAAGAACTGAAACAAGCTATTTCAGAGTTTATCACAAATAAAAATGAAGATCTTGTCGGTGCAATGGAAGCACAAGGGACAACTCCGAGAAAACTGACAGATCTAATCGGCTCTTTATCTGATTTAACTTCTGGAAGTGGCGACAAAGGAACACCAATTATCTTCATTCAAGGTTATTTTGATAACTATACAAAATAAAACATACTGCTTATAAGATGAGATATTCGACAAGTTAATTGTCGGATATCTCATTTTTTAATCCTAGAACAATAAAACTGACCCTTAAGTTTTGTCCTAAACTGACGCTTTTACAAGTGCCATAATTTTGATAAAGTTATCGACAAATACATAAAGAAAGACAGGTATAAAATTATGAACTCAATTAATAGTTATTCGAGAACGAATACGACCGATTTAATCATCACTTCGATGTTAATTGCGCTCGTGTTTGTTGCAACAGTTCTTCTAAATATTAAACTACCTATCTCAGCAAACGGCGGTTTAGTTCATCTTGGTACAGCTATGCTCTTTATCGCTTCTATTTTATTTGGTCCTAAAAAAGGGGCAATTGCCGGAGCTGTTGGTATGGGGTTATTCGATTTAATGATGGGATGGACTTTGTGGGCGCCATTCACAATTGTTGCTCGAGGTCTACAAGGATATATTGTTGGAAAAATTGCTTGGTCAAATGGTCGTAAAGGAAACAGTTATGTCTTCAATCTAGTTGGAACAATCTGTTCAGTTCCTGTTATGTTAGCTGTGTATTATATTTGTGAACGGGTTATATTTGGTAGCTGGATTATTCCATTAGCTTCTATTCCCGGCAATCTCGTTCAGATTGTTGTAGGTATGGTTATAGCTCTTCCAGTTTGTGTTGTGTTGAAAAAAGTGCCTATTTTTAAATAATCATTTTAAAATCCCTCTTCAAAATAGGAAGAGGGATTTACCTATTGTATTAACCATAAAATTCTTTGATTGCTTCTAATTGAAGTAACCAAAGACTTTTACCGCCGTAGTCTATCGGAAAATGACTAGAATAATCACACCAAATCGCTTGGACGCTGCTTTAAAGGCATTATTGTAATAAATTCTGTGCTTTCCGCAAGCTTACTTTGAACCGTTATACTTCCGTCATGCATATCTACTATTCTTTTCACTATGGAAAGCCCTAAGCCGCTCCCTCCATTTACCGCTGTTCTCGATTTATCCGATTTAAAAAATCGTTCAAAAACATGCTTCTGATCTTCTTCTGTCATTCCTATTCCATTGTCTTTGACAGAAATAATCGCTGTTTCGTTTTGTTTCCTCATATGAATGCGAATGGTTCCTCCATTTGGCGTAAACTTAATACTATTATTAAGTAAATTCATCCATACCTGATTCATCAAGTCTTCATCCGCTACTATAGTCACTTCATCTAGCTGTATATCCATTTCAATATTTTTACTTAACCAGCTTGGCTCACAAGCTAACACAACGCTTTTCAATTGTTTATCTAGCCTATATGATTTCGGTTCGAATGGATGATGCTGCGATTCTAATGACGTTAGTTTCAATAAATTATCACTAATCTTTGATAATCTACTACTTTCCATTTCGATGATTGTTAAATAATGAAGTCGTTTTTCATCGGTCATATCAATATTTTTCAACGCTTTCGCAAAACCATTAATAGATGTTAACGGAGACTGAATTTCATGCGAAACATTGGAAATAAATTCTTGGCGCATCTTCTCCATCTCTCCTAGTTCAACCGCCATATTATTTATCCCACTAATGAGCTGGCCAAACTGATCACGTTCATTTGCTTTAAAATCTAATTTTACATTAAAATCACCAGTGGCCATTTGTCGCAAAGCCCCTACAATCGAATCCCAATAAACCCGCTGTCTTTTAGAACCGAACAGAAAAGTAATGATGGCTGTACACCAAAAGAAAATTATTACCCCTATTACAGTGATGAGTTGCTGCCAGTACCCTTGAGGATACTTTCCAATCCAATCATAAAGAAAAGAGGTTAAATGAAAAGAAAAGAACGAAAAAACAGTAGTAGCGACAAGAAATATTACAATCACCGCTAGAATTTTCCCAATGAACTTCCAATCCTTCATACTTCTAGCTCCAATCGATAACCCAGGCCGCGAATCGTGCGTATCGTAAATCCACTTTCTTCTTCCGGGAATCTTTCACGGAGCCTTTTAATATGCACATCTACGGTTCGCTCATCCCCTTCATAATCGAATCCCCAGATTTCTTCTATTAATTGCTCACGTGAAAATGTTTTTCCAGGGTAACTTGCTAATGTAAATAAAAGCTCAAATTCCTTTAATCGCAGCGTAATATTTTCATCCAAATACACTAGCTCATACGTATTGCGATTCATCTGAAGATGGCCAACTTCAACTGTTTGTGATAAAGAAATACGGTAACGCTTTAAAATGGATTTTACCCGTACGATTAACTCCGCTGGTTCAAAAGGTTTCACCATGTAATCATCTGTACCAAGATTAAATCCTTTTACTTTTTGAGTCGTTTCTCCTTTTGCCGTCAGCATAAGAATCGGTAAATCCTCCTGATACATTCGTATTTCCTTACACAACTCCCATCCGTCCATGTTCGGCATCATAATATCCATAATAACCATATCAATCTTTTCCGACTCAAGCTTGGACAGTGCATCCACACCATCCACCGCTTCTAGTACGCTAAATCCCTCATTTTGCAAAAACACTTTTATCAGCTCTCTAATATGTTCCTCATCATCTACAACTAATAGCTTTGTCATAGCAACAAATCCCTTCGCACTTATTCCTCAATTCGCAATTGTTGTTTGGCAAACTCTCGGTACATGGCATGTGTTTGAAATAGTGTATCATGTGTACCACTTCCCGTAATATGCCCTTTTTCCATAAATAAGATATTATCCGCATCCACAACCGTAGAAAGACGATGAGCAATTACTAGTGTCGTTCTGCCTTTCATTAAATTATCGAGTGCTTTTTGCACATAAATTTCTGATTTACTATCCAGGCTTGAAGTTGCTTCATCCAGCATTAAAATTTGAGGATCACGTAATAACGCTCTGGCAATTGCAATTCGTTGTCGTTGGCCACCGGAAAGTTTAATCCCTCTTTCCCCTACTTCTGTATCAAATTTATCTGGAAGCGCTTCTATAAATTGATCGGCATATGCCATTTTCGCTACTCTTTCAAGCTCTGCATCATCCACATCCTTTTCAATTCCATAACAAATATTTTCGCGTATTGTCCCAGATAATAGAGCACTTTCCTGTGCAACATATCCAATTTTACTTCTCCAAGAATGTAAGGAAAACATATCAACTGGAGTGTCCCCAAGTTTAATACTTCCTTTTGTCGGTTGATAATACCGCTCTAAAAGAGAAAATGTTGTCGTTTTCCCACCACCACTTGGTCCTACTATAGCCGTTACTTTACCCGGTTCAATCGTAAAATCGATATCCGATAAAATGTTCTCTTCTCCGTATGCAAAGTCTACATGATGCACATGGATTGGTTCATTAACTACTTCTAGCTTCTTACCTGCATGTACATTTTCTTCTTCATGTTCTAGTACTGTACTAATGCGTTCCGTTGCCCCCATTGCTTTTTGAAGCTGCGTAAAGAACATCGTTAACTGTGTCATCGGAATAATTATTTGGATTAAATATAAAATAAACGCGACCATATCACCAGCAGTTAGCTCTCCTGAAGAGACACGTACACCGCCATATCCAATTATTGCAACGAGTACAATCATTAGAACGAAGGAAATTAAAGGACTGATCAGCGCATGTATTTTCGCTTCTTTTAATCCAAATTGAAATAGATTGGTAATCCCTTTTTTTCCTCGCTTATATTCCAAATCCTCTGCATTGGAAGCTTTCACTAAGCGTGTTTCCGGTAAAACTTGATTCAACACAGCAGTAAATTTTGCTGTTTCGTCTTGCATCCCTTTTGAAATTACATACATCCGTTTACCGAGTAGCATTAAAATAACCATCGCAATCGGGACTGCGATCAGCATTACTAATGTCATTTTCCAATCCAAAAATAGTAAAATCGTAACAGAACCGATAATTGCAATAATTCCTGTTAAACAATTCGCAAGATGTTCTGTAATAAGCTCTTTCACAACAAAAGTATCATTGGTCACACGACTTAACGTCTCACCGGTATCGTTCTCGTCATAATAAGGTATCGGTAAATGGAGTAATTTTCTCCATAATCGATCTCTTAAATTGGCGACGACATGATGCCCAACACGATTTAATAAATAAATCGAAAGACCACTTGCGATCGCTTGCGCAACAAATGCAATCACTAACAAAATAATTTGCCAATAGTTTAGAGAATCAATCGAAAATCCGTCTACTAATTGCTTGGTGAATAATGGGACGATAAATCCTACCCCCGTTGTTGCAAAGCTCATACAAAGTGCAATAATTAATAGAAGCTTAGGTGGTTCCGTTTCTTTTATTAATTGAAAAAATTGTCGCCAATTTTTTAATTTGTTTTCACTTTTTTCTTCTTTCATTGTTTTCTTCCTCCTAACAAACTCTTTTACAAAAGTTACTTTAACATCTCTTTATGAACTGAATATGAAATATAAAAAAGAAGAGACATCTTCGTTGCATGATGTCTCTTCTTGTAGTTGTTTTTATTAAAGAATATTACAGTTGAGTTCATATCCTAACGGCAGCCAATGTACTTCCTGTTTCAACAACGAGTGAATGTCTTTTCTTTTTATTTCCCCAATCTTTCTTTTAAGTATAACATAATGAAAGTTTTATAAATCTCCTTCTACAATAGTTCCTACTACTCTTTTAATAATAGGTTTTTAAAAGTACCTCTCGCTTCAAATATTCCATAATAAAATATTAATTGAAATTTATTTTTAAATGTACTTATTTTAAACAGTAATATTATTTAATCCTTCACTTTTTTAAAATATCGATATATCTTGTTTAGTTTTTTAATTTGCTTTCCATTGGCATTTTCCATGTTACCGAATTCAAAAAACTTCACTTTTTTTATTCCAACAAAACTGAATAGGGCCCGTTTCATTAATATTTTATGTGTATTATTTAACCAAACAAATATGTAGTTTGTAGGTCCCTTCATAGTGGATACACATACTACTGATTTTCCTTTTAATAGCTCCTCGGGTATGAGACCCTTCTTATCCCTGTAGGCAAAATTTGCAGCGAATAATTGATCAATATATCCCAGTAGCATCGCTGGAGGTCTACCCCACCAAATCGGATAAATAAAAACTATCTTGTCGGCCCAAGTAATTTGGTTTCTATATTTTTCAAGTTTCGGATCACAGTACATGTCACGTCTACGTTTATGCTCATTAAATTTGAGAAGTGGATCAAAGCCCTCTTCATACAAATCTAATAACTGTAACTCTTTTATATTAGGATTTTCATTACTACCTTCCATTACTTTCTGTAAGAATGCATAATTTAAACTTTTATGATTGGGATATGTGTAAATCACAAGGGTATTCATCATTACACTCCTTTTACTTATCATTTGATAAGTAAATGATAGCACGATTTTTTTAGTTGTCAATTGATAATTGTTTTTAGATAACCTTTTTGTTATGTTAGCATTACGAGGTGAAAATTATGGACAAAAAAATTCTTTTTAATAAATGTATAACATTATTAACTTCTGTACATCGTGTGACCCATGAGTTAACACAAAACGCCAAATCGGAGTCCATCACACCAGTTCAATATAAAATTCTTGAATATATAACCGTTAGTCAGCCTGTTACTCCTAGCGATATTAGCGATTGTCAGCATATGTCTATGTCTAATACAAGTCGTGAGTTGAAAAAGTTAAGTGAAAAAAACTTAATCGAAAAAATAAGTGATACGGAAGATCGTCGAAAACAATATATTTGTCTTTCAAAAGATGGGGAGGCGCTGATGAATGAAGCCTTTGCAAAAGTTGAGTTACGTTTTCTAGATCGAATACGAAATGCTTCCAAAGAAGATTTACAAGAAATTGATCGAGCTCTCGATATACTTCAAACAAAATTATTTTATTAACCGAATATAAAAAAGTCCATCAGAAATCGATGGACTTTTTCTTTGTTTATAAGATTCGTTTTTCTATCACTAAGTTATACAAAATCAGTTTTGTTAATTTCCGGTTTTGCAGCATCAATCATTAGAAAAATTGCTGAAATGATATGCATAATCATCCCGACAAATGGGATCCAAGCAATGCAAGAGGTAACAATCCCTAATACACTGCCAGTAATTGAACCCCCTTCGTTCTTAGTAAGTACAAGTGTAGTAATATGTAGTATCAGCATTACAAGTAAAGGCAACCATAAGAAGCTAATCACTATAGTGGCTCCTAATATTGGTACACCTAAAATCGCCTCTAAACCACCAGTTACCCACTTTAACACTCTGGATGACGACATCCTCATACATCCCCTTTTAGATAATATTTTTAATCGGATATAATTTCCATTAAACATACCATATATTAACCATTATGTCTGTAAACTTTCATAATTTTAGCGTCCAAAAAGTGTTTATGAACAGATACAGAAAATGGATAAGGGCAATTAAACTGTCAAGCAAAGCAACCAGTATTAGACGGAAAGCAATCAGTTTAGCGTAAGAGCAACCAAATCTTAAAATAACAAGCTTACTTGGCGTGAGACGCCTATGACTGTGACTCGTTTTTTTGTTTGGTGTTTTGGCGAGAATTTGCTGCGCTCTCCTAACCAAAAAAACACAAGCAAGTAAATTTATCGTTTACCTGCTTGCGTTTTCACTTTTATTTCAACAATCCTTCTTTTAAATCATTATGCCACTTCGAAAGCATTGGCAAATCTGTTTCTGCAATAGTTCCCGCTTCTTTTGCTGCATTTGTCAGTGCATCATAATTCGTTAAACTTACAAAGGAAATGCCTGCTTCTTTAAATGCTTGCTCTGCTTTCGGAAGTCCGTATGTAAAAATGCTTACTACTCCTAATACTTTAAAGCCTTCATTTTGCAATGCTTCTACAGCGACTAAGCTGCTTCCACCTGTGGAGATTAAATCTTCGATAACTACTACTTTTTGTCCCTCGACAATTTTACCTTCGATTTGATTGCCACGACCATGTTCTTTTGCTTTTGAACGAACATACATCATTGGAAGTTCAAGGACGTCACTTACCCATGCAGCATGTGGTATACCTGCTGTTGCCGTTCCAGCCACAGCTTCTGTGCCTGGGAAGTTTTTTTCGATTGCTTCTGCTAGTCCTCTTGCAATTTCTTTTCGAATTGCTGGTGATGACATCGTAATGCGGTTATCACAGTATATTGGTGATTTGATGCCGGATGCCCATGTGAAAGGATCATTTGGTTTTAATTCGACTGCTCCTACTTCGAGCAATGCTTTTGCGATTGTATTTTCTAATGTCATGCTAGTTCCTCCCACATTTTGAATATGTTTTTATAAGATTCTACTGGGTTTTCTGCTTTTGTAATTGCTCGTCCTACGACGATATGTGATGAACCTAGCAATCTTGCATTAGAGGGAGTTGCTACACGAATTTGATCGTGTGCCTCTCCTTCTGCTAAGCGAATGCCTGGTGTTACTCGCAAAAATTCATTGCCGCATGCTTCTACGATTTGCTTAGCTTCAAGCACTGAGCAAACAACTCCGTCTAAGCCAGCACTTTTTGCTAGTTTTGCATAATGGACAACAGATGCATCGATAGACGTTTGGATCAGCTGCTCTTCCTGCATTTGTTTTTCTGACGTAGAGGTTAGTTGTGTTACAGCGAGTATAGAAGGTCTTTTATTGCCAGCAGATGTTCCTGCTTCTAATCCTTCACGTGCGGCAACCATCATTGCCGCACCTCCTGCAGCGTGGACATTAACTAAATCTGCTCCTAATCTTGCTAGTCCTTTCATGGCCTGCCCGACTGTATTAGGAATATCGTGCAATTTCAAATCCAGAAATACATCATGTCCCATTTCTTTCAATCTATAAACAATAGCAGGTCCTTCTTGTAAATAAAGCTCCATTCCTACTTTCACAAATAGAGATTGTTCAAAAGGTGATAAAAAGCTGTAAGCATCATTTGCTGAAGCAAAATCTAACGCAATAATTGGGCTATTTTTCATAATCGATGACTCCTTCCAATTAGTTCTGAAACTGTTTCAAATCCAAGTTCATCCAGCTTTTCTGGAAGCTGCTCGATTAAATTTGGGCAAACAAATGGATCCACGAAGTTTGCCGTACCTACAGCAACTGCACTAGCGCCAGCAGATAAAAAGTCAATTACATCATCAATCGTTGAAACACCGCCCATTCCTATAATTGGAATTGACACTTGTTTTGCCACCTCATAGACCATACGCAGGGCAACGGGTTTAATCGCTGGACCAGATAATCCGCCTGTTACGTTTGCGATGACAGGTCGACCTGTTTTCGTATCAAAACGCATACCAAGTAATGTATTAATCATCGTGATTCCATCTGCTCCGCCTGCTTCTACTGCTTTTGCGATTTCATTTACATTTGTGACATTCGGAGAAAGTTTTACGTATATAGGTACAGAAGAAACTTCTTTTACAGCACGAGTTAACTCTTCTGCAACTACTGGATCTGTTCCAAATGTAATGCCACCTTGCTTCACATTTGGACAAGAGATGTTTAATTCTAGAGCATGCACATTTGGTGCTTGTGAAATGCTTTTGGCAACTCCCACATAGTCTTCCATTAATGTTCCAGCAACATTTGCGATAATTGGCACATCATATTGCTCTAACCAAGGGAGTTCATTTTCCATTACTTTCGTTAAACCGGGATTTTGTAGCCCTATGGCATTTAACATACCTGCAGGTGTTTCCGCTACACGAGGAGTCGGGTTTCCTAATCTTGTTTCTAATGTTGTAGCTTTAATCATAATAGCTCCAAGTTGCGATAGATTATACAATTTCGCATATTCTTTCCCAAAACCGAAGCAACCAGAAGCCGGCATGATGGGATTTTTCAATGAAAGTCCTGGTAATTCAACCGCTAATCTATTCATACACGAACCACTCCTGACTCGAACACTGGACCATCTGAACATACCTTCACATAATCAGCTTCCGTTTTTTCTGTCGTTTCACATACGCATGCAAAACAAGCGCCAATTCCGCAGCCCATTCGCTCTTCGAATGATAAGTATCCTTCTTTTTCTGGATACATTTTTTCTAAAGCAGAAAGCATTGGCGTTGGTCCACAGCTATAGTAAACAGCAAAATCTTCCTCTAAGTTTTCTAGCACATTTGTAACAAAACCTTTGTATCCATGTGATCCATCTACCGTGACAATATATGTATTTCCCAGCTGCCCAAATTCCCTTTCGTAAAATACAACATCCTTTGATTGGAATCCAAGCACATGAATTGGTTTTACTCCTTTTTCTACAAGTCGTTTTGATAACTCATAAAGTGGTGGTACGCCAATTCCTCCTCCAACAAGTAACGCAGTTTGACCTGCTTCTATCTTATCTATCGGAAATCCATTTCCAAGAGGACCAAGTACATCGACTTGGTCTCCTGGTCTCTTTTCAGAAAGAAGTGTAGTTCCTCTACCATCTGCACGATAAATCATTTTAAACTCCAACGTTTCTTTATCTATTGACGAAATACTAATCGGTCTTCTAAGTAATGGCTCCATTTGATCAGACAATCGTAGATGGACAAATTGACCTGGTTGCTTCATCTCTAATACTTGTTGTCCAATTAATGTTAGCTCGAAAATGTTCGTCGCGATTTGTTGTTGATTTACTACTTGCATTTGTTCCTGTCTAATCATGAACGAACCTCCTCACGTTTCATCGTATTTGTTGAAAAAGCCATTGATTCAATAACTCGTAGCATTGCTTCTGCAGTATCTAAGGATGT
This sequence comes from Psychrobacillus sp. NPDC093180, assembly GCF_044754065.1. Classification (NCBI taxonomy): domain Bacteria; kingdom Bacillati; phylum Bacillota; class Bacilli; order Caryophanales; family Bacillaceae; genus Psychrobacillus; species Psychrobacillus sp. NPDC093180. The sequence continues at coordinate 120,145 of NZ_JBIVOJ010000010.1, read as the reverse complement.
AAAACATGCAATGCCATTTTCAACGGATTCTCTTCGGATACGGAAGCCGTCGCGTTCTGGCTGCATCCCCTTTGTTAGTGTGTTGATAACAAATTGTGCGTCGCCTTTTTGTATCACATCTACTATTGTCGTACCTTTTGATCCAATTTTATCTACGATATCTACTGGAATTCCTGCTGTTTGAAATGCTGCTGCAGTTCCGGCTGTGGCAATTATGCGGAAGCCGATATTATGGAATCGTTTAGCAATTTCCGTTCCTTCTGCTTTATCTTTATCCGAAATAGTCATTAATACAGAGCCATGATCCTTTATTTCCATTCCAGCAGCCACTAAGCCTTTGTATAATGCTTTTTCTAAAGTGATGTCTTTCCCCATCACTTCCCCAGTCGATTTCATCTCTGGACCAAGTGTAATATCTACACGACGAAGCTTCGCAAAGCTAAATACTGGCACTTTCACGTATACGCCTTGACTATTCGGAGCGAGTCCTGGTTTGTACCCTTGCTCTATAATAGATTGACCTAAAATTGCTTTGGTTGCGATATTTGCCATTGGAATAGAAGTGATTTTACTTAAAAACGGTACTGTTCGGCTGGAGCGTGGATTTACTTCAATCACATATACTTCATCTTTTGAAATGACGTATTGGATATTCATCAATCCTACAATTTTCAATCCTTTTGCAAGTCTAGTTGTATAGTCCACAAGCGTATCAATATGCTGCTGCGAAAGTTTCTGTGGTGGATAAACTGCAATCGAGTCACCAGAGTGCACTCCTGCGCGTTCAATATGCTCCATAATTCCTGGTATTAATACGTTTTCTCCATCACAAATGGCATCTACTTCAACTTCCGTTCCAGTTAAGTAACGGTCGATCAACACTGGTTTTTCTGGACTTGCCTCTACTGCATGCTCCATATAATGTTTAATCTCTTCTTCGTTATAGACGATTTGCATTGCTCGACCACCTAGCACATAAGAAGGTCTAACAAGTACTGGATAACCGATTTCGTTTGCAATTGCTACTGCTTCTTCTATTGAAACTGCCGTTTTACCAAGTGGTTGTGGAATATCAATTTCATGTAGAGCAGCCTCAAATTCGTTGCGATTTTCTGCACGGTCGATATCCTCTAGTTTAGTACCTAGAATCTTAACGCCTCTTTCTTCTAAAGCAGCCGCTAAGTTGATCGCAGTTTGACCGCCAAATTGTACGACTACCCCTTTTGGTTGTTCTAGGTCTACGATATGCATTACATCTTCCACCGTTAAAGGTTCAAAGTATAATTTATCGGAGATAGAGAAATCAGTCGAAACCGTTTCTGGGTTGTTATTTATAATAATCGCTTCGTACCCAGCTTCTTTAATTGCCCAAACTGAGTGAACCGTTGCGTAGTCGAATTCCACCCCCTGACCGATACGAATAGGACCTGATCCAAGCACGATAACACTTTCTTTGTTTGTACGGATGGATTCGTTTTCTTCTTCATACGTTCCGTAGAAGTATGGCGTTTCTGATTCAAATTCTCCTGCACAAGTATCAACCATTTTATAAACTGGAACGATGCCATTTTCTTTCTTAAAGTTGTATACTTCTATCTCCTGTACATTCCAATATTTCGCGATTGTTTTATCGGCAAAGCCCATACGTTTTGCTTTGTAGAGCACTTCTTGATCAAATGGATTTGCTTGAATCACTTTTTCGTACTGTACAATATTTTGTAGTTTATTTAAGAAAAATAAATCGATTTGACTCCACTCATGAATTTGCTCTACTGACACTCCTCTGCGTAGCGCTTCTCCGATGAAGAATAATCGCTCGTCACCAGCTCGACGAATACGTTTTTCCATCCACTCATCTGTAATAGATTCTGCATTTTTCATTTCGATATGGAAATGACCAGTTTCCAGGGAACGAACTGATTTTAAAATTGCTTCTTCAAACGTGCGCCCTAGCGACATTACTTCTCCAGTAGCTTTCATTTGCGTTCCTAGATTACGTTTAGCTAACTCGAATTTATCGAATGGCCATCTTGGAATTTTCGCTACAATATAATCTAGCGCAGGTTCAAAGCAAGCATAAGTCTTTTCTGTTACTGGGTTCATCATTTCGTCTAATGTTAATCCAACAGCAATTTTGGCAGCAAGTTTTGCAATTGGATATCCCGTCGCTTTAGAAGCAAGTGCAGATGAACGACTTACACGAGGGTTCACTTCGATAATATAGTAATTGAAGCTGTGCGGATCAAGGGCTAATTGTACATTACATCCGCCTTCTATTTTTAATGCTCGAATAATTTTAAGTGAAACGTTACGGAGCATTTGGTTTTCACGGTCTGAAAGTGTTTGTGTTGGGGCAACCACAATCGAATCTCCTGTATGAATTCCAACTGCATCTACATTTTCCATATTACATACCACAATTGCGTTATCCGCAGAGTCGCGCATTACTTCGTATTCAATCTCTTTGTAACCGGCAATCGATTTTTCCAATAAACACTGCGTTACGGGGCTATATTTTAAACCGCTTGTCACAATTTCTTGCAAGTCCGCATCATTATGACATATACCGCCCCCTGTTCCACCTAGCGTGAAAGCAGGACGCACGATTACAGGATATCCGATTTTTTCTACGAATGCTTTTGCTTCATCCATATTATGAATAATGTCACTTTCTGGTACAGGCTCCCCTAGTTCATTCATTAAAGTACGGAATAAATCACGGTCTTCCGCTTTGTGAATTGCTTCAAGCTTCGTACCTAAAATTTCAATTCCTAGTTCGTCTAAAATACCTGATTCATCTAGTGCAATGGCCATATTCAATCCTGTTTGACCACCAAGTGTTGGTAGAATCGCATCGGGACGTTCTTTACGAATTATTTTGCTTACAAAAGGTAAAGTGAGTGGTTCGATATATACTTTATCTGCTATTTCCGTATCTGTCATAATTGTTGCAGGGTTTGAGTTTACTAGAATTACTCGATAGCCTTCTTCTTTCAATGAAATACAAGCTTGTGTTCCAGCGTAGTCGAATTCAGCTGCTTGACCAATGACAATTGGACCTGAACCAATTACTAATATTGTTTCAATATCTTGACGTTTAGGCATGTGAACTCTCCTTTTGCTCGTTAGCATTCATTAACTCGATGAATTGGTCAAATAAGTGAGCGGAATCCTCTGGACCCGATGAGCCTTCTGGGTGGAACTGCACAGAAAACACTGGATACTTAGTATGTTTGACACCTTCCACAGTACCGTCATTTAAAGCGATATGTGTTATTTCCAAATCAGTACTTGCAATCGAATCTGCATCAATTGCGTACCCATGGTTTTGAGAGGTAAGTTCTGTTCTACCAGTAGTTAAATCTTTTACTGGATGATTCCCCCCGCGATGTCCAAATTTCAATTTGAAAGAGGTCGCACCACTTGCAAGAGAAATAAGTTGATGTCCTAGACATACGCCCAAAATAGGTACTTGCCCGATAATCTCTTTTACCATTTCGATTGCTTTTGGAATATCCGTCGGATCTCCAGGACCGTTTGAAAGCATAACTCCGTCAGGAGACATGCCTAAAATTTCTTTTGCAGATGTGTTGTACGGCACGACTATAATGTCACAATCCCGTTTATTTAATTCTCTTAAAATGCCATGTTTCATGCCAAAGTCAACTAATACTACTCTTTTGCCACGACCTGGGCTTGGATATGGACGCGTAATAGAGACTTGTTCTACTACATTTTTGAGGATAATAGTAGCCTTAAGTTTTTCTATTTCCTGTTCGATATTCACTTCTTCTCCGGCTTTTGTAAGCTTCCCTTTTAAAGATCCATGATTGCGGATGATACGCGTTAATTTTCGTGTATCGATCCCTTCAATACCCGGGACATTTTTTGTCTTCAAAAATTCGTCTAATGTACGTTGGCTTCTAAAATTGGATGGCTGTTCTGCAAGCTCTCTAATTACTACTCCTGAAAGAGCAAGCTCGATTGATTCAAAATCATCTGGGTTAATCCCGTAGTTTCCAACCATCGGATACGTAAATGTCAAGATTTGACCACAGTTCGATGGGTCTGAAATGGATTCTTGATAGCCTGTCATTGCAGTAGTGAATATTACTTCTCCAATTGATCCTTCTTCGCTTCCAAATGCATTTCCTTTAAATACAGTCCCGTCTTCCAGCAGCAAATATCTTGTTTTCATCAGTTCTCCTCCTGCCAAACGATTTCTCCATTATAAATAGTTACTTGCGGCCATCCCGCACAATTCCATCCGTCAAATGGTGTGTTTTTCCCTTTGGATAAAAATGCTTCCTTATCAATTGCTTGCTCTTTTTCTAAATCTATTAAAACTAAATCTGCAGGTGCTCCGACTTCTAGCTTCCCAAATTCAAAGCCGAAAACTTCAGATGGTTTAGTCGTTAAAGAGTCAAGTAATTGCTTTAAAGTCCACTCACCTGTTTTTACGAAATGTGTATATAAAAGTGGGAAAGCTGTTTCAAGTCCGACAATACCGAACGGAGCTTTTTCAAAGCCAGCTGCTTTTTCTTCCTCTGAGTGTGGTGCATGATCTGTTGCTACGAAATCGAGTGTGCCATCTAGCAAGCCTTCACGCAGAGCAAGCATATCCTCTTTCGCTCGGAGCGGAGGATTCATTTTCCAAATTGCCTCATTAGATGGAATATCGTCTTCACATAGCAATAAATGGTGAGGACTTACTTCTGCTGTGACATGAACCCCTGCTCTTTTAGCATCTCTTATAACACGCACCGATTCTTTTGTGCTTACGTGACACACATGATAGTGTGCTCCTGAGCTTTCCGCGAGTAGAATATCTCGCGCAATATGTACTGATTCCGAAACGGATGGAATTCCTTTTAACCCTAATTCCTCGTTACGTTTTCCTTTATGCATCACACCACCGTAAATAAGTGTATTGTCTTCACAATGTGCTACAACCGGGATATTAAATTTCGCAGCTTCCTCCATTGCTTCTAACATAGTTCCTGCCGCTTGTATTCCAACTCCGTCATCCGTTAAAGCAAATGCTCCAAGATTTTTCAACTCTTCAATATTTGTTCTTTCTTTTCCAGCTTGGCGTATCGTAATCGATGCATATGGTAGTACTCGCACTAGTGCATTTGTTTCTATTAAATCTAGTACATGTGAGAAGTTTTCCGCTGTATCAGGTACAGGTCGTGTATTCGGCATTGCACAAATCGTTGTGTATCCACCTCTAGCAGCAGATTTCGTCCCTGTTTCAATCGTTTCTTTATGCTCACCGCCTGGCTCACGTAAATGGACATGGACATCGATTAATCCAGGAGAGAGAAGCATTCCTTTTCCGTCTATAACAGTTGCATGTTCCGCAGTTACATTTGCTCCGATTTCTGCTATTTTTCCTTCTTTGATGACAACCGAAGTTTGTTCGAAGTCTCCTGCATTGTTAACTATTTGAACGTTTTGTATAATTTTTGTCATGTTATTCTCTCCCTTTCAATATCATTTCAGTGATCGCCATGCGGACATACACGCCATTTTCCATTTGTTTAAAAATTCTAGAGCGATCACATTCTACTAATTCACTCGCGATTTCCACATCTCGATTAAATGGAGCTGGATGCATAATGATGGCTCCATCTTTCATTTTTTGTTCTCTTTCCACTGTTAAACCGTATGTTTGGTGATAGTCTTCTTTAGAGAATATCCCACTTACTTCATGTCTTTCATGTTGAACTCGAAGCAACATTACCACATCACTTGATTCAATTACTTCATCGAAATCGTGGATACAGTTGAAATCTCCTTGCCATTCAGGCGGGCAAACAAACTGTACTTTAGCTCCAAGCCTTGAAAGGGCATCTGCGTTCGATTTTGCAACTCGGCTATGTGCTATATCTCCGACTATAGTGATAGTTTTGTTCTCGACAGTCCCAAATTCTTCCCAAATCGTGAAGATGTCGAGAAGACTTTGTGTTGGATGATTACCCGTTCCATCCCCGCCGTTGATAATAGCAACTTTCGTTTTTCCTACTAACTCTTCAAAAAAATTGTTTTGTTCATGTCTTACTACTACAGCATCTATCCCGATCGCTTCTAAAACTTTTACTGTATCGTAAAGCGTCTCTCCTTTTAATGTACTGGAAAAACCTGATTCAAAAGGAATTACAGTTAACCCTAACTTTCGTTCTGCCACTTCAAAACTCATTTTCGTACGAGTACTTGGTTCAAAAAATAAATTAGACATTGTATATTTATTTTTCAATGACGAGGCAGCACCTTCTCGAAAAGCTTTTGCCTGTTCTAATATTGCTGTTATTTGTTCAACCGATAAATCTTTCATTGATACTAAATTTTCAATCGATAAATCTTTCATTGATAGTAAGTTTTCCAACTTAATCCCCCTCTTTCCTATAAAAAAAACTTCTTGAAAAGTCTCAAGAAGGTCCGTTTAAGCATAGGCAAGTAAAGGAATCTCTTAACGAAGTTCCAACTAGTCTATCCGAACCTTTTGCTGACTCTCTGTTCAACTTATTAAAAGGTTATTTATTCAGTTTTCTAAATCCTGTATTTCTGCTGCTTTTCTACCTGGTAATACTAAGTTTAGTATAACCCCGATGATTGCTGCTAGAGCCATCCCTTCTATGCTTAAAGATTCAGTCACGACGAATTTTGCTCCACCGATTCCGATTACCAAAATCACAGACGCGATAACTAAGTTTCTACTATTCCCAAAGTCTACGTTTGCTTCTACTAGCATTCTTAAACCACTTGCAGCTATTATTCCGAATAGTAGAATCGAAACTCCACCTAGAACGGCTGTTGGGATTGTCGCTATAACAGCCATTGCTTTTCCAAAGAATGATAATAGGATAGCGATTACTGCTGCTCCCATAATGACATACACACTATACACTCTTGTAATAGCGAGGACACCTATATTTTCACCATATGTCGTCTTCGGTGGACCACCGATTAATGCACTGACAAATGTACCAAAACCATCACCGAGCAAAGATCTATGTAATCCCGGCTCTTTAATATAATTACGATTCACTACTTTTCCTAGTACAAGCTGGTGACCGATATGCTCGGATATTGTGACGATCACTATTGGCACCATGATTAATATCAAATGAGGAGTTATAACAAAATCATAATCTACTCCAGGTATTAAAAAGGCTGGAACTTCAAACCAAGCTGCTTCCTTCACTGCAGAATAATCAATTATTCCAATGGCAGCCGAGTATATATATCCTACTATTAAGCCAATTAAAATCGGCATTGTACTTAAAATATTTTTAAAAAACACTGTACAAAAAACTGCTGTTAGTAATGTTACTAATGCTGCTGTGAAATGGATGAAGCTATACTGCTTTAAATCCGTATCCGGAATTGGAATATTCATCGCCATATCAACTGCTACGCCTGCAAGTCCTAAACCGATAACCATAATAACTGGACCTACTACAATTGGTGGTAATAGTTTCATAATCCATTTGTATCCACTCTTCCAAATGATCAGCGACACTAGGCCGTAAGTAATACCGACCAGCATACCACCTATCATTGCACTTCCTACTCCACCTATCTGGGTTGCAAGTATGATTGGTGCAATAAAAGCAAAGGATGAGCCCAAATAAGCGGGTACTTGAAATTTGGTTATTAATAAGAAGAATATTGTCGCTATACCACTCGTAAGTAACGCAATTGCAGGACTTAAACCTACTAGCTGTGGTACTAAGATAGTGGAACCGAACATGGCGAACATATGCTGGAAGCTTAAGGTGATGAGTTGCCCTCCAGACGGTTTTTCATTTACATCTAATACGGTATTTGACATGAAATATTCCTACCCTTTTCTTTAAAATTATTACTCGAAAATAGTAACAGCATCTACACCATCTTTTTCGGATACTTTCACAACAATTCGTTCGCTGCTTGAAGTCGGGATGTTCTTCCCAACATAATCAGCTCGAATAGGAAGCTCTCGGTGTCCGCGGTCTATTAAAACTGCAAGCTGTATTTGTGCAGGTCTTCCCAAATCCATTACTGCATCCATTGCAGCTCGAACCGTTCTTCCTGTATATAGTACATCATCGACAAGGATTACTTTTTTATCTGACACATCATGTGTTATATCTACTTCCTGTACTAATGGTTCGTCTGTTCCATTTTTTAAGGATAAGTCATCTCTATATAGCGTTATATCAAGTTCCCCTGTTTTAATAGCTTTGCCTTCTATTTCCTCGATTCGCTTCGCGAGTCGTTTCGCTAAGAAAGCACCTCTCGTTTTTATACCGACGAGTATACACTGTTCTATTCCTTTGTTTCGTTCAATAATTTCATGTGCAATTCGTGTAAGTGCACGTTTAATCGATTGTTCATCTAAAATGCTCGCTTTTTCTGGCATCTTTCTTCATTTCCCCTTTCCAAAATATAAAAAACCTCTTGAGCTAGAGAAGCCCAAGAGGTTGTATGCGCATGATTAAATAGGGTGAGGCACACTTAAAAAGTCCGCAGACTAATAGTGAGTCACTTTCACATATACCTTCTCAGCCTCTCTGGACTGTTATTAAAGGTGAAGCTATTCGATTTTCTTTTTACAGTATAAGCTACTAGTCTTCTTTTAGCAAGGATTGTTTTCTCAAATCTTGCAATAAATTTTCGAAATCCTCCGGAAGTGGGGAAGAAAACTCTAAATACTCACCTGTTTTTGGTTGAACAAATCCTAAAACACCGGCGTGTAATACTTGACCGTTAAAATCAATTGTTTTCTTCGGACCGTATTTTGGATCTCCCGCTAGTGGGTGTCCAATATATTTCATATGCACACGAATTTGATGCGTTCTTCCTGTTTCCAATTGGCACTCTACTAACGTATATTTATTGAAGCGTTCTAATACACGGAAATGCGTCACTGCATGCTTTCCGTTATCTACAACAGCCATGCTTTGTCTCTCTTTTTTATCTCGCCCAATAGGAGCATCGATTGTTCCTTTATCATGAGGAATATGTCCATGCACTAGTGCCGTATATTTACGCGTTACTGTTTTCTTCACTAATTGGTCTACCAATGATTCATGTGCGACATCATTTTTGGCAACCATTAATAACCCAGTCGTATCTTTATCAATACGGTGAACTATTCCTGGACGTAACACTCCATTAATGCCGGATAAATCATTTACTTGGTACATCAGCCCATTAACAAGCGTACCACTAGTATGTCCTGGAGCTGGATGAACGACCATTCCACGTGGTTTATACACCACTACAACATCTTCGTCCTCATAGACAATGTGTAAATTCAAGTTTTCTGCAACTATATCGAGTGGTATTGCTTCAGGAGGCGTGATTACAATAACGTCGCCTTCTTTTACTTTATAATTCGATTTTGCAGCTTCGTTATTAACTAACACATGTCCATCTTTTATAAAGTTTTGGATTTGCGTTCGTGACCAATCCGTGTCAAAAGAGGCTATTGCTTTGTCAATTCTCTCTTTTGCTTGTTCTTTTTCTATTACAAATGTAAATTCTTCCATTACTTCACCTTTTTCTTTTCTGCTCGTTCTTCTTTTATTATGAATATTATTACCATAACTACACCAATTGATAACGCCGCATCTGCAACATTAAAAATCGGAAAATCATAATTAATAATTGGTATTAACACATCGGCAAAATCGACTACTTCTCTTCTCCATACTCGATCGATAAAATTTCCTATTGCTCCACCGAGTAGCATCATCAATCCGACTTGAAATACCGGCTTGCCTTTTGCTTCTTTATGAAAATAATAAATAATCCCGATAATAACGATGACTGTGATAATAGCAAATAAGCTAAATTGTCCTTGAAGCATTCCCCATGCTGCTCCCTTGTTCCGATGGGAAAGTAGTGCGATATAAGGGTCCAATATAGGTATACGTTCCCCTAGTTCCATATTTTTAACTATCAACCATTTAGTCCACTGATCAAGGGCAATGACAATTGCCGCTATTCCATAAAATTTCCACACATCAAATTCCCCCGATTTAAAAGAATCTTCCCTAGTTTACCATACAATTATGTTATCCGTAAAAGAGTGGTTAAATAAAAATGAAAATCCCCAGATATCGCCATCGAAATCAATCGCTTTATACAGGAAAAAATATCCTTTTACAACTAACACCCCGATTATTCCAACTAAATGCATCGAAATTCCAACTAAACATATTTTCCACGTCAAAGACACAAAAAATGTGGTCCTGCTAAGAGGACCACATCTACTCATTACATGTAATTTTCTTCTACAACATCCGCACAGCGTGCACATAATGTTGCGTGTTTTTCGTTAGTTCCAACCGTTTCAGAAATAGTCCAGCAGCGTTCACATTTTTCGCCGTCTGCTTTTTCTACTAATACAGATGCATGCTCAAGTACCAAACTATTTTCAGCAGCAGCTTCCACTAACTCAAATTGAGAGACAATGAATAACTGTGCAAAATCAATCGTATCTGTCTCAAACAATGATGTATATTCATCTTTCACATATAAAGTTACTTTTGCTTCTAATGATTTACCAATTGTTTTTGCATTACGTGCTTCTTCCAATGCTTTTAATACATCGTCACGTAAATCCATAATTTTCGTCCATTTAGAAGCTAAGCTTTCGAAGTTTGGATATTGTACTGCATCTGTCATATCCGTTAACTGAATACTTTCTTCTGTTTCATGCTCCAAATAAGCCCAAAGCTCATCTGTTGTATGCGGCAAGATTGGTGTCATTACTTTCAATAAAGTAAGTAATGTATCATACATTACTGTTTGCATAGCGCGACGATCCGGATGATCCGCTCCGTAAATGTATACAACATCCTTCGCAACATCTAAATAGAACGAGCTCAACTCACCAGCAACGAAATTGTTAACTGCATGATAAACTGCTGCGAAATCGTAGCGATCATATGCTGCACGAGCTGTTTTTAACACTTCTTGCAAACGCATAAACACGTATTGATCCATTTCACGTAAATTTTCGTATGCTACACGATCTTTTGCAGGGTTGAAGTCTGCAACATTTCCATGTAAGAAACGGAAAGTATTACGAATTTTACGATATACTTCTGAAACCTGTTTTAACATATCCATCGAAATTCGAACGTCACCTGTGTAATCAACCGAAGCAACCCATAGACGTAAAATATCCGCACCATATTGGTTCATTACTTTAGAAGGAAGAATAACATTTCCAACTGATTTACTCATTTTACGACCTTCTCCGTCTAACACGAAACCGTGAGAAAGCAGCCCTTTATATGGTGCATATCCATTAATCGCAACGCTAGTAATAAGAGATGAGTTAAACCATCCACGATACTGGTCAGAGCCTTCTAAATAAAGGTCAGCTGGATATTTCATCCCACGTTCTACAAGCACACCTTGGTGAGAGGAACCTGAGTCAAACCAAACATCCATAATATCATTTTCTTTTGTAAAATGACCATTCGGGCTACTTGGATGTGTAAAGCCTTCCGGTAACAGTTCTTTCGCTTCTTTTTGGAACCAAATATTAGATCCATGCTCACGGAACAATTTAGAGACGTTTGCAATTGTTTCTGGAGTGATAATTGGATCTCCATTTTCCGCGTAAAAAATCGGAATCGGTACACCCCATGCACGCTGACGAGAAATTACCCAGTCTCCACGGTCACGAATCATATTATACAGTCGAGTTTCACCCCATGCAGGTGTAAACGCTGTTTCGCGAACTGCTTGTAATAATTCATCGCGGAATGCATCAATAGAAGCAAACCATTGTGGTGTTGCACGATAAATAACTGGTTTTTTCGTACGCCAGTCATGTGGATAAGAATGTTTAAAGAAAGTTAACTTTTCAAGTCTACCTAGCTCTTTAAGTTTTTCTGTGATAACTTTGTTTGCATCATCATAAAATAATCCTTCAAACCCAGGTGCCTCGTCTGTATAGCAGCCTCGATTATCAACTGGACTTAAAATATCCAAACCGTATTGTTTACCAACTAAGTAGTCATCTTCCCCGTGACCTGGTGCTGTATGAACGCAGCCAGTACCCGCATCAGCTGTTACATGCTCTCCAATCATTACAAGAGAATCACGATCATAAATCGGGTGCTTAGCCACAACATATTCTAGATCTGCCCCTTTTACTTCTTGCAGCACTTCATATGCTTCCCACTCTAAAGTTTCAGCTAAAGAAGCTAGTAAATCTTTCGCCACAATAAATTTATTGTCCGCTACTTGTACTACTGCATAAGTGAATTCTGGATGCACAGAAATACCTAAGTTTGCTGGAATTGTCCAAGGAGTTGTCGTCCAAATGATGAATTTTGCATCTGCTGGTACAACACCCTTTGCATCTTTTACTTCAAAGCTCACATAAATAGAAGGTGATTTTTTATCTTGGTATTCGATTTCTGCTTCTGCTAACGCAGATTCAGATGATGGTGACCAGTAAACTGGTTTTAATCCTTTATAGATATAGCCTTTTTCAGCCATTCTACCGAACACTTCAATTTGACGAGCTTCAAACTCAGGTTTCAATGTAATATAAGGATTTTCCCAATCCCCGCGCACTCCTAGACGGCGGAATTGAGAACGTTGGTTGTCGATTTGCTCATACGCATACTTCTCACAAAGCTCACGGAATTCCGCAACAGTCATTTCTTTACGCTTTACACCTTTATTAGTCAACGCTTGCTCGATTGGTAATCCGTGTGTATCCCAGCCTGGTACATAAGGTACATGGTAACCAGTCATGGAACGATGGCGAGCAATCATATCTTTTAATACTTTGTTTAAAGCGTGCCCGATATGAATATCTCCGTTAGCATATGGAGGTCCATCATGTAAAACGAATTCTGGGCGATCCGCTGTACGCTCTAGCTGTAATTTGTTAATGTCCATTTGATCCCATTTTTCTTGGATTTTTGGTTCATTTGCAGGTAAATTTCCGCGCATTGGGAAATCTGTTTTCGGCATCAATAATGTGTCTTTGTACTCCATTTAAATTCCTCCTAAATTGTTTGCGTAAGCGCCTAGTCGAAGGACTACTGTCTAAGTTAGCGATCTTTTTTCGCGACTGCATAACCTGCTTCCTGCAGGCCTCCGACAGGCAAATGTTTTTTAAAAAACAAAAAAACCCCTCATCCCAAAAAGGGACGAGAAGTTTATGCTCGCGGTACCACCCTACTTGCGATTTTTTTAGAAATCGCCGCTTAGTATGCCATAACGGGGCATAAACCGAGGACACTTACTTTGTTTTTGGGTATCCTTGCTCCAAAGTGATAATCTAAAATATTTTCATTGCTTGGGCTCTCACCATCCCCAAGTCGCTTATTCGAAACTATTTTAGACGTCTTTTTCAACGCATATTTATATGATATGAAATTATTATAGAAAATGTAAGTCCAACAGTCAAGAATTGTATTCTTCTGTTGCCGAAACGCGATCCAGACTTTCTGTATCCACATCGTACTCCATTAAATGGTTCCAATCATCTGTATTGATAAGATCCAATTGTGCTTCTACTAGCATTTTAAATCGATTGCGGAAAACTTTTGACTGTTTTTTCAGTTCCTCAATTTCTATCGCTACTCTTCTTGCCTTGGATAGTGCTTCATTGACAATTCGATCCGCATTTTTTTCTGCTTCTTTTACGATTAACTTCGCTTCTTTTTGAGAGTTTCTTCGTACTTCTTCAGCAGCTTCTTGAGCAACAACGATTGACTTATGCAAAGTCTCTTCAATCGATGTGAAATGCCCAACTTTTTCGCTTGAAGATTTTAATTTGGTTTCTAGATCTTTTTTTTCTTTTATTAGGATTTCAAGATCTTTCATTATTTGATCAAGGAATTCGTTTACTTCATCTTCATTGTATCCACGAAAACCTTTACTAAACTCCTTGTTATGTATATCAAGTGGTGTTAATGGCATTTGTTCCATCTCCTTTGACTAGACTATCGTCTCTCTATTATACATTTACGACAGAGGGAAAACATCTAAAATTCCAAGATTGTTGTATATATTTATTTTTTTTGCTCTAAACGACCTATTTGGAGTCGAATTTTATCTTTTTTTGTTCTTCCTTCCATCATTAATAACTTAACTCGTCCTAATCCACGAATAGAAAGTAAATCAAGCTCCTGCAGTTCCAAAGATGATTGATCTTTCTCTGCCCAGTTCACTTTCACTTTCCCACCGGAAATAAGAGAAGCAGATTTTTGACGAGAAATATTAAAAACAGCAGAAAGCACTGTATCTAATCGTAGAGAGCTTACTGTTAAAGTCTCGGTTAACCATTCTTCTGATTGGTCAAAATAGTTTTCCGGATCTTCCACTAATTCCATTTGTACCTTCACTTTTCCGATTGACGTGAAGTTCGCTCGTACATAGTCTAGTACTTCCGAAGCTACAACAAATTGAATAGCACCATCTACTACTCGGATATCCCCAAATTTACTTCGGTCAATTCCTAACGACATCATGGCCCCTAGTACGTCCTTATGCTTCAGCGTAACAAACTTTGTCGGGTATTTTACTTCCACAACAGCCATCGAGAAGTCTTCGGTTGTTGGTGCAAAATAAGAAGGGTACAATAAAACCCTTTTTCGTTCTGCTTGATCCAGTGCACCATCCGCTTCTGATTCAATTCCTTCATATTGTCTTCGAATAGAGTCTACGATAAATTGTTGTCTTGGATCTAAGAAATCAGTCAGCTTCGGTGCATATCTATTTTCTACTTCATGCATCATGCTCACGGCTTGCTCTATAAAAGGTTGCTCTTCTTTCCTAAAATGCTGTAATACATGCTCCATTTGAGTTTATCTCCTTATGTATATTGAACTCCCCCACTTTTCCTTCGATTAAGCGTTCATCTGCTCTTCATTGGTGGGGCATTGGACAACTTTCCTTCTAAGGTGGGCGAAAAGTGGCTTGGCCTATAACTCCTATATCTATCCACATAGCTGAATTTGTTTTAGAATTTGTCTGTTGCGATAGATACAAAGATATTTACGAGATCATTCTTTGTGCTAATTGTATACCCATCCACTTTCCGAGTTTAGGTTGTTATTAGTAGTTTTCCATGATTGTAACATTTTCATACATTTGTTTTATTGTAGGACAAGTCCGCTGACCGTTGATACTTGTCCATCTGTACAATCGTTTTTGGGGAGGGTCTTGTCTTCTTTCAGAAATGACAAAAACCCCACGAATGTGAGGTTTAAATGAATGCTAGAAGAAGATACGCTACCCCACTCATTGCAAGCCTTAAAGCAAAGATAGCAACAATTGGAGAGATATCAATCATGCCTATTGGAGGAATGATTTTACGGAATATATCTAAATATGGATCGCAAATTCTTCCTAAAAACCTTCCCACAGCAGATTGTTGGATACTCGGCACCCATGACATTAATATATAGATGATCAATGCATACGTATATATTGTCACCGCTTGATTTAACAAGTTTAAAAATAAAATCATATTTTAGAATGCTCCTCTATTAATCTAAATCGTTATAATAATAATCCGAAATGGCTCCTGCTACTTCTACGGAATCTGGGGCACAAAGGAAAATATCAGTACCGACTCGTTGGATGTCTCCACCTAAAGCGTACACGGTTCCACTCAAAAAGTCGATGATTCTGATTCCTTGGTCTTTGTCAATTCGTTGTAAATTTACAATGACCGCTTTTTTATTTTTTAAGTGTTCAGAAATATCTTGAGCTTCTGCATATACACGTGGCTCAATCAAAATTACTTTAGAAGACTTTTGTACATTTTGGATGCTGACTAAATTTGGTACAGGCATTTCTTTGGGTGTCGTATTAAATTTACGCTCTTTCACAGGAGACTTAACCGGTTGTTGTCGCATTTGACTTTCTACTGGTTGTTGCTGAGGTTTTGGCTGCTGTGCTACTGAAGTTTCTTCCTCTTCATCTAAGTAGAAGAAATTTTTCATCCAGTTTTTCATGCTCATTTAATTTCCTCCCTCTCTTTACCTACTAATGCTGTTCCGATTCTAACAAATGTAGCACCTTCCTCAATTGCAATTTCATAGTCTCCGGACATTCCCATGGATAGCTCCGTACAAGGTGCATGAATTAACTGTTTTGCTGCAATTTTTTCTTGTAGAGCTTTTAGCTGACGAAAGACATTACGGATAACGGAATGATCGTCTGTATTGGGAGCCATTGTCATCAATCCAACGACACGAATACGGGAGTAATTTTCTAATTCACTTATAAAATCCTCTGCTTCTAAGATAGAAAGACCATGTTTAGATTCTTCTTCCGAAACATTTACTTGTACAAAACAATCTACCTTTGAAGTTGCTCTTTTTTCAATTTCATCTGCTAAACTGATGCGGTCAAGTGAATGTAAATAATCCACTTCATTGATGACTGCCTTTACTTTTCTCGTTTGCAGCGTTCCTATGTAATGCCATTTGACATTGTCTGAAATGGCATCTAATTTGTTCTTTAATCCATCCGGTCTATTTTCCCCCAAATGGGTTATGCCGGTAGCGATTACTTCTTTTGTACGATCCACGGAAACTTCTTTCGTCACTGCAATAATCGTTACATCCTCAACTTTTCGTTCAGAACGGTTACATGCTTCTTGAATATGTTGTTTTATTTGTTGTAAATTTTGCTGTACGTTTGTCATATGAAAACCAACTTTTCATCATTTGTTTTTGTTTATTGTATCAATGAAACACTGATTTATCAATGATGAAACATGCCTATTCTATGTTTCTCGAAACAATTATTACATCTTTACCAATAATAGCTATATTTTGAACTGCAATTTTTTTAGTTTCTCTTTTTTTGTTAAAGAATGCTGGATAAGATCCATTTGTTTCTACGATAAATGAAGTAATATACCCGCTCTCTTTATCAATTTCCGCATCGACTATAAATCCTAATAATTGCCCACTACTCGCTTCAATTACTTCTTTTTGTTGCGCATCTGAAAATTTCATCGTCAACCTCCTTTTACCACATTGTATGAACGAAATCGAAAAAAAACGCTTCTTCTATGCAGAAAAAGCGTTTCGCCTATTTATCGTTGAAAATTTTTCAACATATATTCATTTTGGATTCAAATGGCTTTGTATCGTAGACAATGCACTTTTTTCTAAGCGGGAAATTTGTGCTTGGGATAATCCTAAGTCTGTAGCAATTTCCGTTTGTGTAGCCCCGTAGTAAATTCTTTTCGTTAATATTTTTTTCTGTCTTGCATCGAGATTTTGGAAACTTTCTTTTACCGTAAAATAGGTTACCCATTGTTCTTCGGATACATCATTATCACACAATTGGTCCATCATATATATAGCGTCTCCTCCGTCACTAAAAATAGGTTCCTGGAGAGAAACTGGATCTTGAATAGCATCCAAGGAAAGTAATATATCTTCCACTGGTATTTCTAATATTTTCGATAGATCATCCAGTGTTGGTTCTTGTAAATGTTCATTTATATATTGTTCTTTTGCTTTCATCGCTTTGTAGGCAATATCTCGTAACGATCTAGAAACGCGTACAGAGTGATGATCGCGTAAATGTCTTTTAATTTCTCCAATAATCATCGGAACCGCATACGTGGAAAAACGAACGTTATGCTTTAAGTCAAAGTTTTCAATTGACTTAATGAGTCCAATACATCCAACCTGGAACAGATCATCTGCTTGTTCTCCGCGGTAGGCAAAACGTTGAACAAGACTTAGTACTAGCCTTAAATTACACATAACTAGTTCTTCCTTAACCGACTCTTCACCTGCTTGTAACCTGATAAACAATTCTTTCATTTCTTCATGCTTAAGTAAAGGAAGCTTAGATGTATCAATGCCGCATAATTCTACTTTTGTTCTCGTCATAGATCTTCCTCCGGACTTTTTAATTGGTTCTTAATCAGTTTGTCCTGAGGAGTGAAGATTATTCCGAGACGCCAAATCCAATTTCAACCATTAAGCAATTGGTTCGTTTAGCAGCTCTTTTAAATCTAATATTATTTTCTTTTCTAAGCGTGATATATAAGACTGTGAAATACCCAAATGATCCGCAACTTCTTTTTGTGTCATTTCTTCTTTTCCATTCAAACCAAAACGACATTGCATTATATACTTTTCCCTATTTCCAAGTAGATTAATCGCTTCAAACACATGTTGTCGCTCTAGCTTTTTTTCTACATCTTCAATAATCAAATCCTCACTAGTTCCTAATATATCGGATAAAAGCAATTCATTGCCATCAGAATCAGAGTTTAATGGTTCATCGAAAGAAACTTCTGATTTCATTCGATTCGTTTTTCTTAAATGCATTAAAATTTCATTTTCAATACATCTGGATGCATATGTAGCAAGTTTAATCCCTTTATCCAGATTAAATGTTTCCACCGCTTTAATAAGTCCAATTGAGCCAATACTAATAAGATCTTCTATATTCGTGTTCGTTTGATCAAACCTTCTGGCAATATACACGACAAGCCTTAAATTTCGTTCTATAAGTACGTCTCTGGCATGCTCGTCTCCATCCATAAAAGCTAAAAGCATTTCACGTTCTTCTTCTCTTGTGAGCGGCTTAGGAAGAGACTCATTTCCTCCAATATAATGTACGCCACTTCTTCTAAATGATAATATCCAATAATATAATCTTCTTAGTAATCTCAACAGCATTATCTAACACTCCTTTTCTTTAAATGAAAATAGGAAGAACTATGCAGAATTCCATCTGCACCGTGTGGAAATTTATCTTTTACTCTTGTCATGACAATATATCCTTTAGGTAATGGCAGATCATTTACTATCCAGTCCTCGTACTTTATTCCAATGACCCATGTTTTCTCTTTTTGTATTGTAGATATTGGTATTAAACGTAATTTGGTAGCATATTCTTTGGAGAGTTTGTCAAGTCCTTTATCTTTTTCAAACTCCCAGTCACTAATAGCTTGGAACAATTCTTTTGGTAGCACATCTTGTAACACTTCTGATGCAACGAAATGTACTGGATCATTTGAAAGTGGTTCTTTACAGACATTTCCCGAGTCAATAAAAAGAGTTAGCTCCTTTGTTTCGCCAAACAAAGTTATATGCGATGTATATAGTAACTCTCTTTCTGCATTGGATATGTTGAGATGTAGCACATGTTTTGTTAAGAAATAAAGCCCACCAATTGCGATTAATGCGAAATTCACCATCATAAAAGCACTATTACTTTTGCTGTACATTGGTGCTATTGCCGTTAATAAGCCTCCAGCGAAAATGCTAGCAAGTAATGTGAGTGTAATCGCTTTAACGATTTGTGTGCGTTTCTTCCAAAAGGCTATGCCGATCATCACAAAAAAAGATAAAAATATTGTACTTACGTGATGAGAGAAGATGACTGTAATCACTCCAGCAACAAAAGCTGAAAGGAATAAATATCTTTTTTGGTTTTCAATCCAACCAATTTTGTTCGCAAATGCTAACACGGTATAGTTGAAAAAAGTATTCGTTGCGATCATGACTTCCGCGTACATGATTCTCCCTCCTTTTTTACTAAATGGTACCATGTCATTTATAAAAACTTTGTCAAAAGAACGGTGGAAAAGCTTCTTTTTTAACGACAAAAAACCATAATAAAAAACTACCCATATCAGGGGTAGTTCATCATGTAGGGAAACTGCGAATTAGGTGGTTGATGAAGTGTCCGCTAGATTTTCACTGCAGGTCGGACGCTTTCCGCCGGGTGTGCGATGAGCCATTCCCTCCGCTTAGGGCGTCGTTGGAATGACTCATTAGCTCACTCATCCGGCAGGAGTCGCCGCCTACAGTAAAAATCAGCGGTAATTTCTTTTTTATTTATGAACGACTTGCTAAAAACAAAATCATAAATCGTATTTAGCGTTTGTATATCCAATAAATGGCTAAGGGCAACCAAACAGCTGTCGAAAGCAACCAAAAGTCTATTGAGAGCAACTAGTCTAGACTGAAAGCAACCAAATTGATCTTGAGGGCAACCAGTTCTCATAAAACAAATTTACTTAGAGTGAGACGCCGCATCCCTATAAGACTCTTTTTGCAAAAGAGACTTCTCTCAGCGATTTAAATTGAAAAATCTACAAAACAAAAAAACTATCTCCAAATCGAATTTGGAGATAGCTTCATCTGTAATTATTAATTAGCGACGTTGACGGTTTCTTAAGAATGTTGGGATATCTAGTGCATCCTCTTGTGGATGGTTAGACACTTGACGTTCTGGACGTTCATGTTGCATTGGTTGTTGTATTTCTTCTTTACGTTGTTCACGAATTGGAGGAGTTGGAGCAGCTTGTTGTGTTCTACTTCCACCAAAACCTGAGCTTCTTGGCTGTTTTTGCATAATTAGTTCTTCGTTGAAGCCAGTCGCAATTACCGTAACAACAATTTCATCCTTCAGGTTATCATTTATAACCGAACCGAAGATCATGTTTACTTCTTCATCCGAAGCTGATGCTACGATATCAGCAGCTTCCTGTACTTCGAATAAACTTAGGTTAGATCCACCTGTAATATTCATCAGCACTCCAGTTGCACCATCAATTGATGTTTCAAGTAATGGACTGGAAATTGCTTTTTTCGCTGCTTCCGCCGCACGGTTTTCACCTGAGGAAATACCAATCCCCATAAGTGCTGCACCTTTATCGGACATAATTGTTTTCACATCCGCAAAGTCCAAGTTGATAAGTCCTGGTACAGCGATTAAATCGGAGATACCTTGAACCCCTTGGCGTAGTACATTATCTGCTTCTCTAAAAGCTTCTAGCATTGGCGTATTTTTATCTACGATTTCTAATAAGCGGTCATTTGGAATAACGATTAATGTATCTACCGCTTCCTTCATCATGCTGATACCACCAACCGCTTGAGTAGAACGCTTACGGCCTTCAAAAGTAAATGGACGTGTTACTACACCAACAGTTAATGCACCTAAATCACGTGCAATTTGAGCGATTACAGGAGCAGCACCAGTACCAGTTCCTCCACCCATTCCAGCTGTAACGAATACCATGTCTGCGCCTTTTAGTGCTTCTTCAATTAGTTCCTTGCTTTCTTCTGCGGCTTTTTTACCAACCTCTGGATTTGCACCTGCTCCTAACCCACGAGTAAGCTTTCCACCGATTTGTAATTTCACTTCGGCTTCTGACATTTTTAAAGCTTGCGCATCCGTATTAACTGCGATAAAGTCTACTCCTTGAACTCCATGCTCAATCATTCGGTTAACCGCGTTATTACCGCCGCCACCTACTCCAATAACTTTAATAACGGCTAATTGATCTTCGTTTGTTTCAAATTCTAACATGCTATTGCCTCCTATATTCTCTCAGCTATGATAAAGGTTTTGTTATTCAAAAAATTTGTCGAAAAATTTCTTCGCTTTTGACATTGCGCTTTCTTTGTTATCATTTGTCGAATTTTGAACAGTTTGTTTTTGTTTTTTAGGACTTGAAACTGCTTCACTACTAGCCATTTGTGCTAATGCTTGGCTATTACCAATTTTACCATAGAAAAGATCTTCTTTATAGGCATATCTTATAAGACCAACAGCAGTTGTATATTGTGGTTCGCGTACCCCAATATAATCTGGTGTATACAATCTCACTCTTGTTTGTAGAATATGTCTCGCTAATTGACCTATTCCATCCAATTTAGAAACGCCCCCAGTTATTACTACACCACCAGGTAGGTCTTGGAGACCCATTCTATAAAACTCTTCTAACACCAATTCGAATAATTCTTCTAGACGAACACCGATGATTTCTGCAATATACCGCTGAGAATATTGCTCTTTCATATCAGCTCCAATTACTGGAACTTCAAACAGTTCATCGTCGGAAGCATCATCATAAAAAGCATGTCCATATTTTAATTTAATCATTTCTGCTTGTTCCGTCGGTGTTTTTAAGACAATTGAAAGGTCTTTTGTAATATGCTCTCCACCTACTGGTATCACAGAAGTATTGATTAAATGTCCTTCACTGAAAATGGCAATTGTAGTTGACCCACCACCAATGTCAATATAGGCAGTACCATGATTTTTTTCATCTTCAGTTAAAGCAAAATGACCAGCTGCAAGTGGTTGCAAATATATCTCTCTAATTTGCAGGCCGGCTTTTTCCACACACCGCAACACATTATGTAAAATTGTTTTCGATGTTGTCATCATAATACCGTCTAGCTCTAAGCGAGTTCCAATCATACCGCGTGGATCTTTTATTTCTTCTAGATGATCCACAATAAATTGCTTTGGTGCAATATTGATCAATTCTCTTTCAGGTGGTATAGACATTACTTGAGCAGATTCAATGACACGTTCCAAATCCCCATCAGTAATTTCTCTATCTTCTCTATTTACAGCTACTACGCCTTTAACGTTTTGTATATTTGCTAAATTAGCTGGAATTCCTAGAACGATTTCATGGATAGCCATTCCAATCATTCTTTCCGCTTCACTTATTGCTTTTTTAATAGACTGAACAGTTGCGTCTATATCGACAATGGTGCCCTTTCGAATCCCATTTGATTTTACATTACCTACACCTATAACATGCAGCGAGTCATCATTCATTTCTCCTATTAAAACTTTAATCGAAGACGACCCGATATCTAGTGATACATACAATTCTGATTGATTCAACCCGTGGCACCTCCTATTTGCTCTTTAACTATTATTCTAGTGTAAAAACCTTATAAAGTCTAAAACTTTATAGTTCTTCGAGTTTAATATTCAAATTTTTCGTACATATTGCTCATGCATTTTTTCTTTCTGACCATTTTGTCAATAGCATTCGACGAATCACTGCTATATTTTGAAACAGACGAACGCCAAACGCAAAAATAGCAGCCAAATATAAATCGACTCCAAGATGAACTCCTAAAAACGCAAGCGCTGCTGCAAGTCCTATATTGAAGAAAAATCCCGTTACAAATACCTTATCGTCATATACATGCTGTAATTGAGCCCTAATACCTCCAAAAAGCGTATCTAGAGCCGCTAGTACCGCAATAGACAAATAGCTTTCATATATTTCTGGAATTTGGATATCTGTTAAAAGTCCAAGGGAAATCCCGAGTATTAAACCTAATAATGGCAGCCACATGCGTTACTCTCCTCCTGGAATCTCTTTTAAGAATTGATTGTTTACGGATTGGTCATAACCAGAAATAGTGAGTTGGTTTTCTGGATCACCGATTTCTAGCGTTAGATTATCGATATAAAAGTCATCACCAATAGCCGAAGCCTCTAATTGATTATACATTTTTTTAGCATCTTCAAATGTTGAGGTACCAATTTTGATTGTAAAAGGGGCATTTTTTATTGCCAAGTTATTTACAGTTGTTTTCCCATTTACATCTCTTATTGCTGACGAATAAATCATGCGTTTTCCGTCAATTTCTACGGCTTTTGCTTTAAACCGATTAATCTCATTGATCAATCGAATAAGTAAATCGGGCGAAATTCCTTCAATCGCTTGTCCCATTGCGATACTTTCTAAGGATGGCTTCACAGTAATGGTAAGCCCTGGGCCATTAAACGCTTCTAGTCCAATATCTTTTTTCAATTGGTTCACTGTATCATTTAAAGCTATTTCTGGACTTTCATTGCGCATATTTTCGTATTTGCCAATTGTTTGTTCTAGCATGCGCACTTCCGATAATAACTCCGAATGTAATTCAGTTTCTCTAGCAAGCTCCTGACGAATAGCCCAAATGTCTCTCGTGTCTCTCGCTTCTGGATTTTTGACGGTATTATATTGAACAGCTAACATAAAACCAACTATTAACAAAATGATCGTAAACCGAATATAGACGGCTTTTTTCATTATTCGGCCTCCTTTATTTTGTTAGCTTTTTTCGTCCCGAAGTGCAGGCATTGTTATGTTTCCTTTCTCTTCTACCGTCACGACAATATTATCACTTGTTAGCTGGTCTAAGACGCCACCTCCTAGATGGACAGATGCTAATAGTACTGCGGGATCTCCTACTGCTTCAATTGTAAACGGTGCTGGAAATGTCTTTCCGTCTATCGTTATAACAGGGCCTGTACAACGAATAAACGAATTTGCTCGAAGTCTTTGTCCATTAATGGAAACTGCTTCTGCTCCCGAAATTTTCAATTCGTTTACCACTTTAAACACATGACTCTCATGGACAATATAATCATTTGGATTTTCTTGGGACGGGTTATATGCACCATCTTCTAATGATACCGCGATTCCCTTTCCTTGTGACGGTATATCCCCCATTAATAACCTTAACTTCTCTGCTTCTTTTACTAATGCCTCTGCACTTTCTTCACTATTTGCAAACGTTTGCTCCAACTCACGAATCGCTTGCTGACTTTCATTTATTTCCTCTGTGAGTTCCTTATTTCTTTCTTTTTGTTCAATTAATTCTTCTCTATATTTGGTCTGTTCTAAAAAACTTTCGCTTGTACTATTTCTTTCCGATTCATTTTCTACGGCAATACTATAGGAATAGGCAAGTATAAAGCCTAAAACTAAACTTACTAAGGAGATAAGTATTCGACCACGAGAAGGTATTTTAAGGAGTTTGTTCCTCTTCTTCAAGCTCTGTCGCCTCCTCGTCGATTTCTTCATTGTGCACTTCTACATATGGTTGAAAGTATGAGCCAACCTCTAGGTCAATAATGCCTTTTACATCCGGATTTAATTGCGATACGATAGATGGATAATAGTTCATCTTTTCAGCAAAAGATGGAATAATAGCTTTTATTTCATTGCCATCATTCATAAATACTTGTATCGAGTATTTATCATTTTCTGTTGGCGTATAAATGATTTGTGAAATAGTTAGCAATACTTCTGGTTGTAGGTTAGCTAATTCTTTTATTAACCTTAAACGAACTTTTTCTTCTTTAAATCCGGAAAAAATCGGTCCTTCAAAAGGTAAGACTTGTCCTCCTGTATCAATCACTTTGCCATTTTCTAAAATAATACTAAGTACTCCTTCTTTTTCCTCGTATCCAATTTGTTTGTATTCCTCCACTTGGATATGTACTTCCGTGAGCCAGTTGCGTTTTACGTGAGCAGATTTTATCCATTCATTTTGTTCTAAGTTTTTTTCAATATTCTTTTCTTTAAAACCCCACATTGAATCGCCCAATTTTAATGTACTTTGTTTAATGTACGTTTCTTTTGGAACGAGTACAGCACCTTTTAACTCAATGGACTGTACTTGACTATAATCAGATTGAAAATAGAGAACGATTAAGAGAGTCGTGACAAAGAGAAAAAGTAGAATGGAAAACTTTTTGTTTGTCCTGCGTCTCCTACGTTCTTTTAAAGTGGGTATACGATCTTCAATATCGATGATTTTTTCCATTCTACCGCCTCCCTTCTTGTATAGATGTATTTGCTAGATTGAATATAATCCCGATAATAATCCAAGTCATGACAAGAGAGGAACCACCATAGCTTATAAACGGTAAAGTCACACCCGTTACAGGAAGCAGCCCTGTCACAACTCCCATATTCAAAAACGTTTGAACAGTTAACAAAGAAGTGAATGCGATAATCATTAACTGTGCTTCTCTCGTTTTGGTTTTAGCGGCCATCATAAAGCTTGTCGTAAAAAAAGTTAGAAAAGCAATGATAACGATTAACCCACCTATAAAACCTGTCTCTTCTAACAAAATAGAAAAGATAAAATCATTTTGTGGTTCTGGTAAGTATAAAAACTTTTGTCTACTATTACCGTATCCAAATCCAAACAATCCAGCTGGCCCTATAGCAAGTAACGATTGAATCGCCTGGAACCCAGAACCTAAAGGATCCTTCCATGGATCTAGAAAAGCTTGAATTCGGACAAGTCTATATGGAGCAGAAATGATCAATGCTATGAAACCAATGATACCAACTCCACCAATTGCCAAGAAAAACTTGATAGACAGACCAGCGGCGAACAGTAAAAAGAATACCGCCATCACTAACACAAATGCAGATCCAAAATCCGGTTGAAGCATGATTAAACTAATTGGTATTAGCAGTAAAATAGCACTTTGAAAATACACTACTTTTTTCGGCTTCTTTTCATTAGCCAAAGCACCTGCTAATACACCTAATACAGAAATTTTAGCAAGTTCTGCTGGCTGAAAATTCATAAATCCTAATGGAATCCAACTTTGAGAACCATTTCTAACTACACCTATTCCAGGAATTAATACCCCTATTAATAATACGATAGAAATTAAATATAAAATTTGCCAAAATGTAGGAATACGGATAATGCTTTTATTTCGGATAAAAAAAGCTACAGTAATACCTACGATTAAATAAGTCGCTTGTTTAATGGCAAATGGCATTTGCCCTTTATAATGGACTTCACTCCAGTAAGAACCAGCAGAATGGACAAATAAAATACCAATAACTGATAAAAATAGGACGGAGGAAACAAATAATACTTTACTTTTAACTTCCGATTATTTCATCCTTTCGTTACTCTTTCAAAGAAATAACTTTTTCAATAAACTCATCGCCGCGTAACTCAAAGCTTGCGTATTGGTCCCAGCTTGCACAAGCAGGTGATAATAATACGACATCTCCTGCATCTGATACTTTAATACCTTCATCAATAGCTTCCACTAAATTATTTACGCGAATAACCGTCGGAATAGATTGCTCTTCTCCGAACTTTTGCAAACGTTCTGCAGTTTCCCCGTAATGGATCAATGCTTTTACATGATGTAAATAAGGAATTAACTCATCAAAAGAATGGCCTCTATCTACACCACCCGCGAGTAAAATTATCGGTTCTGAAAAACCTTCCAATGCACTCTTAGTTGCCAATGCATTCGTCGCCTTAGAATCATTGTAAAATTTTCTGTTATTCCATTCTCGAATAAATTGCGTGCGATGTTTTACGCCGTGAAAAGTAGAAAGAACAGCCTTAATATCTTCAATAGAACAATCCATAATAAGTGCTGTAGCAGTTGCTGCTAAGACATTTTCTAAATTATGTTTGCCTCGAAGTGCAATGATAGATCTTTCAAATACTTTTTCGCCATTCCAATAGACGAACTGATCGTCCGCGCTTATACCATCTTTCGTCTTCTGGCTAACATAAAACGGGACTTTCATCGCCTTACTCTTCCCGGCATATTCCTTCACGATCTCTTGCTCTCCGTTGTAAATAAACCAGTCAGATGCATCTTGGTTTTTCGTAATATTAAATTTTGCATCTGTATATTCCTTGAAATCCGAATGGTAATCTAAATGTGCTTCATACAAGTTCATCAAAATAGAAATTTTTGGTTTCAATTGTTCAGTTCCCATTAGCTGAAATGATGAAAGCTCTGTTACGATCGTATTTTCTTTGGAAGCTTCTTTTGCGACACTACTAGCAACGGTTCCAATATTACCAGCGATCAATGGTTGTTTTTGTCCTTGTTTAAGTATCTCAAAGATAAGTGTAGTCGTGGTTGTTTTACCATTCGATCCTGTAATCCCAATCATCGGTGCATCACTTATACGATAGGCAAGCTCCACTTCTGTCCAAACCGGTATACCTCTTCTTTTTGCCTCCGCAATAACGGAGTTTGTATAAGGAATACCAGGGTTCTTTACTATAAGACTGAATCCCTCGTCTAAAAGATCCTCTGGATGGCTTCCACATATAACCGTTAAGCCTTTAGAAAGTAAATACTGGGCATTTTCGTTTTCATCGAAAGGTTTTGCATCATTGACAGTTACAAAGGCACCTAAATCATGCAAAATTTCGGCCGCAGCTGTACCACTTTTAGCCAAACCTAATACTAATATTTTTTTATGATAGACAATTGGTAACTGTTTCACTTTACAAAACCTCCATCAATACAACAATCATAGCAGCAACAAAACCAACTGCCCAAAATACAGTTACAATTTTGCGCTCATTCCAACCAGAAAGTTCAAAATGATGGTGAATCGGACTCATTTTAAAAATACGCTTTCCAGTTGTTTTAAAACTAATTACTTGTAAAATTACGGACAAAGTCTCTACTACAAAAACGATACCAATAATTAGTAACATTAGCTCTTGCTTGACTAAAATAGATACCATTGCAAGCGAACCACCTAATGCGAGCGAACCAGTATCACCCATAAATACTTTTGCCGGATTCTTATTGAATAATAGAAATCCTAATAGAGCCCCAGCCACGCTAAAAGCGAAAATAGCTATGTCTGTCTGTTCAAAAGTAAGTGCTAGCACAGCAAATGTTACAAAAGCAACAGAAGCAGTACCGGACACTAGACCGTCTAAACCATCCGACAAATTCACTGCATTTGAAAATCCTACTAACCAGAATATTAGAAATGCTACATAAAATTGACCAAGTGAGAAATCAACATTCGTAAATGGAATGGCAAGAGTGGTATCAAAAGGACCTAATTTTAATAAAAAATAAGCAATAATGGATATAACAATTTGGCCAATCAGCTTCTGAATTGACGTTAGTCCAAGATTTCTTTTTAATACAACTTTGATAAAATCATCCAAAAATCCAATAGCCCCAAATCCAACTAAAATGATGAGCAATACGATCGATTGCGTCGTTAACTTATCGAAGTAAAACGAAAGACCTATCGTTGAAACGATAATGGAAGTGATAAAAATAAGTCCTCCCATTGTTGGCGTTCCTGCTTTTTTTTGATGTGATTCCGGTCCTTCCTCTCTAATACTTTGACCAAACTTCATCTTCCTTAAATAAGGAATTACAATTGGTGCAAGAATGACCGATAAAAGAAAACTAACAAATAGTGTAATAATCGTTGCAGATAATGTCATGAAAAAATCTCCTTAATTGCCATCAACTATAGCTGAATGTTCCATAGTTATTTATTTTTAAAATTGGTTATTTCGTATATACATGTATCGTTCCATCAATAGGTATGAGACTATCTTCTTTTGGTAACTGGGTAAGTATTTCATCTCCCTCACCATGCCAAACTATTGAAAATGGATACATATAGGACGTTACTTCTTTTTTCTTTATACCTACTAAGTTTGGAACGCGAACTTGTTCAACGTCTCCCCATCTGTATTCTTTTTCTAATTGTTTACCACCACCGGTAACTTCCAATGAATCCTCGATGATTTGCCCAACAATTGGTGCTGCAATAGTAGACCCAAATACCGTAGAACTCTTCGGATTATCAATTGCAACGTATACAACGATTTCTGGGTTATCCGCTGGTGCAAAACCGATAAAAGATACGATATATTCCCCTTCTGCGTATCTACCGTTTATAACCTTTTGGGCAGTTCCTGTTTTTCCACCAATTCGTAAACCATCTCTATAAGCATTTCTTCCCGATCCTAACGCTACAACATGTTCAAGCGCATCTCGAACTTTTGCAGAAGTTTCTTCGCTGATTACTTGTTTTTTCATCTCTGGCTCGGTAGTGGATAAAATATCGTTTGTTTCACCGTCTAGCACATTTTTTACAATATACGGTTTATACAAATAACCACCATTTACCGCTGCAGCAACTGCCTGCACTTGTTGAATCGGTGTTACGGAAATACCTTGACCGAATGATGTAGTCGCATGTTCAACAGGACCGTAACGATCTTTACTAAATAGAATGCCCGTCGATTCTCCAGCCATGCCTGATTCTGTCGATTTTCCAAAACCAAAATTTCGAATATACTCTTGGAGCTTTTCAGGACCAACTCTTCTGCCTAGTTCGATAAAACCTGGGTTACAGGAGTCTTGAACGACTTCTAGGAAAGTTTCATCCCCATGCCCTTGCCTTTTCCAACAACGCAGCCTAGTACCTTCTACCATTACGTATCCTGGATCAAAAAAATGATCATTCTCTAAATCTACTACATTTTCTTCGAGTGCAGCACTCAGTGTAATTATCTTAAATGTAGAGCCGGGTTCAAATGTCATCCATACTGGTAAATTACGATTATAAATAGTAGAATCCACATCCTGATAATTAGCAGGATCAAAGTTTGGAGCAGAAGCAAGTGCGAGTATCTCTCCTGTTTTAGGATTCATCGCTATACCAATAGCTTGCGTCGCATCGTACTGCTTCATCGCTTGAGAAAGTTCTCTTTCTACTACTTGTTGTATGTTCATATCAATCGTTAGCTGTACATGATTACCTTTCGTACCATTCTTCCAACCGTCATCCACATGCGGTAGTGGAATGCCTTTTGCATCCGTATACATCCGAATGGCCGATTCTTTTCCTGTTAAAACAGCATCGTATTGATATTCAATTCCCGCAAGTCCTTGTGTATCATACCCGGTAAAACCTAGCAATCTAGATAGCATCTCTCCATGTGGATAGTCTCTTATGTAGTCGACGCCTGAATATAAACCTTTAATATTCTTATCTTGTATTTCCATCGCTAGTTCAGTAGAAATATTTTTACCTGCTGGTGCAATTTTTATGATACTCTCTCTTTTATTTATTTGTTCCAACAGCTTTTCTTTATCCATCTCAATAAGCGGTGCGATTTGGTCTGCTACTTGTTCTGGATCTTTGTTTTGAGAAGGCATGTAAAATAACGTCGGAGCAAGCTTATTTCCTACAATGACTTCTCCATTTCTATCCAAAATATTCCCTCGCAGTGATGAATAAGGAAGTTCTCGATCCCAGCTCTCTTTTGCTTTTGACGTCAATTCATCAAATTGAAAAAATTGTAGCTGTATTAATTTAGCTCCAACCATCACAAACAGAATAATCGTTATCAACCAAATCATTCGCAGTCGGATCATTTGCTTTAGTTTAGAAATGCCATTTTCTCCTTTTACTCGTTTTAGATAACGTATGAGAAAATGACAATAACTATTCTATTTCTCTTTATATAACTCTTAATCCTGCGGTAGTTCTTCCACTAATTCCTCTTCAGGAGGAGCAACATCTGTTACTTCTTCAGGTGTCGCTAACTGGACAACGACAGGCGTTTCGCTGGAAACAATGGAGCCAGCTGTCAAACTTTGCTCTGTTACAAAGCCTTCCCCGTTAATTTCAATAGGAATATTCGCTAATGTTTTATATATCATTAAATTACGCTTTGACCAACCTGTAAAATTTGGTAACTGAATTTCCCCTTGTCCTTTAATAAACACCGTGCCACTTGAAATAATAGAAGTACCAGCAGATGGATATTGCTCCGTTACATTTTCTTCCTGACCAATTATAACAGTTTTCAAACCTTGTGACTCTAGCATACTTTGACTTTCAACAATATTTTTACCAACAACGTTTGGCATTTCTATTGGACTAGCAAGCTCCAGATTTTCAGGCTGAACGTTTAAGTATTTTAGACTTTTTTCTGTTACTGTATTAAATACTTCCGCAACTGGTTGTGAGCCAGACTCCGTTAACTTTAAATGTGGTTTATGCACAGTTACATATACGATAAGCTGGGGATCTTCTACAGGTGCCATTCCTAAGAAGGAATACAGGAATACTTCCCGCCCCCAGTAATAGCCTCCACCAGGTTTCGCAATTTGTGCTGTTCCCGTTTTTCCGGCCGTTGTATATTCATCTAACTTAAAACGCTTTGCGGTACCATATTCAGATGTAACCGTACTAGCCAAAATTTCTTTCACTTTTTCAGCTGTTTCCGCTGAAATTGGTGATTTTTTTTCGGTAGGCTTATGATTGCTTAATGCTTTACCGGTATTAGGATCAACTATTTTATCAATCACATATGGTTGCATCATTTTTCCGTTATTTGTTATGGCAGTCATTCCTTGAATCATTTGAATAGGAGTTACCGTTGTACCTTGACCGTATGTCGTAGTTACTCTGTTCAATGGATAAGTATCCAAAACTGTTCCTGTAGCTTCATTTGGAAGATCAATGCCCGTTTTCTCTCCAAAACCAAAACGATGAATATAGTCGATAAATACTTCATCGCCCATACGATTAAGTAAATATGCCATTGATACGTTGGACGATCGTTGAAACCCTTCTAAAAATGTTATTGAACCCCATCCCTGTCCATTATTATGATCTCGAATGGTATCACCAAATAATGTATAGGAACCAGATTTAAAATGGTCATTTGGATTCCATACGCCTTCTTCTATTGCTGCAGCTAACGTGAAAATTTTCATTGTGGAACCCGGTTCTATTGTTTGTTCAGTTGCCTCATTTAACCAATTTGTAGATAGCCCATCTCGGGTATTCGGCTCAAATGTTGGTCTTTGTGACATAGCAAGAATTTCTCCTGTTTTGGCATTCGCCACAATGGCAGTCATTTTCTCAGGATTATATTTTTCCTCTGCATTATTCAGTGCATCTTCTAAAAAGTTTTGAATTGTTTTATCAATGGTCAAATAAATATCTTGACCATTCTTGGGTTCCGTCACCATTTTTTCTGCATTTGGCAGTAAAAAGCCTTTTGTATCACTTTTAAATTCTACTTTCCCTGGGGTACCTGTTAACGCCTTGTCATATATATACTCAAGCCCCATTTTCCCTTTCGTTTCTGCTTCACCATCGTCATTTTCTTCTTTTAATGCAAATCCTATTAAATGAGAGGCAAATTGTCCATTAGGATATAGTCTTTTCAAATCTTGTGTAAAAATAATACCGGGTAGATTATGCGCTTTTATCTCATTCATTGTTTTATGGCTAATGTCTCTACCGGCTTTACCAAATTCTACTTGATATTTTCCACTCTCTATATTTTTTTCCAATAAGGCTACTATTTCTTCTTCTGTCATATCAATATATTGCGATAATACTTGCGCCGTCTTTTCCGGATCTATTACATGTCGAGGAGCTTTGCTATTTTCTGTAGCTTTTGAGCTTACAACTGCTACCATCTTATAGCTTAGCGTATCTTGGACAATTACTTCCCCATTCCGGTCGAAAATTTTTCCTCTACTTGCCTGTAAAACTTGCTCTCTATTATACTTTGAATCTGCTTTTGCTGATAACACTTGTCCTTCAGCTACACCAGTGGCTTGAATATACACGAATCTACCTAATAATAGAAAAAAGAGCCCTCCATATAGTAAAAACATAAGAAAGGCTCCCCATTGAAAACGAAATTTTTTCTTCATTGTCCTGGTACTACCTTCACGTTTTGCTCATTCAGTTTCAATCCGAGCTCCTCCGCCTTTTTCCAAATGCGATCATAGGTAGATAATTCGCTTACTTGTATGGACAAATCTGTATTTTCTTTTGAAGTAGTATCGATTTGTTTTTCGATTTGAGAAATGTCCGTAGTTGTTGAACGAACAGCGGTTTGCGTTTGGATAATCATAACAGCGAGTAACGTTACAACAGCAAGCAGACAAATGAGTAATATTTTCTCGCCTTTTGATAATAATTTTTTATGTTTCTTTACCGTTTTTTGTATTTGTGGTTGTTCTGGAATAGAAGGACGACTTATGTATGTTTCTGAATGATGGTTACGTAAAGCCATTTAGACACTCCCTTTTTCTATTAGTTTTTCCACAATTCTTAGCTTAGCGGATCGAGATCGATTGTTTACTTCTAGTTCTTCAGCTGAAGGCAATATCGGTTTTCTTGTTACTAGTTTTAGCATTGGCTCCATCCCTGCTGGAATTACCGGCAAGTTTGGTGGTAAATCTGGTATCGTCGAAGCTTCTTTAAAAATTGTCTTCGCTAATCTGTCTTCTAGCGAATGGAATGTAATTACACTAACTCTTCCACCTACATTGATAAGTTGAATAGCATCCTCTAGGGAATCCTCTGCTGCTCCCAGCTCATCATTTACAGCTATTCTAATTGCTTGGAAAATTCGTTTAGCCGGGTGCCCACCAGTGCGTCTTGCCGCAGCTGGAATTCCTGCTTTTATTAATTCTACTAATTGGAAAGTGGTCTCAATCGGAGCCGACTCTCTTGCTTGTTCGATTTTGCGTGCAATTTGTTTGGAAAATTTCTCTTCTCCATATCGGAAAAAGATTTTTACTAGCTTTTCATATGCCCACTCGTTCACAACATGGTAAGCAGTTAATTCGCTTGTTTGATCCATGCGCATATCAAGGGGTGCATCATAGTTATAACTGAAACCACGTTCCGGTGTATCTAGCTGCGGAGAAGATACCCCAAGGTCATATAAAATGCCATCTACTTTTTCAATCCCAATGTTAGCAAGCTCGGTTTTCAAATAGCGAAAATTCGCATGTACAAAAGTAACTTGCTCTAAGTAAGGAGCCAATTTTACTTTTGCATTTTCAATCGCTGTCATATCTTGATCGAAACAGATTAACTTACCTTGTTCATTTAATTGTTTAACTAAGTATTCACTATGTCCTGCACCACCTAATGTACAGTCCACGTAAATACCATCTGGACGAACGGCAAGTCCATCTACCGTCTCTTTTAATAATACTGTTGTGTGATGAAACAAGCCTTTACCTCCTCTAAATATCGAAGCCGATCATATTTTCTGCAATATCATTGAAGGAATCCTCAGATTCTTCAAAGTAACTTTCCCATGCTTCCTTCGCCCAAATTTCAAGACGATTAGAAACACCTAAGACGATACATTCCTTGTCCATCTTTGCATATTGACGAAGATTACTTGGAATATTGATACGTCCTGTTTTATCGATTTCAACTTCTGTAGCACCTGAAAAGAAAAACCTAGTAAATGCCCGTGCATCTTTTTTCGTTACGGGTAGTTCTTTTAACTTTTCTTCGAGTTTTCGCCATTCATTCATAGGATAACCAAATAAACAATTATCAAGACCTCGTGTTAAAACAAAACAGTCTTCTAAGTGTTCACGAAATTTAGAAGGTATTATTAACCGTCCTTTCGCATCAACGTTATGTTGATATTCGCCCATGAACATGCTACTCACCCCACTTTATGTCATTAACATACCACATCCCCCCACTTTCCTCCACCCATTTTTTTAAAAATGAGCATTAAATTTTTCAAAATGCGTAAATAGTACTTGTTGAGACAAAAATAGTGCCAAAAAGCTATATTTCTCCTCACAAAAAGCCCCCACATAAATTGTGGGGGCTCAGCGACTATCCAATATGTCTTGGCGTATTTGTGCCCAGATTTTCCTCGAGAACTTTCTCTGTAAATCTGTGGCATCCGCCGTAAGCTATACCATTATCCAGCAGTTTTTCTTTGCTTAAGTTAGATACATACTACATGATGCTTCCCATTAAACTCGTAAGGAACTTGTAAAAGCTCTTTTATAAAGTTGGGTCCTACTTCATTTAATAATTGAAGTGGGGAATAGGTTCTCTCTTGTAATCCTCCATTTGGGATTAGATCCATTATGAGTCGATCATATTGATGAATAGATGCATCTAGCTTACCAAGGAGTGTATCATCGATTGCATGTTCGATAAATGTAAATTGTCTCTCATGATACTGTAAATTCTTTTGAACAAGTGGACTTAGTTTTAGATTATCCTCTATTAAGAGTTCCTCTAACTTCTCATACTTAGCAGCGAGCTCTTTTCTCATCGTTTCGATCAAGTGGGGAATTTGCTCATTTCGATGATTGTTAATGTACCGAAGTTTCGCCTCTTCCACTGCCCCATCCCATACATCTTGCATAGAAAAAGAAAACTTTTCGAGTAATGTTTGTGTTTTTGTATTAGCAACAGTGACACTCAATCTCGGCATAATGACTGGCATCTTCATATGAAACAGTTCAAATGCCGTTTTTAATGTTCCCCAATAGGCGATTTCCCCTGGTCCACCGATAAAACTTAATACAGGGAATACCATCTCTTGCATGATTGGTCGTGTTACCACATTATTACTTAGCTTTTCAGGATGATTCTTTGCAATATCCATCAACTCAACTTCGGTAAAGGAAAGTCCTTTTGCTTCGTTGATGAATGCCCCATCTTTTCTTTCTAATAAAAATCGTTCTCCATCTTCCACATAAAATAAATGGGCTGCTGAATCCTTCGTTTGAATCGGCGTTCCAAATCCAGATTGCTCGAATTCAATTTCTTTTTCAAAGACGATTTTTGCAAGTTGAGAGGCGTTCCCCACAAAAAGTTGAAAATATTCACTTTCTAACTTTCTAAACGGTTCATAAGCAGCATCTATTAAAAGTAAACCTTCTTCATGAAAAAGATCATTCATAAGCGCAGCAAAGAAGTCTGTATACGTTTCATTATTTTCTAAGTGAGCCATTACTTTAGAAAAAAGCTCTTTGGTATACAACGTTTCCGGTAAGCTTTGAAAAATTTCAGTCAAATAATGATCCATTAAAGATTTATCAAATGTTGTTTCAGATGCTATTTTCTTTATTCTTGATTTTGCAGGATATACTAATTTTTGAAGCCTTCTACTTTTTTCTATGTAAACATGGTTAATCTCGTCGATGTCATGGTCTTCTCCAGCAATCCAAAAAACAGGAATAACAGGAACTCCAAGTTTCTCCCTTTGCTGTTTTGCTAATGTAATAACAGATATCGCCTTATGGATAGAATACATTGGCCCTGTTAATAGACCAGCTTGCTGTCCTCCAATTACAACGACTCCATTGTCTTTTAACTCTTCTAAATGTTGACTACTTTTTTCTGAAAGCCCAAACTTCCGCATATAAGTCGTCAATACCTCTACAAGTTCCATTCTTTTGGTTTTGCTAAAATCAGTTTCTTGAAGTCTTCTATTAAGCGCCTTTTGGTCCCATTCATAATGAAAAAAAGAAGATAAGCTAGCCGCATCCTCCAAATATTTCTTATAAAAAAGGGTCGCGAATGGTTGTGTGTATTGCTCTAATCGCACGATTTTTCCACCTCTAATTATCAATTTCACCCCGCCATAGCTTTAAAAAAACCATATATAAGCCGTCGGTTATTATCCTAATCCAACAATATTTTAAGTACTTCTTGAATTAAGACAAATTCTTGTTTGAGTATATCATTACAGGTGAAGGCGTGGAAAATTATTAGCTTATATAACTTAATACATATTGGATAACTCCGAATAACCAGAGAAACGCATAAAATATACAAAGTAACATAAATAACATTCTCCAAATTTTTCGAAGTAGCGGCCGTACTTCAATTTCATGTTTGGAACGCCAATCCAAATACGTCAGTACAGTTGCGAATATTAGTGAACAGATGACTAATTCAAAGCCAATAGTTTTAGAAAAAACAATCGAAAAAACATGTGAAACAGAGAAAAACAATAGAAATGTTGTTATATCCGCCGCAATCCCGATAGATTTTTTTCGTTTGTGTAATAAGTATTTAGAGACGATAAACGTCAAAATAAATAGCACGATCGGAAATAATATAAAAAACGAAATAATCGTATTAAAGATGTCTTTCACCTACTTTATTCTTTTCCTTTAGTAGTAAATAGAATGTATTCAATATCGGTAATTTCTTATTTCTTTTACTTGCTTCCTCTAAAATTGCACCAACAATTGTATCAAGTTCCATCAAGCGTCCGTTCTCATAATCTTTTAACATCGATGAGTGATTATGTTGTGTATTTGTACAAAGTGTAACGACTTCATCCCATGAGAGACGATTTTTCCACTCTTCAAACACATCCATCATTTCATCATATATATTTTTAACAATCGTTTTATACGCTTCGTTTTGTACAAGTGCTCCGTTTGGCACACGTGCAATCGTCGTTAAAGGATTGATCAAACTATTTAACATTGCTTTTTTGAATAATACGTCTTCAATTTTGGAGGAGAATTCCACAGGAAAATGCTCGTTAAGACGAAGGAATAACTCCCCCACTCTTTCCCATTCACCTTTCCACATGCCAATCGTTGTAACTCCTACTCCTAAATGTTGAACTGTTTGTGTATCCTTTTTCATTGCTCCATGTAATACAGAGCCAACCAATATAGTATCTTGTTTTAGATTAGCAGCAAACGAGAGTTGGAGTAATCCATTTTGTAAAAATAAAAGAGGTATATCCTTTGGCAATGCATCTAATCCTTCTTTTAACGATTGTAAATGATGATATTTCACCGCAATAATAATTAGATCCATTTTTTCTAGCTTGTCCATACTATTTACGAGAGTACATGGGATTAACTGCTGTCCAGTATGGCTTTTTTCTATGTATAACTCAGTTGGCGTATTAGAATTTCGAACTAAAAATGTAATGTTATGCTTTGCTTCTGCTAAATAGGCACCAAATAACATTCCGATAGATCCGGCACCTATGATTCCAATATTCATATAAATCACCTCGGCTTATAAAAAGGTCTACCGAAGTGGTAGACCTTTTCAAAGATATTATACAGGAAGCACTGGGTGTTTTCGAGGTGCAGGCGCAATTTCTTTGTCTTCATAATAACGAAGTCGATCTGCAAGCTCTCGGCGTAAATCACTCGGTGTGACAATTTCATCGATAATCATCTCGGAAGCTAACTTGTAAATATCAATTTCCTCTTTATACTCGGCATGCTTTTCTTGTACAAACTTTAGTCTTTCTTTTGGATCTTCAATAGCTTCAATTTTATTGGAATAAACCGCATTTACAGCAGCTTCTGGGCCCATAACGGCGATTTGAGCCGTTGGTAGTGCTATACATACATCCGGTTCAAACGCTGGTCCAGCCATCGCATATAGTCCTGCTCCATATGCTTTACGAACAATAACAGAGATCTTCGGAACCGTTGCGGAACTCATCGCAGCAATCAACTTAGCTCCATGTCTAATTATTCCTGCTCGCTCTACTTTGGTTCCAATCATAAATCCTGGAACATCCGCTAAAAATACCAATGGAATCGAGAAGGCATCACAAAGCGAAATGAATTTTGCTGCTTTATCTGCTGAATCGACAAAGAGTACTCCACCCTTTGCTTTTGGTTGGTTAGCAAGTATTCCTACAGCTTGTCCTTCAATACGAGCAAACCCTGTAATTAGCTCTGGTGCAAATAGTTTTTTTACATCAAAGAATGTACCTTCATCTATAATTGCATCAATTGCTTCATACATATCAAACGGTGCATTTTGATTTTCTGGAATAATCGCTTCTAGTGTTCTTCCTTCTTTAATCGCTCTTGTTTCTATTTTTTTAGGCTTTTTGGTATAGTTAGCCGGGAAGAAACTTAAGTATCGCTTAGCTTCGGAAATTGCCTCTTCCTCCGAAGTTACAAGTACATCTCCAACACCACTAACTGTACAGTGCATTCGTGCACCGCCCATTTCTTCCAATGTCACCTTTTCACCAATCACTTTTTCTGCCATTCGAGGTGAACCTAAATACATGGACGCATTCCCCTCTACCATAAAGACGATATCACAAAAAGCCGGAATATATGCTCCTCCTGCTGCAGATGGACCGAATAATAAGCAGATTTGTGGAATGAATCCTGAAAGTCTTACTTGGTTATGGAATATTCTACCTGCACCTCTACGGTTCGGAAACATATCTAACTGATCGGTAATACGAGCACCTGCAGAGTCTACTAAGTATAATAATGGCACTCTATTTTTCTCTGCTATTTCTTGTATACGGATAATTTTTTCAACTGTACGAGATCCCCATGAACCCGCCTTTACAGTAGAATCATTTGCCATTACACAAACAGTTTGTCCATTTACTTTCCCAGTCGCCGTCACAACACCATCCGCCGGCAGGTCGCCCGCTTCAACATTCGCAAATCGACCATCTTCTACGTATTCTCCATTATCGAAAAGTAATTTTAAACGATCTCGTACAAATAATTTATTTTGTTGTTTCATTTTTTCGTGATATTTCTCGTGACCACCCGCATAAATAGATGTTAGCTTTTGCTCTAATCGTTCATTATACCCTTTTGTTTCTCCCACTTTGTATTACCCCCTTATATGAAATGCGCAAGCGCTCATACGAGCTTAGCAATTAAGCAACTTTTACACTTTTACCCCCGAGATGCCTTGAAGCTAGACGCCCTATAGAAAAGATTATGCTTCCTTATTCAAACGTAACTAGTACGTCGCCTTCATTAACGAAATCGCCTTCTTTTACATTGATAGCTGCTACTTTACCTGCAGTTTCTGCCTCGATAGGGATCTCCATTTTCATTGACTCAAGTACCAATACTACTTGTCCAGCGGAAACTTCTTCTCCTGCTGCTATGTTTATTGTAAATACAGTTCCTGCCATTGTTGATGCTAAATTTTTCATCGTGATATTTCCTCCCTTTGATGTACCAATCATTCCCTTAAAAAGGATATTGCATATATCCACTTTTAAAGCTTACAGTTTGTAAGAATTCATAGAAAAATGGAATATTTCCTTTACTCTTTCTATTTTA
Source organism: Psychrobacillus sp. NPDC093180 (assembly GCF_044754065.1). Classification (NCBI taxonomy): domain Bacteria; kingdom Bacillati; phylum Bacillota; class Bacilli; order Caryophanales; family Bacillaceae; genus Psychrobacillus; species Psychrobacillus sp. NPDC093180. The sequence continues at coordinate 79,903 of NZ_JBIVOJ010000010.1, read as the reverse complement.
GCAGAAGAAAATACTTTTTGTGCGTTCTTTATTGCTAATTTTCTATTTTCCCCAATAAAAAAAAGCCTCTAAAGTAAGAGACTTCTAGATTATTGTCGTTCTAAATGCGTAATTCCTTGTTTGGCCCAATTCAATAATTGCTCGTAATCTTGTTTTAATAAATTATAGGCACTAGAAATTTCATCATAGGATTGCTTCATTTCATCATAGCTTTCCATCGCTAACTGTAGATGGTTTTGTAATGTAGATGAGTCTGCCACTTCTCTGACTACATGCTCTTTGCCGCTAGTTTCTTTTTTAAATATTTGTGGGCGTAGATTTTTATTCCATCTGAATGCACAAGCTTGTTTGGAGCGACCTAACAAAATGCTTGCTTCTTCAAAGCCAGAAATTTGCGTAAGACCTTGTTCTATTTTCTTTAAAACTATTTCTTTTAAAAGATTGTCTTCTTCCGCACTCCAACTATCTTTTCTAATTTTAACATTCATGTTTATCACCCTTTGCTTTTTTATTAATATATGCAAAGTGGGTACAAATAGACTCTAAAAATGGTTATCTTTTTAAAAAAGCATCAACTGCTTCGTGATGCGCGTCTTGCTCCCAAAGAATTGAACATCCCGAGACTTCTTCCATAATTCTTTCATATAATTGGGTATTTTCCCATTTTTGAATAGCTTGTTTCTTATATGCTTTCAAAACAGAGGCATGTGGAATAATCATTTTCTCGCTAAACTTATGTAGAGCATTGTATTTATCTCCTTCGTAAACTTCCGTTGCCCAGCCAATAGAAAGAAGATAATCTGAAGTATAAGGTACTGCTTCGGTTAGCATTTGCAATGCGTGGTCATATCTCATTCCTTTTTCAAATAAGTACGACCCTCCACCCCAACCAGAAGTAATTCCTAATTTCCCTTGAATAAAACCACATTTAGCTTCTTTCTTCACTAAACGAAAATCGCATAACGTAGCAATTTCACACCCGCCACCTACAGCAGTTCCGTTTAATAAAGCAATTGTTGGAACTTCTATTGTTGCTACTTCATATAAAACTTGCGCTGTTTCACTTAACATTTTATATGCTTCTTTTTCTGTTTTTAACATATGGAATACAGAGAGATCCCCACCGGAACAAAACGTTCTTTCTCCTGCTCCTGTAATGACAGCAAGTTTAATGGATGAATCTGTTTTTACTCTTTGCACCAATTGTTTAAATCCCTCTACCACTTCTCCATTAATCGCATTATGGATTGTAGGTCTGTTGATTTCAAAGATAATGATTTCATCTCTTTTTTCGATTGTATATGCCATATCCATTCCCCTTTGCAATTTATATATCAAGGGTACCATACCTCATGATCAACAAGAAGCATGGATGTGGAGGAAAATTACAAGATAATCACAATGTATAGTTTGTGCAGTTTAGGGAAATTGGAAGGTAGTCATCGACGCCCCACTACAAGTTAACTTGTTATTCTAAGAAATGGTTGCTTTCAACAGTGATTTGGTTGCTCTTACTAGTAATTTGATTGCTCTTATGTTGATTTAGTTGCTTTCCTAGTAGAATTGGTCGCTTTCAATAATTGTTGGTTGCCCTTAGCCATTTCTTGGGCATATTTATTCTGCAACTATATAGTTTGAGGGATTTAGTGCGCCAGCGCGAGTCCCCTGCGGGAAAGCGAGGCTGACAGGACCCTGGTGTCGCTCGCGACGAAGCGGCACGGCGCCCGCCCGCGGAAAGCGAAGAGCCACCATGCTAAATCCAAGCGATCACTTTCTTCAACTCACTTAGTCGCAGTTTCCCTCTCTCTATCTCATAAATTATTTCCTAAAACAAAAAAAGACTACCGAAGAGCCATGGTCTCTTTGGTAGTCTTTTACGGAACAAATACTGAATTATTTGCTCACTACTTCTTTCCCTTTGTATTGACCGCATGATTTACAAATACGGTGAGCCAATTTCATTTCACCACAATTTGAACAAGCAACCATACCAGGTACGGATAATTTAAAATGTGTACGACGTTTTCTTTTTACAGTTTTAGAAGTTCTTCTAGCTGGTACTGCCATTGGTGGCACCTCCTTACAGATCTATTATTCGTCTGTTTGATCAAAATACTTAGCTAAATCAGCTAGTCTTGGATCCAGTTTTGGTTGTTCATCTTCTTGCATATCGTTCAGATCATCATCTGTTGTATAACTCCAACCACTTCCACCTTCATGTCTAAATTGGTCTGCACCTTCTTTATACACTTGCAATGGAATTTCTAAAAGAACTAACTCTTCTAGAATAGGGTCTACATCAATGACATCTCCTTCTACCACATGGAAATTATCATGTGCTTGCGCAGAAGCAGCTGCCGTCTCAGACCAGTTGAAGATTTCATCAGATTGAATCTCAAATGGATATTCTACATCCTCCCAAGTGCGAGCACAAGGTAATATAAGAGTCCCTGAAAGCTGAAAATGACAATTCATTTGCGCTGCACCAAACGTGCAATGCCCTTTTACATGAACGGGTGAAATGTTTCGAACGTCCGGGTTTCGTTCCTTCACTTTTTCAAGTGTAACGAACTCATCTAACGGCATCCCGTTTTCACGATATTTTGCTAGTTGACTAATTGCCCATTTCATACGATTATCACCTCAAGACAACAAAGTTGATTATATAATGACTGAATTTAGATGTCAAGATAATTTCTTGTCACTACAATATAATAACATTATAATTTGATTATGAAAAGCGAAAGCGCCTATTAAAGGAATACAGTCTAAATTCGCGACATCGTGTGGCAAGCCCTTAACGGCGACGAGCTGAATGCAGGTGCAATGCACTGGAGTCGGGAACTCATGGAAAGGATTTGGTGAATTAATGAAAGCTACCGGAATTGTGGTGGAATATAATCCATTTCATAATGGACATTTACATCATTTAGAACAGTCACGAGTGAAAGCAGATAGTGAAGTTATGATTGCCGTAATGTCTGGTAACTTTTTGCAACGTGGTGAGCCAGCACTTGTTGATAAGTGGACGCGAACGAAAATGGCTCTCTACGCGGGTGTTGACTTAGTAATAGAACTACCCTACGCATTTGCTACCGCTCAAGCGAGTGATTTTGCAAAAGGAGCGATTTTTTTATTAGATGCGTTAAAATGTAAGTCATTTTGTTTTGGGAGCGAAGAGGGGTCTTTACAGGCGTTTCAGCATACGTATGATTTATTAACGGTAAATAAAGCCTCCTATAATTTAGCGATCTCCACGCTTATGAAAGAAGGCATTAGTTATCCTAAAGCATTAAACGAAGCTTATAAGCTTGTTTCTAAAGATGTGAGCGTGCCATTAGTAGACCTTTCAAAGCCAAATAACATTTTAGGCTATCACTATATAGAGGCGGCCCAAATGTTGCATACCCAAATTCAACCGGAGACCATTCAACGTGTCGTAGCTGATTACCATGATGATGCGAAAACTTCGGAAACCATTGCGAGTGCTACTGGAATTCGAAAGGTGTTGTTTGGTGATAATGATCTGTCTGCGATAGAACCTTTTTTGCCAGCTACTAGTTTAGACGCATTAAATGAATGGCAAAGTACGGCTGACTCTTTTGGTAGCTGGGAGCGATTTTATCCATTGCTACGTTTAATTATTTTACGTCATACAAAAGAGTCGCTCGCTCAATGTGCAGAAGTGACAGAAGGTATGGAAAATGCTATATGGAATGCAGCTACAACCTGTATAACCTTTCAACCTTTTATGGAAAAGATAAAATCGAAGCGTTTTACATGGACTAGAATTCAACGAATGTTAACGCATATTTATACGGAATTTACATGGGAGCAATTGCGTGAAACCGAGTTACCGACTTATATTCGTCCATTAGGAATGAATCAAAAAGGACAAGCTTATTTACAATCGATAAAAAAAGACTTGCAGCTTCCACTTGTTAGTAGAGTTGCCGCAAGTAAAAAAAATAAATTACTTCAGTTAGATATTAAAGCAGCGAACTTATATTATCTCGGTTTACAAAGTTCGTATGGTCAGCAAATGGTTGGCAGCGATTTTCGAATAGCACCAATAAGAATTTAATAATTTATTTTGGCTCTAATTTTTCTAAATATGCAAGTGCGTCGTCAACTGTTTTAACAGGTACAATTTTCATTTTTGTGCCTATTTTTTTTGCCGTTTTTACTGCTACATCATAATTGGATGTTAAATCTGGGTTTTTCTCTAATACTGCAGGGTCTATTTCATCATCAGGAGCGAACATGATTTCCATTCCTTTTCGATCGGCTGCAATTACTTTTAAGTCAATCCCACCAATACGTCCTACGGTACCATCTGGTAGCATCTCCCCAGTTCCGGCAATATTATGTCCTTTTGTAAGATCTTCAGGCAACAATTGATTTAATATTTCCAATGTAAACATAAGACCAGCAGAAGGCCCCCCAATATCTTCGGTATGCATATTGACGACTGGTGTAGTTTCAACTATTTTATCCTCTTTATAAGATATCCCGATTCCTGGTTTATCAAGAACGCCAGGTACTATTTTAAGTGTGACCTCTTTCTTTAGTTCCTTGCCTTCTCGTTCGACTACTAATTGAATCGTATCTCCTTCTTGTTTATCAGCCAAATATGTTTGTATGGATGCTTCCGTTAAATCCTTTTCATTATCCATCTCCAAAATTTTATCCCCAGGTTCTAAAATACCGTCTGCAGCACTACCATCCACTACATTAAAAATAAATATTCCGTTATTTGTGATTGTATAAGGCTTATTCGCTCGATTGTATGCAACCGTAATAGCATTAAATTGAGAATCAGACATAAGCTTTAATTGACGAACATTATATTCTTTGTCGTCTTCATCTTCCTGCCTAATTTGATTTGCCTTATATATTTTTTGATTATCCACTAGTTTAGCGTATGCGTATGTAAGTGGAGTAGCTTTTGCAAGTGCTATGGTGAGTAGACTCATGGTGCCGATGTCATCCTCGTCTCCACCGTCCACTTCTACAAATGGTGAAAGCTCATAGGCACCTCCTGGTTTGGAAATATAGGATTCCATTGGATAGAAGGCAAGTGCCAGCACAATCGCAAATACGAAAAGAAGGATTACGGACTTTCTCTTCTTCATAAGTTCTCCCTCTCTTTCTTAACTATATATGAGTATTAGTTTATCACTTCCATTTTTTTCTGACAAAACAATCGAAAATAAAGGATGAAATTACATGCATATAATTATTACTATCGCAAGCTGGGCATTAATAATTTTATTATTTCTACAACCTGGTACAGCCCATAAGGGGGCCGTAGAAGGAATGCGTATCTTTACGACGGCATTACTTCCTTATTTGTTGCCTTATTTAGTCATTACCCAAATGTTTATAAGATCACAAAATAATTTTTTACATACAACGAATAAGTTTAAATTGTATATGAATGTTTACATATTAAGTGCGATTGGGGGATTTCCAAGTGGAGCTGCTGTTATTTCTTCCTTGAAGGAAATGGGTACCTTAAATGAACGTAACGCTAGTTGGTTATTAGGGATTTGTCATGCGCCGAGTCCAATGTTTGTTATTGGATTTGTTGGAATAGAAATTTTTCACGAAGAATTTGCAGGGTTGAAATTGTTAATTATTATCCATCTGATCAATTTAATCTTTCTTTTAGTATTCATCTTTTTTTCCAAGCCTATTCAACAGAATGAATACAAAGCAACAATTGCCATTTCTCCATTCCAAGAAAGTATTAAAGAAACCTCCCAAATATTATTGCTAATCGGTACAACCGTCATCTTTTTCACTACAGTAAGTATTGTTGTATTTGAATCTGTGAAGGAAGTGTTTCCATCTATTTCACCATTATTGTTAGTATTTGTCGCTTCTTTTTTTGAAATGACAGGTGGAATCAGTTTAGCAGGAGAAATACTCGCAGGAAAAGCTATACTTCCATTTATCGTAGCAATCATTGTAGCCTTTAGCGGTTTAAGTATTCATATGCAAATTATAGTACTTGCCCAAAAAGCTAGAATTCCTATCAAACGTTATATTCTATTCCGTTTTCTACACATGCTGATAATCCCATTGTTTTTTATTATTTAAGCAAGTTATGACAAAAGCCGTTTTGGTCTAGATGATAAGTCACACCTGAACTAAAGCTCTTATGCTTCTTTCTCCAGCCCACTTTAGTTCACAAGAACATATAATAGGGAAACTGCGAAGTAGCTAATTTATGAAGTTGTCCGCTAGATTTTCACTGCAGTCGTACGCTTTCCGCCAGGTGAGCGATGAGCCATTCCCTCCGCTTAGGGCGTCGTTGGAATGTCTCATTTTGCTCCCTCATCCGGCAGGAGTCGACGCCTGCAGCAAAAATCATTGGTAAATTCTTTGTTATTGATGAACGACTTGCTAAAAACAAAATCATCAACAGTTTTCCACTCTGTAGATCCTAAAAATGGATAAGGGCGACCAAACAGTTGACGAAAGCAACCAGTTCTAGTCTGAGAGCAACCAAACGATTGTTGAGAGCAACTAGTTCTAGTTTGAAAGCAACCAAATTAATCCTGTGAGCAACCAATATTAATAAAACAAGTTTACTTGGAAGTGAGACGCCGATAACTACCGCACAGTTTCCCCTATACCACGTACAATAAAAAACATGTCATTCCCTTTTCTACAAAAAAAAAGTTATCCTCATCTCTAAATCTTTTCTAGTTTCTTAAACCATGAAAAAAACCTTGCCACATTGGCAAGGTTACGATTTATTAAATTTTTTTCGTAAAGCAGCTTCCACATGGGGAGGGACTAATTCTTCTATTTTCCCTCCATATTTAGCTACTTCTTTAACGATACTAGAACTTAAAAAAGAATATTGGTTTTTGGTCATGATAAAAAATGTTTCGATTTCATCGTTTAAAACACGGTTCATCGATGTGATTTGCATTTCATATTCGAAATCGGAAACTGCACGTAGTCCTCTTATAATTGCACTTGCATGGACACTTTCTGCATAATCCATCAACAATCCAGAATAAGTCTCTACTTTTACATTGGAAAGATGACTGGTTGCCTCTTTAATAAGCTCCATTCTTTCCTCCACAGAAAATAGAGGATTTTTAGAAGAGTTATTTAATACGACAACATTGACTTGTCCAAAGACAGCCGCTCCTCTATTTATGATATCTAAATGCCCGTTTGTTATTGGATCAAAGCTTCCTGGTACAACTGCGATTTTAACCAATTTAATTCCCCTCTTCTTCTAAACGTTTACGATAAATAGAAATAATTGTACCACCGTAAGTTTCCCGTCTAGCAAGAGTAAAAGTATCAAAATCAGCTGCCAGGTCAACCGTTTTATCATGCTCACACACGATAATTCCCGTATCGCTCATACATCCAACTTCTACAATCTTTTGGGCTAAATCATAAAATGCAGTCTTATTATACGGTGGATCTACAAATAATAACTCGATTTTCAATTCTCTTTTTTCAAATGCCTTTACTGCTCGAGCAGCATCTATTCTATATATTTCACTTAAATCCTCTAAACGACATTTCTTTAAATTTTCGTTTATCGTTTGAATGGCTTTCTGATCTTTTTCGATGAAAATACATAAATCGATTCCTCGACTTAATGATTCAATGCCTAAGTTTCCACTTCCAGCAAATAAATCTACTGCGACCCCTCCGTCAAAATAAGGACCAATCATATTAAAAATAGATTCCTTCACTTTATCCGTTGTAGGTCGTGTATTTGTTCCAGGCACCGCTTTTAATGGCAACCCTTTTCTCGATCCTGATATTACTCTCATGTTTGAACTCCTAATGTTAAAATGTAGAAGACTCTGTAATATTTATTCGGTCTTCTTGTTTTTCTATATCCAATAAAAACAATCGAATCATCCATGCTTCTTCAATATAAAATTCCGATCCGATTCGCTCAAACGGTTCTGACATTGCGTCATATCGTTTTTCATTCAACACGTAAAATGGTTCCTGAATCGGGAAACGAAATGCTCTTGAATCATTTTGCACATATAAACCTTTATCTGTATCATTTAATGTGTAGCCCAGTTCAGCTAACAATGGTCCGGCAGCATATAAAATTTTCCCGTCTTTCATTAATAATTTCAGCTCTTCTTGTTGTACTCCATTCACATAAACAGTACGCGAATCCTCAAAAAGTAGCGGAAACTTGTCTAACTCAGATTGGAGATTCAATTGAAAAAATGAAGTGTTCGATCCGATTACTTCCGACAGGAGTTCATCTAATTTTTCCGCATTTAACGAACTATTTTTAGTCAATTTCGTTTTCCATTCCGATAACTGATTGGTTGTAAAATAATTTTTAAGTGTTTCATACATCCAAACTGATTTTTCGGATCCGATTGATCTATCCATCGAAAAACTACTAACCACTTCAGAAAGCAACGAATTATCATCGGTCAATCCATATTGGTATTGAACAGTTTTCACAATCAACTCACGTTCAATTGAGTCAATATCTTTACTCTTCATAAATACGATACGTGGTGACTTAATATTATTTTTGTTTTCAGTGAAAAGCAAGGTTATATGCGCACTATTTGGAATATTCAAGTTATCTAATCGTACACGTAATTCTTCTGTAAGCTCTTCATTTGAATGAACAGTTAAATAATCATTCTTATATTTCACTGGTATAACTGCTTGTTGCCAATATAAGTCTGACATATTTCCAGCTCCAGAAAAAAGAGTATAATCGATTAAATTTAACGATGTGGACCCTATTACCGGTAAACCGCTAACCCACATCCCTCCTCTTTTTACCTCATCCGTTACATGAAGCGTTGTATAGGAGACTCCGCCCTTTTCAATCTTTGCTAAAAATCCAGAAAGTAATATTCCGTCTGGTAATCCATCAGCTAATGGAATTTCATACGAAATACTCTGTTTGGTTGACTCTCCTTCTTCAAACGAAGTTAAATCATCCGATAATCGACTACAGCTGTCACTTGTGGTGCCCAACTCACAGCTTCTATTTACACTTGAAATTGGCCAGGCAATGGTCATTTTCTCTTGTGGCAAATGAAGAAAATGTTGCTTAACAATAACTTTGTCACGTTTAAACTTTAGTTCAATTTCTTGTTCATAAGAAAAAGTTTGCTCCTCTTCCTCCAAACTAGAGGAATAAACGTGATATTGAAATAAAAGCAAAACGCTATTTGTTACCACAAGCAACATAGTCAAAAAACTTATAACAAATTTCATAGAATTTTCCTCCAACAAAGTGGTAAGATGGATTGGAAAGGAAGTGTCCCCATTGATTCAACGTTTTATAGAGCTAGGTGAAGGTTATGGAGATGTATTTGAGCTTTGTGAACTCGCACGATTAACTAGAAATCGTATACATCACGCCTTCTTATTCACATCTAAAAAAGAGGATAAAGAGTACTTTTCCATTGCAGTTGCTCTAAAGCCTATTAATAATGCTAACTTCTTCCCAATATATATATGTCGAGAAGGAATACCAAAATCGGAAGCTGTACCTAAAAGACTTTCAGCGTTTAAAGAGACGTTAGAAGAGCTAGAAATCGACCCAATCCAAATCGACGTGAAACATTCTTCCACTTTTGTAGACACAAATTTATTTTATCAGTATATAATTGGCGTTTTACGGTTAAATAACTTAATACCGCCGCTTCAATAAACGAGAGTAGATTTTACAAACCAATTTTATAATCGTATTCTTTCGCTTTATCTGGCTTACTATTTTCAAACTCAGTTTTTAAAAATGGACGGTACGATTCTAGAATTTCTTTTACAAAAGGAAGTTTGTTCATCTTTTGTTTGGCAGTATCTATTTGATCTTGATCACAATATAACACGACATATTTCATCTTTTTAGAAATATAATGGACATGGCCATATTTTCTTAGTGATTTCGCTTGTTTTAGATGATGCACATAGACAATTAATCCTTGTCTTTCTGTCATACTTTTTCCCCTCATTTCTTCCTCTTTAGGATAACATATCCGGGAAAATGATAGCAACAACAACTAGCTGACAGTTGAACGTTCAAAAGTTATAATGAGAGAAGCTAACGGTTAAAAGGAGGATAAATCGATTAATGGGAAAAAAGACTAATGTTGTTTTCGCTATTGCCGCAGCTGCAGGAGCAGCTTGGGCCAGTACAAAAGCTATTTCTAAACCACAAAGTCGTACTCCAAAAGAAGCGCTTGAATACGAGCAACCAATCATTCTAGCACATCGAGGAGGAGCTGCGCTTGCTCCAGAATGTTCGCTTGCCGCTTTTGAAAATGCAGCAAAATTAGGAGTCCATGGATTTGAAATAGATATACGATTAACAAAAGATGAAGAGATTATCGTTTTTCACGATGAAGACTTAGATAGAGTTACAAATTTAAATGGCAAAGTAGCTAATTACACATTGGCGCAATTAAAAGAAGCAGACCTAGGTCACCACTTTGTCGATTTAGAAGGCGCTTATTCATATAGAGGTTGCGGAGAAAAAATAATCACTTTAGATGAGCTTCTAGATGCATATCCCCAAATGCTTATAAATATCGATATTAAAGATGCTCCCCAAACTTATGAGGGTAGCTTAATGCCTTCCAAGCTTTGGAGACTATTAGAGGAAAAACAAGTTTACAAGCGCGTTGTAGTTACTAGTTTTTATGACGAGCAAATAGATCGCTTTAACTTATATGCACAAAATACAGTTGCTTTAGGAGCTGGTGAAAAAGAAGTAAAAAAAGCATATACTGCATACACTAGCCAATTTAAGCATTTATACCATCCAAAGGCAGATGTATTTCAAATTCCGGTGAAATCGAATGTATTTCCGCTAGACAGTGCAGGCTTTATCAAACATATCACTTCCTTGAATATCCCCGTTCACTATTGGACTATCAATGATCCGGTAGTCATGAGGAAATTGATCCAAAACGGTGCAAAAGGAATCATTACAGATCGCCCCGACATAGCAATTGAAGCATTAAAGCTAGACTAAAAAGGATGTGTGCAAACAAATGCACACATCCTTCGTATTTCTTATGCAGAACAAGAGCAAGCTCCACCAGTACCACAGCCGCTCCCACAACTAGAGCCACTGGATGCAAAAAACGGGTTGCTCACTGGAACTTTCACACCTTCTGAAACTGATTTACCGATTAGCAGGCTCACTTCATCGAGCAAATCTTGTAATTCATTTTCCGCAACTCTTAATGTTGCAATTTCATCTACCATATCCAATTTTCGTTTAGTTACGCGGATATCCTTCATAACTTTCGAATAATCGGGATGATATTTTCCGAATCGTTGGACCTCTTCATATTGGTCTTTAAGTTTCGTAAAATGATTAATTTCACGTACTAGATTCGAATTTGTATATACAGCACGATGTGCATTTAAATAATGACAAAATTGTTCAGAGGAAAGAACCATTGTACATAGCATATCTGATTGGTCCATTATAGTGGCCCATTCATTGGTCATTATCAATTATAAAACCTCCAATCTGTGTATATCATACCAGAAATGGAGAAGCAATTGCCAAATTATTTACTTACTGTTAGGAGAAAAAAACAATGAACGAATTACAATCATTACTGCACCAAGTTGCAGAAAACGCATCAGAAGCAGATATGGCCCTACTAAAAGACTTTCTTATAGCTATCCAAAAGAAGCAGCAAAATACTTCTACAACCTATTTAAATGCGGTTTTACAAATGGATATTCAATTTGAACAGGATACATGTATCGTCACTTTTCCTATTACGCCTCTTTCCTTTAATACATTTGATAAACCACATGGAGGAATTATTGCAACAGTCATGGATAATGCGATGGGATACCTTGTAAACAAAGATTTACGACCGGAAGGAAAAGGAGCAGTAACGACAAATATGAACATTCATTATGTGAAGGCAGCTACACAAGAATCGTTAATCGCTACAGCATCCTATCTACATAAAGGTCGCCAAACATTAGTGTTAGAATGCTCAGTCACTCAACCAGATGGTAAAAGAATCGCTCATGCTACTGGGTCATTTTTTGTTATTAATCCCCCCGACTCTTCTAAATAATTGCGTACAACTTGATGATCAGAAAAAGGGACGACAAGACCATTAGTAATTTGTTCTTGCTCATGTCCCTTTCCTGCTACTAAAATGACGTCTCCTTTTTGAGCAGTGCTTAATGCCAAAATAATCGCTTTTTCCCGATCAGGTTCGATGATTACTTTGCTAAGGTTCACGCCACTTACAATTTCAGCAATAATGTCTTCTGGACGTTCATCTCTTGGATTGTCAGAAGTAATAATTATTCTTGTCGCATATTTTGTCGCAACTTCTCCCATACCTTTTCTCTTTTGTTTATCTCGATTTCCTCCGCAACCAAACACCACATACACATCCTTTTTGGCATAGGATGTAATCGTAGATAAACAAGCCTCCAATGCATCAGGAGTATGGGCATAGTCAATAAGAACCTCCACCCCTTTACCATTAGGTATTTGCTCTAATCTCCCTTTTGGCAATGTTAGTGCTTTTACGTCTCCAAGAGGAATATTTAATCCCGATAAACATGCTAATGCTGCCGCTATATTCATCCCATTATAATAGCCACTGTTTTTCATCTTTAATTGTACTTCTTTATCTCTCACAATATATTTGTAATAGACAACTTCTTTTGAATAATCCGCTTTTTGGTAAATGACGTCATTCGTATATCGTTCACCAAAACGTATAACTGGAAGCTCCGTCTTTTCTGCGATTGATCTACACCACTCATCATCATCATTTATGACAATTTGTTTGGAAAGCGTGGTAAGTAGCTCTTTTGATTTTTTATATGGTACCATTCCACCGTGAAATTCTAGGTGATCCTTTCCTATATTTAAAAAAACACCTACATCGATCGGATACATACCTAATCGATTGTCCAACAATCCTTGAGAAGAAGCTTCCAATACAATATATTCAACATCACGTTCAAAACAATATTTTACTACTTGTAAAAAATCATAAAACGGCAATGTTGTATTACTTCTAAAAGGACGTTCCAGTTTTTGACCATTTATAAAAACGCCTAATGTGCCAATAACACACACTGATTTTTGTTGTTGCATTAATAATTGTCCTATAAAAGAAGCAACGGTTGTTTTTCCGTTGGTGCCAGTTATCCCAATAGTTTTTATATTTTCCCCATACAATTTATGTGCCATAAGGGAAATTCTTTCTTTAAACAAATGCATATCGGTCGGTAAAATAACTTGAGGCACGCTACAGTCATGGATAAAATATTCGGTGAGTATCGCTTTTGCACCGTTTTGTATCGCCTCTTCTATAAATACTCGATTCCCTGTTTCCGAAACGAATATATCCCCTTCTTCAATTTGCTTCGAGTGATCGATAAATCTGTTTATCATAAAGTCCTTCAAATCACCTGTAACTTTGTATTCCAAACAATTTAATAGTTCTTTTAAAGGAAAAATAGTAACACACTCCCTACACCATTCTTGTGAGTTCGCATAAAGTAAAGTGAATTCCTTGTATCGTATGAACGGAGTGTTTGAAATGTCACGAGATGAGTGGTTGAAAATATGATTGTGCAAAAATTCGGTGGAATTGCAATGCAAGATCATCAAAACAGGAAATTGGTATTAGCAAGGATTAAAAAAGCAATTAGTATACATCAAAAAGTTTTGGTAGTTGTTTCTGCAATGGGAAGAAGAGGACAGCACTATGCAACGGACACCTTATTAGATTTAATACCTAGCTCCGGGAACAGTGTTGAAACTGATTTACTTTCGGCTTGTGGTGAACTAATATCTGCCTCAGTACTTTGTTCGGAGTTAAAAGAAGCAGGGATTTTAGCAACTCTTTTATACGGGAAAAGTGCGGGAATTATGACCAACAATGCGTATGGAGATGCTCAAATAGAAAAAGTAGAAACAACATCCATAACAGCCGCCTTCCAACAAGTCAATTGTATAGTCGTACCAGGTTTTCAAGGTCTCTCAGAAGAAACGCAAACCTTCACTACACTTGGAAGAGGTGGCAGTGATCTAACGGCAGTCGTTTATGGACATTATTTGAATGCAGATGTCGTGGAGTTTTATAAAAATGTTCCTGGTGTTATGACTTCTGATCCTTTTAGAGAGAAAAACGTTCAATTAATTTCTTCTATGACTTATGAAGAATTGCAACATAAAATCAATGGACCAGTAGAGGTCATACAAAAAAGAGCAGCTAAATTTGCTGCCCTTCATAATGTTCCCTTGCATATTCGCTCACTATATGAAGATAAAGAAGGTACTTTTGTTTTTAACTAGGTATTTTTCAAGCCCGTTATCAATTGATTTCCGGAATTAAAACTTTTCAAAAAACGTATAAGCCTTCCCTTTGCTTTTGTATGTTTTTGATATGCTTTGGATGACATAATCACTGCAACATTACTAAGGGATAATTATTATCCAATACCAATCAAGTTCTAGGCAATTGATATGGAAAAGAAAAAATGCAAAAGGGATGCGACTGTGTCGTATCCTTTTTGCATCATGAAGCATTGGTATTTGTGTGGAACTTGTTCTCTTCAATACCCCTTCTTTACATATTTTTAATGCACCGAGTGTTTCTCACAATAGTTAGGGGTACTGTTGGTTAATCAATATTGATACCACTTTTTCTTGTTTTTACTTTATGTTGTTCTATTAAATTTTGCGTATAGTAGTTACTATATACTCCTACCCCCGTATGTGTATACCATTCGCCTAGTATAGAAGCTCGATGATCTCTCGAATTTAACCAACCATTAACAGCTTCACCTGCATCAAAGTAAAAAGCGGCTGTGTTCCCGGCTGCACGTGTAAACTCAATGGATGATTCCTTTAACTTATCACTAAATTTAGGAATTTCAGATGTCTCATTAATAACTACATTATTTTTTGCCATTTCTTCACTATGTCCCCTTGCAATTTGTTGCAATGCATAATCAGACTCCAACACCTGTAAACCATGCCTGTGACGAATAACATTTGTCATTTCGACAACCTGACGCTCATTCGCCCTATCTATTGCGGCTTGTAAGGAAGAAGCTGGGGTTTCCACATCTATCATCGTGCCATTATATAAAATATCGTACGGTCTTAGTTTTAATAGCGTGTTTGCATCTGTAAACCGTACTGCCTCTAGCTGTTGATCTTCCATATCTATATATAAGATGGCAAACAAATTATCAAATGGTACTAAAATACGTGTATTTATATCTTCTTCTGTTAAGGAAAATGTATACGTATTCGAATCTATTGATATGGTGACTTCAGATTGTACAAGTGTAAATCGATAAATATCTGTTAGCGACTGTCCTATTTTATATGGAGTAACATCTATATCGTTACCAATTGCAAAGGATTGGGTTATCTGACCTTCTGTTATGCCAAACAGTTTATAGGTAGAAAAGGAATCATTATACACCCACCATTCATAATCAAAACCCGACGGTTCAACTCTCGTGGGCTTACCAAACAATTCAATCAGCTTTTGAGATGACTCACCTATTAACGTGGATACCCCTTCCTTTGGTCTATCAAAAATGTTTGCTGGCTCCGTAACCTCCGGTAATTGCTGTGGTATTAACTGCCCAGAATTGTTAGAACCTCTTATAAGCTCATTTTCCTGCACAGGATTATCAAAATATATAAAAATTACCAGTACAATAGTAATAGCTACTAATATGCGGAATAGATTTTTCATCTCATTTTTCTCCTTAACAATTACTTCGTTTTCACTAGTATATCAAGCATACATGGAAAGACACAATGTTGCCATTGCAACATTTTCAAATTTGAATTAATATTAATGAGAACGTATTCTTTGGTAATCGAACGTGAAGGAGGACTATTCAATGTATTTCGAAAACACTGGTATAGAAAACACTGTCATTGATCTAAATTTATTAGATGATCTTATGAAAAAGAACGGATTAATCCGCGCTGGTCAGTGGGATTACGAACGTGTAACTTATGACAAAAAGTATGAAATAAAAGAAGGAACATTTTATCTTCGAGTATTTGGTTTTACAAAAGACGGGGATGTAGGCGCTCATGATGCAAACATCACATTATTGAAACCAGTAGTCGGCAAACATTACTATCCACATGGTGTAGAATATGGCGAAAATGAAGTTTTCCCAAATCATTTAGTAAAATCATGTGAACAAGTATTAGCTGCTCTAAAAAAAGACTTAAGTGCATTTGAACTACAAGCATAATAAGGGCTGCATGAAACGCTAGAGAATAATTCCTCTGGCGTTTTTTATCTGTTCAAATATAGATATGTTGTCTATACTAGGAAAAAAGCTGAAGAAAGGAGTATAACCAATCTTGTTGAAACTCTTTAAAAAAGAGTATGTGAAATATATAATTACATGTCTCTTCCTTATATTAATTGCTATTTTTATCATTCCAGTATCGCTTCCAATCATCTTAGCCTTGATTACTGCAATCATTATTGAACCTCTTGTAAAGCTGACCCAACGAACATTTAAATGGAATCGAAAACTAGCAGTTATGACTAATTTCTTTTTCTTTATCATTATTATTTCAGCTTTTATATATTTTGTAATTACAAAGCTTATAAGCCAGCTCATTTATACATCTAAAGTAATCCCTTTTCATTTAAATAGTTTAACTGGCATATGGATCAATGTGCAGAATAACCTGTTTCAATACACGGAAGGCCTACCAAAAGAAGTCGTAGAGTCCATCCAGGATAAATTCGATTCTACTCTTATGAGTATGAAAGATGCTTTACTCGACTTGCTAAGCTATTCGAATATCACTGCTCTTCTAACTAATGTACCAAACTTTTTAATCAGCTTTATCGTATTCATTATTGCTCTTTTCTTGTTTATGCTAGACTTGGAAAGGTTACGAACTAAATTCTTTCGGTATTTGTCTGATGACACTGCTGAAAAAGTACGTGTGATGAGCACAAGTGTAAAAAAAGTAACAATCGGATTTATGAAAGCACAAATTTTAGCGAGCTTTATTATTTTAGGTGCTTCGCTTATCGGATTATTATTTATCATCTCGCCAAAGTATGCGATCATTATGGCACTGATTATATGGATTGTAGATATTATTCCTATTTTAGGTTCAATCGCTATTTTAGCCCCATGGGCAATTTATGAATATCTAACAGGAGATATTGTTTTAGGTACTAAACTGACAATATTAGCGATAATACTTTTAATAATCCGAAGAGCCGTCGAACCAAAATTAATGGGTTCCCAAATGGGAATATCACCACTGGCAATATTGATTGCCATGTTCATCGGTGCAAAATTATTTGGCTTTCTTGGATTTATAATTGGACCGCTCATCGTCATTCTTTTTATAACCGCTAGAGAAGCTGGAATGATAAAGCTTAACTTTAAACTATAGCAATACTTTTAGGATAAATAGCAAAAAGTAGCATGTGGAAACTTCTCTAATTCCCACATGCTACTTTTTATGTTTAACCGCCTATAATCGCTTTTATGACAGAAGTTGTTTCTCCACCGTGATAAAATACATACAGTAATAGATACACCGCAACTCCGGTAATTGCAACAAAGAACCAAATTATACTGGTAATAGGACCAATTTTACGATGCTTCGCAATATTATTCTTTAATCCTAAAACAATCGTTACAATTCCAAAAACAGCACCAGTAGTCGCTAGTACAATATGGAAGACTAAAAATATTGTATAATAAATTTTTATATCATCTGGTCCACCAAATGCGGTATTTCCGATAAAAATTGTTCTTGACGCATAAATGATGAAAAAAATCAAAGCAGAAATGGCTGCAGCAAACATTGTTTTCTTATGTGCCTCTATTTTTCTTTGCGATACTAATACCCATCCAATTGCAACTAATACTGCGCTTAACACGATGAAAAAGGTACTAATAGTAGGTAATACAGGTAAACTCATCGTCATTTCTCCTTGAATACATTAAAATTTGTTATCGTAACTGGCTTTAAGCTTTAAATCATCTAGAGCTTTCTGAGTAATTTCATCAGCTGTTTCTTGTTCATTTTTAAACCATTTAAAGAAAATCGAAGCTAACACTACAGCATAAATAACTTCTTGAATAATTTTCATCAAAATACCACCAAGTTGTTGATCCGCTTCAGGTGACATATTAGAAAATAGCTCAGGACCAGAAAGTGATAAACCAGATAGTGTACTAGAAGGTACACATAATTCCATCGCTTTAAGCCATGCCTCTCCATCGGTATACGTAGTATAATTTGCAGCTCCTGAGAAAATGATTAAAGCACAAGCTGGTGTTATTAATATAGCACTTCCTACTATAAAACCAATCTTCTTTAGACCATGTAGTCCCTTCTCGCCTTTAATAACATCCACAATAGACCACCACATGAAAATAGCAGAAATAAATAAAATAAACGTATATGTTCCATGCAATACCTCGTCCATTTTAATATAATCAAGAATCAATGGAATATGATAAAGCGAAAACAAACCTGAAAATACAATTAACGAAAATAATGGTTTAGTTAAAACAGGAAATACCTTTCGTACAGCAGGTAATTCAATGACAGCTTTCCATACCCACCATGGAATCCCTTTTAATAATAACGGCGGGATTAACAATAGTAACAAAGCCATTTGTACCATGTGATAGGAGAACATGATATGAGCCATCAAATCTACCGGTGATCCTTTAACAATATAAACGAGGACTATACTTGTTAAAAAATATGCAATTTCTTTTTTTGTTAAAGGTTCTGAAACTTTAAAGTCTTTTCGCCATTTGACTGTTATTAAAAAATATAAAATAGTTATAAACACTAATAATCCGATTAATATTGGACTCCAATTAGCCTGAAAACCAAATATACTTAAAGGCATAGGTAACCTCTCTCCTTTATTTTTACTACTAATTCCATTATAGAGCGCAACTACAATAACTTCAATGAACGAACTATGACAAATGAAAAACTCCTGTTTTAAAGAATGTTCCTTATACAATATAGAAATTTATAAGTGACCTGAGATACTTCACATTATAGGGAAACTGCGACTTAGTAAGTTTGAAGGAATTGACCGCTGGGATTTAGCACGGTGGCGCCTCGCTTTCAGCGGGCGAGTGACGAGCCGCTTCGTCGCGAGCGACTGCAGGGTCTCGCCTGTCTCGCTTTCACTCAGGAGTCTCGTGCCGCCGCTCTAAATCCCTCAAATTATGTAGTGGCAGAATAAGTATATCCAATAAATGACTAAGGGCAATCAAAAAATCTCGAAAGCAACCAACTCTAGTCTAAGAGCAATCAAACGAATGTGAAGAGCAACAAGTTGCAGTCTTACAGCAACCAAATGACCCCTGAGAGCAACCAATTTTCCTAAAACAAGTTAACTTGGAGTGAGATGGCAATAATAATAGAGCACTAACGGTGATTATTTTCCATAAGGCTTCCACTTGCTAACTTTGTCGCGTTCAGTGGTAGCTTTGTCGTTTTCGAAATAAGTTCTGGCGTGTTTCATAGTGGCTATTATCTCACTCAACTATTTGGCGGATTCTGATAAGTAAGCATTTACCATTGATTTTCGCTTCAGACGTCGACTCCTGCCGAGGCCAACAGGATGTTGGTTTCTAAGGCGTTGCCACACGATGTGGCGATCTTAGCCTTTGTTCCTCCGCCTGAGCAAAATGAGACATTCCACCGACGCCCTAAGCGGAGGGAATGGCTCATCGCTCACCCGGCGGAAAGCGTACGACTGCAGTGAAAATCATAACGGACACTAATAGAGCAATTTAATTTACCGCACAGTTCCCCTAAACAGTTATTTCCTTTATAATATCTGAAACCATTCTCCTAATCAGAAAAAAAGCCGAGCCTAAGAATACTCTTAGACTCGACTTTTTAGTTTGGATTAACCCCACCAGATGATCGTTAAGAACGTAAGGATGAAGATAAATCCGAAGAATGCCCCAACAAATAAGAAATACATTGGAACGTTATGATTTTTTTCACTCATATGCATGAAGTAAAAAAGTTGTAATGCCACTTGAACTGCTGCAAGTAACAAAATTACAGGTGCTATTAAGTATTTAGAGAAACCAGCTGCAACAGTAGTGAATGCAATTAGTGTAAAGAAAATCATAATTGCAAAAGTTGTTATCTGGTTGCGCATATCTTGTCTTCTCTTTTGCTTAATATAATTAAATTCAGCATCAGACTTAACATAAACTTGAGCGTCGTGAGACATATTAACCAACAACTCCCATCAAGTATACTACTGTAAAGATGAATACCCACACAACGTCAATGAAGTGCCAGTATAGAGAAGCAGTATAGTATTTTGGTGCATTATACAAGCTAAATCCACGCTTCGCGTTACGTACGATTAATAGTGTAATCCATACTAAACCAACTACAACGTGCAAACCGTGCGTTCCAACTAACGTAAAGAAAGCAGATGAAAATGCACTTTGACTATAATTAAAACCTAAATGTACATAGTGATTAAACTCATAAATCTCTAAAGCTAAAAACGCTAGCCCAAGAACAACCGTAATTCCCAACCAAAGCTGCATACCTTTAAAGTTATGGTTTTTCATATGATACATTGCATAAACACTTGTTAATGAAGAAGTAAGAAGTATCATCGTCATAACGAATACTAGTGGTAATTCGAATAGTGACTGAGTAGAAAACTCCATACCACTTGGTCCTTTATTTTTAAGCGCTAAATAAGTAGCAAATAAACTTGCAAACAGTACAGTTTCTCCACCTAGAAACAGCCAGAAACCTAAAAACTTGTTCTTACCTTCCATTGTAACTTGTTCTGGGTGATCTGGCCAAGTTTGTGGGGTGTACTTTTTATTTAAGTCCATTATTATTTACCCCCTTTTTCATTCATCAAATCTTCTTTGTGAATATGGAAACCATGATCATCTTTTAATGAACGAACAGCCATTGAACCAAAAGTAATAGCGAATCCAAGTACTAATACTGGAATAGACCATTCTTTTTCACCGTGATAAAGAGCTCCGAAACCAGCGATAAATAATCCAACTGTCATTACGAAAGGAATAAATGAGTTGTTTGGCATATGGATATCAGAAAGAGGCTCTGCATATGTCATACCTTCTTTATTTCCTTCTTGTTTTTCAATCCAGAACGGGTCAAGTCCACGAACAAGTGGAGTTTGTCTAAAGTTATAAAATGGAACTGGTTGTGGAATAGCCCACTCTAACGTACGTCCATCTTCCCAAGGGTCATTGCCAACTGGTACGTTTCTAACAGCCGTAACAATGATATTATATACAAGAATTATAACACCAATTGCCATGAATGCTGCACCGACCGAGCTGATTAAGTTGAATAAATCCCAACCTTGGTCTGCTCTAAACGTAAATACTCGACGAGGCATCCCCATTAGTCCTAAGAAATGCTGAATAAAGAATGTTAAATGGAAACCGATAAAGAAGAACCAGAAAGTCCATTTACCTAATTTTTCGCTTAACATTTGGTTAAACATTAAAGGCCAATATAGATGTACTGCTGCTAAAATTGCAAGCACAACCCCACCTACGATTACATAGTGGAAATGGGCAACGATAAAGTAAGAATCATGTAATTGATAATCAAGAGGAGCAGCCCCTTGCATTACACCTGTTACCCCACCAGCTACGAATGAAGGAATAAATCCTAAAGCATAAAGCATAGGAGTCGTAACTTTAATACTTCCTCCCCACATCGTAAGCAACCAGTTAAAGATTTTCATACCAGTAGGTACAGCGATTGCCATTGTAGCAACTGCGAAAATAGCGTTTGCTGTAGGTCCTAAACCAACTGTAAACATATGGTGAGCCCAAACCATGAATCCTAAGAAACCGATTAATACGGTCGCAAATACCATAGATGAGTAACCAAATAGACGTTTACGAGAAAAAATAGTGAAAATTTCTGAGAAAATACCGAAAGCCGGTAATATTAAGATATATACTTCAGGATGTCCAAATATCCAGAATAAATGCTCCCAAATAATTGTATTACCACCCATTGTATGGTCAAAGAAGTTACCTCCGAACATACGGTCAAGGATTAAGAAGAATAATCCGATTGTAAGTGGTGGGAAAGCAAAAAGAATTAACGCACTTGCAACAAATGTAGTCCATGTGAATAATGGCATACGCATATATGTCATACCCGGTGCACGCATATTAATAATCGTTACAAGGAAGTTAATACCACCTATGTAAGTACCAGCACCAGCTATCTGTAGTCCGATTGCATAAAAGTCAATACCATGACCTGGTGAAGCTAAAGATAACGAAGCGTAAGAAGTCCACCCTGCGTCAGGTGCACCGCCCATAAACCAAGAAAGGTTAAGGAATAGACCACCAAATAGGAATAACCAAAAACCAAGTGAATTTAAGAATGGAAACGCAACGTCACGTGCCCCAATTTGAAGTGGCATAACAGCGTTCATAAAACCAAATAATATTGGCATGGCCGCAAGGAAAATCATCGTTGTTCCGTGCATTGTAATAATTTCATTAAACAGACCAGCACTAACAAAATCGTTATCTGGCTTCGCTAATTGAATACGAATTAGCATTGCCTCAATACCGCCGATTACGAAAAATAATCCACCAGCAATGAGGTACATGACCGCTATCTTTTTATGGTCGACTGTTGTTAAGTAGTCCCATAAAGTTGCGCCAAAGCCCTTTTTCTGTGCGATTGAACTCACAACTTTAACCTCCCTCATAATTATCTACTGAAATTATTTTTCAATAGACAGTCCCATTAAATATTCTGCAAGAGCATCTAATTGCTCTTCACTAAAATCTTCGCCATTGTTAAGTTGTTTTGGCTGAGGCATTAAGTTACCTGGTTTGTATTTCTGTGGATCAGAAATCCAGTTTTTAAGATCTTCTTCTGTATGATCCATAAATCCAGCAACACGGTTACGATCTCCAAATGTCGCTAAGTTAGGACCAACTCCACCAGCAGTTCCTGCAGCAGAAGTCGCATGACATGCGATACAGCTTGTATTAAAGATTTCTTCTCCTTGAGTAGCAAGCTCACCGTCTGCAACAGCTTCAGTTGTTTTCGCTGCTTCTACCCAAGCATTAAAGTCGTCACGATTCAATGTTTTTACTTTGAAATCCATTAAAGCATGTGATGGACCACAAAGCTCAGCACATTTACCATAAAATACGCCATCTTTTAATCCAGCAGATTCTTTATCGAATTCTAAGTAGAATTGGTTTACATTCTCTACGTTTGTATCCATCTTACCACCAGCTGCTGGGATCCAGAATGAGTGTTTTACATCAGCTGCTTTTAAGTTAAAGTAAACTTTTTCCCCTGTAGGAACTACAAGTTCTTGTGCAGTTACAACGCCTAAATCTGGGTATTCAAACTCCCACCAATATAGCTTTGCAGTTACATTAACAGTAACAGCTGTTTTGTTTCCGTCTGCATCCACGTGATCCATAGCCGCTACATCCGCGTGCTTATAAGTATAAATTACAGTTGGAACAGCAAGTACAATCAATAGAAGAATTGGAATAACTGTCCAAATTACTTCTAGTGTATGACTTCCTTCTACTTGTTTAGGAATAACATTTTCTCCAACTTTTTTGCGTCGGAATTTCACTAGCGCAAGTACATAGATAATTACTACTACGATAACAACAAATGTCATGATAGCAGATGCTAAAAGTAGTAAATTAAATTGATCTCTTCCGACTTGTCCTGCAGGTGTAAGTGTCGATAGATATTCCTCGCCACAACCCGATAAGAAAATCGTTAGAGCTGCTAACAGTGAAAAAAGACGCCATTTTTTAAGCCCTTTCATCATAGCTAAATCAAACCCCTCTTTCATAGTTGTATTCATGTGCATTTAGACGGTCGTTCTGTTTTATATGAATTCTTATGGACTTTAAGAAAGAATTCCCGAAGTTAGATAAAGATAGAAAAGATAATCATTGATACAAACAGGATTGTCATATAATTTAACGAATAAATAAACATACGTGTGGCCCATTTAATATCATTTTCTGTACGAAAACCTTTAATAGATAGCAATAACCAGCCAATATTAAGCACTGTTGCTAAAATAATAAAAATTATTCCGAGATCCATTAATAAAAAGGGTAGTGGGAACAAAAGTAAAATCCATAAAAGCATCGATACTTTTGTACGTTTGAAACCCTTTACAACAGGTAACATCGGAATGTTCGCTGCTCTATATTCTTCCGTCCGCTTCATTGCAAGCGCATAGAAATGCGGAGGTTGCCAAGCAAACATTATTAAGAATAATGCAATCGCACCAAAACTTAATCCCGGTTCTACTGCTGCCCATCCGATTACTGGAGGTATAGCACCTGAAATACTACCTACTACCGTATTACTAACATGTTTTCTTTTTGACCACATAGAGTATAAAACAACGTAACTAATGATACCCGCCAGTCCCCAAACTCCCGCAGAAGTTGAAGCCATAAATAACAAGATTTCACCTACAATTAAAAACGAAAAGGAAGTTATCAGCACGGCTGATGGTGTAAATCTTCCAGTAACAGTAGGTCTACCTTTCTTACTTTTCATGACAGGGTCAATATCACGATCGATATAGTTATTCATCGCTGCAGATCCTGCAATTATAAGTGCTGCACCAAAAAGCGTATAAAATAACAAATCTAACTCATGTAGAAAGTTTCTGTTAGTAATTTGAAATGCTAGCCACAAACCAGTAAATGTCGTTACTAAATTGGAATTCACAATCCCAATCTTAATAAGCGACAGAAAATCTTTCATAAATGAACTGGATACTGGTTCTGTTTCAGTTTCGGTAGTAGCGGTTATTGAATGACCATTTGACATGCTGCCCCTCCTTTCATTTTTGTAAGCATATTCCGCTACCTTTTACTATAGCGAAAATCTTTCCCAATTTCTATAGTGAATAAAGATTTTCGCACAATAAGTTCTAAAAAAATGTAAATTATAATAGAACATATCAATAGTAAATCATTTTTTGTCACTATTTGTGAAGGTTCGGGCACGAATTTATGAACAATTTGTGAAATGGTAATTTCGCCTTCATGTGTTCAAAGTATATACATTGTAATTTTTCTCATGTTTCGATATTATCTAGTAGCAGATATCGTCTTACATAGACGAACAAGATACATAAAGTAGGTGGCGCATTGCACATTCATAAATATTTAAAAGCCCTTGCAATTGCCTCAACAGTTGGTATGTTACTTATCCTGTTAGGAGGAGCACTAGTCACAAAAACTGACAGTGGCATGGGTTGTGGACGACACTGGCCCGGTTGTAATGGACAACTTATTCCAGATGTTATTACGACAGAAGTATTAATTGAATTTTCTCATCGTCTTGTTACAGGAGCTGTCGGCATTTTTATTGTCGCTTTAGGAATCTGGGCTTGGCGTTCTTTAGGACATGTTCGGGAAACAAAATTCTTATCATTCATGGCAATCTTTTTCTTAGTATTACAGGCACTTATTGGTGCTGCACAAGTAAAATGGGGACAAGGAGATTTTATCCTCGCACTTCATTTTGGTATTTCTCTTATTTCATTTGCGGCCGTTTTATTATTAACCCTGTTAATTTTTGAAGTCGATCGGAAATTCGACACGGATAAAATTAGAATAGGTAAAACACTAAGATTTCATACAATTGGTATTACACTTTATTCATACGTAGTCATTTATACGGGCGCACTTGTACGACATACGGAATCTAGCTTAGTCTGCCGGGATTGGCCATTATGTCGAAATGACGAGTTCTCTTTACCTACTAACTTATATGAGTGGGTTCAAATGGGACACCGGACAGCAGCAGGATTAATTTTTCTTTGGATACTAATCGCTGCAATTCATGTTATTAAAAATTACAAATCCCAACGTGCAATCTACTGGAGTTGGATCATTGCACTTATCTTAGTAACATCTCAATTACTCTCCGGAATGTTCGTTATTCTAACTAAGTTAAACTTGTATGTTGCACTATTACATTCATTGTTTATATCCTTACTTTTTGGTCTACTATGTTATATGATTCTATTGTTATCTAGAAGTAGAGGAGAAAATTAAGTACATCATTGTTTTCAATTCCCTAAACACCAAAAGAATAAACAATTAATGGACACATCTTGTTTTAGATTAACAAGATGTGTCCTATTTATTTTGACTAAGACATTAAAGTTAATTGCTAGTCTGGGCGTATCCCGCAAGTCGTGAGCAAACTCGAGTTAGATACAAGTGAGTCTCATGGGGAGGATAAAATGGAATAACGCGCATATTGGAGAAACTGGAAGATAGTGAGTAGAATGAAGTGTCCGCTAGGATTTCTGCTGCAGGGAGTACGCTTTCCACCCGCTTGGCTTCAGCCGCTTCCGCTAGAATCCATAAGAAATAATGCTAGTTAATTAGCGTCACTGTTTATCATTAAAACTTCAGGGCTATTAGGACAAAGTTAATCAACTGGAAGCTCTTTTGAATAAAGTGAAGGTATTAGCTTTAGTAAGTAACCCTAAATAACGCTCCCTTACTATTGGCGTCTCACTCCAAGTAAACTTGTTTTATGAAAATTGGTTGCTCTCAAGATCAATTTGGTTGCTTTCAGTCTAGACTAGTTGCTCTCAACAGACTTTTGGTTGCTCTCAAACTAGAACTGGTTGCTTTCGACAGCTGTTGGTTGCCCTTAGCCATTTATTGGTTTTACTTAGTCAAAAAATGTTGGTGTTTTTGTTTTCAGCAAGTAGATCCTAAATAAAAAAGATATTACCATTGATTTTCGCTACAGTCGGCGAGGCCAACTGGATGTTGGTTTCAAAGGCGTTGCCACACGATATGGCTTTCTTAGCCTTTGTTCCTCTGTGGGCTAATGAGCCATTCCAACGGCGCCAAAATCGCGGCGGGAATGGCTCATCACTCCCCCACAGAAAGCGTACGATTGCAGTGAAAATCATAGCTGTTACCTAATAGAACTTTCTACTTCGCAGTTTCCCTATACAACGATTAAATTAACACATTAGAAAAGGCCGTTTGACAAATGTTTGTCAAACAGCCTTTTTTCTATTCTTTGTCCATTACGATTAATAGATCACCAGTTGAGATTGCTTCTCCTGCCACAACGTGGATCTCTTTTATGACACCATTATATGGTGCCTGTACTGTTGTTTCCATTTTCATTGCTTCTGTAATTAGCAAATGCTGGCCTCTTTTTACTTTGCTACCAATATCTATAGCAACTTTTAATACTGTACCAGGCATAGTTGCACCAATATGATTTTCGTTAGTTACATCTGCTTTTTGTTTTGATAAATGGCTAACTTCAATATTCATATCTTGAATAATGATTTCACGTGGCTGACCGTTCAACTCGAAATAGATGACGCGATTACCGTCTTGCGTTGGTTCACCGATAGAAACCATTTTAATGATTAACGTTTTTCCAACTTCTATTTCCACTTCAATCTCTTCACCAAGTCGTAAACCATATAAGAATGTAGGCGTATCTAGGACAGACACATCACCAAAATTCTTTTCCGTTGCACTATATTCTTCAAATACTTTTGGATATAAAGTATAGGCCAAAATCTCTTGGCTTGTTACAGGACGACCTAGTTGATTAAATAACAACTCTCGTACGGTTTCAAAATCAACAGGTTCTAGTAACTCTCCAGGACGAACATTAATTGCTTGTCGATCTTTTAATATTACTTTTTGAAGCTCTTCTGGGAAACCACCATACGGCTGCCCAATATAACCTTCGAAAAACTCGATTACAGAATCCGGGAAGTCTATTGTTTTTCCTCTTGTGATGACGGATACCTCATCCAAATTGTTCTGAACCATGAACAAAGCCATATCCCCTACTACTTTAGAGGAAGGTGTAACTTTTACAACATCACCGAATAATAAGTTCACACGAGAATACATTTCTTTTACTTCTTCCCATCTCTCGCCGAGACCTACCCCTTTTGCTTGTTGCTGAAGATTGCTATACTGCCCACCAGGCATCTCATGTACATAGATTTCTGTATGCGGGCTCATCATTCCACTTTCAAAATCCTGGTAATATTTACGAACATCTTCCCAGTAATACGATAGCTTTTCAAAAGCGTCAATATCCCCGATGACTTCTCTATTAGATCCTTTCATCGCATAACTTAAACTACTTGCACTTGGTTGTGAAGTTAAGCCTGCCATAGAACCTAATGCAGTATCGACTATGTCTACTCCAGCATCTATTGCTCTCGCATACATATAAATACCGTTTCCACTTGTATCATGGGAGTGTAAATGAATTGGCAAATCAACCGTGCTCTTGAGCTCGCTGATCAAACGATATGCAGCTTCTGGTTTTAGTAAGCCTGCCATATCCTTAATCGCTAAAATATGTGCTCCTGCTGCTTCTAACTCTTTTGCCATGTCTTTATAGTACTGAACTGTATATTTGGCTCTAGAATCATCTAAAATGTCTCCAGTGTAGCATATAGCTGCCTCAGCTATTTTTCCGGATTGTCTCGTTGCATCAATAGCAACTTCCATTCCTTTTATCCAGTTTAAGCTGTCGAAAATTCGGAATACGTCAATTCCTGCTTCTGCAGACTTTTGTATAAATTCACGAATTACATTATCTGGATAGTTTTTATATCCAACCGCATTTGCCCCACGGAATAACATTTGGAACAACACATTCGGAATCATTTCACGCATTTTAATCAGTCGATCCCATGGGCTTTCTTTTAAGAAACGATATGCAACGTCAAAAGTTGCACCTCCCCACATCTCAAATGAGAATAGATTATTCAATCCTTGCGCAGATTCTTTCGCTATACCAAACATATCATGTGAACGCACACGAGTTGCAAGTAAAGATTGGTGAGCATCGCGGAATGTTGTGTCTGTTAAAAGTACGCCTTGTTGCTCTTTGACCCACTTGATAACTCCTTCAACACCTTCTGACTCAAGGATTTGTTTTGTTCCACTCGGCGGTGCTTGAGAAATATCTAATGTCGGTTTTCTTGGAACGCCAAATACTGGTTTTGTTTGTTGCTGCACTCCCGGGAATCCGTTCACCGTAACATTTCCAATATAATTTAATAATTTGGTTCCTCGGTCTTTTCTATTCGGGAACATGAACAATTCAGGGGTTGAATCTATAAAACTAGTATTAAACTGTCCTGAAAGAAAACTTGGGTGTTTGACAACTTTCTCTAGGAATGGAATATTCGTTTTAATTCCTCGAATTCTAAACTCCTGCAAGTTTCTGTTCATTTTAGCTGCTGCCTCTTTAAAAGACATACCCCATGTAGAAACTTTTACTAACAATGAATCGTAATAAGGGGTGATGACCGCGCCTTGGAAGCCATTACCTGCATCTAAACGAACACCAAATCCACCACCCGAACGATATACCATTAGTTTCCCTGTATCTGGCATAAAGTTATTTAATGGATCTTCCGTTGTTACACGCGATTGTATGGCGAAACCAAATAGAGGGATATTTTCTTGACTTGGAACTCCCATATCTTCACTTGTGAGTGCTAAGCCATCTGCGATTTTAATCTGTGCATGGACAATATCGACACCCGTGATCATTTCTGTAATCGTGTGCTCTACTTGAATTCGTGGATTTACTTCGATAAAGAAAAATTCCTCTTCTGTTACTAAAAACTCTACAGTTCCTGCATTTATGTATGATACATTTTGCATTAATTGAACAGCAGCTTGACAGATTTTGTTTCGTAATTCAGCACTTAATGAATTAGATGGAGCAATTTCCACTACTTTTTGATGTCTTCTTTGGATCGAACAATCTCGTTCATAAAGATGAATTAAATTACCATGCTTATCTCCTAATATCTGAACTTCGATATGTTTTGGTTGATCAATAAATCTTTCCACATATACTTCGTCTGATCCAAAAGCAGCTTTTGCCTCTGATTTGGCACGTTCGTATGCACTTTCCAACTCATCTTGCGTTTGAACGACACGCATCCCTCGACCACCACCGCCAAGGGAAGCTTTAATCATCAGTGGGTAACCATGTGTCTCACCGAATGCCTGTACCTCTTCT
Source organism: Psychrobacillus sp. NPDC093180 (assembly GCF_044754065.1). Classification (NCBI taxonomy): domain Bacteria; kingdom Bacillati; phylum Bacillota; class Bacilli; order Caryophanales; family Bacillaceae; genus Psychrobacillus; species Psychrobacillus sp. NPDC093180. Next base: position 49,755 of record NZ_JBIVOJ010000010.1, on the reverse strand, counting down.
AAGCTTTCAACTGGCCCATCACTACCAGGAATAACTGGAATACCTGCTTTTACTGCTTGCTCACGGGCCTTTACTTTATCTCCAAACATATCTAAATGTTTGGAAGTAGGACCGATAAAAATAATTCCTTCTTCTTCACAACGTTTAGCGAATTCTAAATTTTCAGATAAAAAGCCGTAACCTGGATGAATAGCATCTGCATTGCTCTCTTTAGCAATTCGAATGATATCCTCAATATCTAAATAAGCGTCAATCGGCTTTTTACCTTCTCCGACTAAATAGGATTCATCCGATTTAAAACGGTGAAAAGAACCGCTATCTTCCCGTGAATAAATCGCAACGGTACGCAGATTTAACTCCGTACACGCGCGGAAGATTCGAATAGCGATTTCCCCTCTGTTTGCAACAACAATTTTTTTAATGTTCTCCATCCATTGGCACCCCTTATTCTTTTGTTTTTTCATGCTTAACAAACATAGATACATTCATTAATATCCCTATTGCAGCGGATAGTATAATGATAGAAGTACCTCCGAAACTTATAAAAGGAAGGGTAACTCCTGTAAGTGGAATAATCCCTAACATTCCTCCTAAGTTTACAAATGTTTGAAAACCAATAATACTGGAAATACCAGCAGCAATCATACGAGCTTGTGGATCTCTTGTAGATAAGGCAATCATGATTCCCTTTAACACAATAAAAAACAATCCACATAAGACTATTAGAACTCCTATAAGCCCAAGCTCTTCCGCTATAATAGCCATTATAAAATCTGTATGTGGTTCAGGCAAGTATCCAAACTTCTGATTGGAATTTCCTAATCCTAATCCCTTTAAACCACCTGAGCCTATCGCAATATATCCATTTACTATTTGGAACCCATAATCTAGCTCATAGTCAAACGGATTAATAAATGCCTCTAATCGTCCAAGTCTGCGCGGAGTTATCAAGGTATCCTTCATAAAATAGATTGCAAATAGTCCCATTGTTATAACTATACCAATTAATCCGACAAGTTTGGAGAAAGATTTAAATTTTATGCCGCTTGCAGCGATTACTGAAATCGCTACAAAGCTAATAATCATTGTATTTCCAACATCTGTTTCCATCATAATTAGTACAAAAACAAAAAACAATACTATCAATGGGGGTCCCACTGATTCATTCAATTTGTTCAACGTACCATTTTCATATTTTTTCGTAAAAATACCGGCAAAATATAATACTATTACTACTTTCGCAATTTCCGAAGGTTGAATATTACCAAAACCTAAATGAATCCAACTCTGAGATCCACTCGCCCCACCAGTTCCGATAAAATGAACTAGTATTAGTAAGGTAAACATAACAAAAAGCATCAGTTGCATCATGAAGCGTCTTTTATAATGTTTATAAGGGAAAAAGGCCATTAAAAAAAATACTGGGATAGCTAGTGCTAAGTTTATCTTTTGTTTGCCGAAAAAATAGTCTGGCTCCCAGCCATAATTGAGAACTGCCCAACCCATACTAGCACTATAAATCATTACTAACCCAAACAAACATAATGCTAAGTAAACAAAAAACAAAGCATAATCAAAATTTCTAAAAAATCGTTTCAAATATGGAATCATGTCAAAACCTCTATTTCTTCCGTTAGAAAAAAAAACTCAAACAGTTAACTTCGTTTGAGTTTTATTATTATTTTTCTGTATGGATATCATGTAAAACCGATAACTCTTTTTCTAGTGAAGCAATAATTTCTTTTCCTTCACTTTTCTCTAAAAGTCCGAGTTTGACCGCAAAATCAATTTCGCGCGATAGTCCAAACATCTGAGTATCCAAAACCTCTTCGTAAAGTGGACATTGAGGCATCGTTAAGTTGTCCATTTGAACTTTTATTAATTGCGCAATCTTTTCCGCATCTTTTCTTAAAAGCTCTAATGCTTTTTCTTGATAGGAAAGCTGTATTTTAGTATCCATGAGGACGCCCCCATTATTATAATTTCTACTTATTTACCTCCCTAAAGTGTATCTTTTGATGAGCAAAATTGCAAGTGTTCTCTCATCATAGTTTATAAAAAAGTGAATTATTCTTTAGAAATTTCCATTTTAGCGATATACTAAGTTAGATTAGAAAGATTAGAGGAGGCAATTTCTGTGGAATTTATCATACCTGTTAAAGGTGCAGTTAAATTTACTATTACGCTTGATCCAACTGTTTGGATTTTTGATGATCGAAAAATTGATTTGGACGAATTTTTCTCAGGAGAATATGAGTATAAAGATGAACTAGAGGAGTATACAAAAGTGACGTCTGCCCATTGGTCACGTGAAATTATAGAAGGCGCTACTGTACCTCCAACTTTACAATCAGAGAAAAAATACGAACGAACAAAAGCACTGACTAGTACATTTGGTGTAGAACTACAACCATTTATTCAGAATGCAGAGCCTCTAGAAGATGCTTCAACATTAGTCATTGAAACAACAGAAGGTGAACACTCTTTCCCATTAAACGAATTAGATACTTTATTACTAAAGTTTAGTCATAAAGGAAAACCACTTCGTGAGGATGGTCCTGTGCATGTTATAAAAAAGGATGGTTCTAATATAAACAATCCGATCAAATTTGTTACTGCATTTCGCGTTGAATAGGAGTTGATTTTATGAAAGTACAATGTGTTATATGTGATCGAATAGACATACTCTCAGATGATCTGCCATTAGCAAAAAAGTTAAGAAATCGACTTATTCACACTTATATGTGCCCAGTCTGTCATGACCGTATCGAAGAAAAAACGAATGCCAGATTAGCAACAGGCAAATTCATCTTCTACAAAACATCCAAACTTATTGAAAATGAGTTTTAAAAATTTCAGAAGAACAAAATAGGACCCCTCTTGTTTTTAATCGAACAAGAGGGGTCCTATTTTTAGTGTAATAGAGATACTGCGACTTGTGTATTGGATGAGGTATCCCTTTAATGCAAAAAACAAAGCTCGTCTACAATTAAGTAGTTGAGCTTTGTTTCTTTTCAAGTCGTAAACGAATCTTATAAATGATTAAGATTAATGCTGCTACGATTAACCCTTCGACTACTGGAAGGAAAAACGCTAAAAACGTTAGCATCAAACATCCTAAAAATAAGAAGACGTAAATGACTATATTTTGTCCCACACGCAATTTCTTGGCAAATCCTAGCTTGTACACAAGCACAGATAGCAAGAAAATTGTTATAAATAATACATAACCCGCTATGTCGAAATTTGGCATAACTTCATAAATAAGCTTAGATATACTAGACATTCTACCAAATACGAATTGCTGTTCTTCCAAGGTTGTTCACCCTTTTCTGATTCTATTCAAGTTCTGCATTTTTTAACTTTTTCGTCACACGTTCACGTTCACTTTTCTCTAAGATTTGTTTACGTAGACGGATTGACTGTGGTGTTACTTCTAAATACTCATCATCACCTAGAAACTCAATTGCTTCTTCAAGCGTTAAAATACGAGGTCTTTTAATAACGTTTGTTTGGTCTTTGTTAGCAGAACGAATATTTGTTTTTTGTTTCATTTTCGTAATATTTACCGTAATGTCATTATCACGAGTATTTTCTCCAACTACCATACCCTCGTAAATTTCAGTACCAGGTTCTACGAATAGTGTACCACGGTCTTCAATTTGCATCATCCCATAAGTTGTTGCTTTACCAGTTTCCATCGAAACAAGTACGCCTTGGTGACGTCCACCAACACGCCCTGAAACCACTGGTTGGTAGCTATCAAATGTATGGTTAATGATACCAAAACCTTTTGTTAGAGACATAAACTCAGTAGTGTATCCAATAAGTCCACGTGCTGGAACCATAAAGATTAAGCGAACTTGACCATTACCATTATTGATCATGTCCGTCATTTCACCTTTACGTGTTCCCATTGATTCGATAATAGAACCTACGCTATCTTCTGGTACATCAATTTGTACTCTTTCGATTGGCTCACATTTTTTTCCATCAATTTCACGAATAATTACTTTTGGTTTCGATACTTGAAGTTCAAAACCTTCACGACGCATATTTTCGATCAAAATAGACAAGTGAAGTTCCCCACGACCTGATACGATCCATGCATCTGGAGATTCTGTATCATCGACACGTAATGATACATCCGTTTGAAGTTGAGAACGTAAACGCTCTTCTACTTTACGAGAAGTAACCCATTTTCCTTCACGACCAGCAAATGGTGAGTTATTTACTAAGAATGTCATTTGTAAAGTTGGTTCATCTATACGTAATGGAATCAATGCATCTGGATGGTCAGTCGGACAAACTGTTTCCCCTACATTAATTTCTTCCATACCTGATACAGCGATTAAATCTCCTGCTTTAGCTGATTGAACTTCTACACGTTTTAAGCCGAAGAAACCAAACAATTTGGTTACACGGTAATTTTTAATAGATCCATCTAGTTTCATCAAAGAAATTTGTTGACCTACCTCAATCGTACCGCGGAATACACGACCAATACCAATACGACCTACATAGTCGTTGTAGTCTAATAACGCTACTTGGAATTGTAATGGTTCATCTGAATTATCGATTGGTGCTGGAATTGCTTCGATAATCTGTTCAAATAGGCATGCCATGTTTTCTTCTTGAGAAGCTGGATCTGGATCTAATGAAGCAGTACCGTTTACACCCGAAGCATAAACAACAGGGAACTCTAGTTGATCTGCATCCGCATCTAATTCGATAAATAATTCTAATACTTCATCTACAACTTCTAATGGGCGAGCAGAATCTTTATCTACTTTATTTACTACAACGATTGGTGTTAACTTTTGTTCTAACGCTTTTTTCAATACGAATCGTGTTTGTGGCATACAACCTTCATATGCATCAACAACTAGAACAACTCCGTCTACCATCTTTAAAATACGTTCTACCTCACCACCGAAATCGGCATGTCCAGGTGTATCAAGTATATTAATACGCGTACCATTGTAGTCTACTGCTGTATTTTTAGCTAAAATCGTAATACCACGTTCACGTTCGATGTCACCAGAGTCCATTGCTCTTTCATCAACATGCTCATTTGAACGGAAAGTACCCGATTGTTTTAGTAATTGGTCAACTAATGTCGTTTTCCCATGGTCAACGTGTGCTATAATTGCAATGTTTCTTAAATCTTGACGTAAATTTGTCATATTTCCACTCCATATTCTTTTTTCGAGTCCATAACTGTGTTATTATATCACAAGTGAAACTAAAGTAATAATATTTTTTTATCATTTTTTGGAGGTAATTGGATTGAGTAATATCAAATGGATTTTTGTTCTGTATTCTCTTGGCGCTATTTTATCGATGGCATTAATCGGAATCGCTGTAGCACTACGAAATATTCCACTCGTTTTCCTGTTTCTAGTTATGCTTTTTATCGTAATGGGTTTTGGCTTCAAAACAAAGAAAAAAATGCGAGACCAAGGACTTTTGTAAAACATGATCGGCAAGATTTTTCTTGCTGATCATCTACTTCAGTTTTACATAGTTCCCTACTATCTCCCCATGTAAACCAGGTTTTGATACGATAAATGTATTTTGTCCCATTAAATTAATAGGCTCATTTGCCAGAGTAGTTACGATAGCCCCGACCTCATTTGCAATTACTATTCCTCCCGCGATATCCCATGGCGATAAACGCATCGATACATAAGCATCTAGTCTTCCCATAACGACATACAATATTTCAATTGCAGCAGATCCATACGACCTAGTACCTCGAACTTTATTCAAGAGTTGAATCATTCCTTCATGTTCAATGTATTTATTTGGTACAACCCAGCTCGCATTAATACTAATAATAGATTGTTCCACCTTGGCATGCTCAACTCTTGGGATGCGCTGATCATTGAAAAATGCACCTTCTCCTAATGCAGCAGAAAGTAAATCATCTCCCATTACATCATAGATATACCCGAGTATACCTTCACCATCCTTGAAAATACCTAAAGAAATGGCGAAATTCTTTTTTTGATGGATAAAATTCATCGTTCCATCAATTGGGTCGAGAATCCAAACATAGCCACTTAAATCTTGTATATCGTCACCAAACCCTTCCTCCCCCATAATGCGGTGATCCGGAAAGTTCTGTTTTATATTTTTTATAAAAAATTGTTCTGTTTCTTTATCAATATTAGTCACTAAGTCATTTGCTTCTGATTTCGATTCAATGATTAGCTCTGTAGTAAAAGAAGCTCTGATTCTTCCTGCCGCTTCCTTAATTAATGATTTCGCAACTTTGTCCAATTTATGTATATTCACGTCAACAACCCTTTCTCTGCCTAATTTCCCCTAATCCGCTTTTCTACTGTCTAGCTACAGCGCCTTGCCCCTCGGGAGCAAAGGGGAAAAAGCTGCTCCTGCGCAAGCTCGTCGCAAACAAAATCGCTTGTGGTGGCTGGAGAGCTGCCTCCTTGGCCCGCACGATGCGGGTTATGTCTGCTTTGCCACACGATGTGGCGTACTTTGCAGACCTACCACGTCCCATTTGCCTGTCGGGGCAGACATAGGCGCTTTCGCTTTTCTCCAGTATAAAGAAAAAAACACCGGCTGTCTTGCGATTAGCAGGTGTTTTTATGGATTACTTAAAAGTAAAGCATTAATCAAGTGCATCTAGTTCTTCCAAAAGGCGGTGAATTTCAGTCAATTGCATTTTCGCTTCAGTTATTTCTTTTTCATCTTGATTACTTAATGCATCATATAAAGTAGCAAGCTGATAATCCAGTTCCAATTTTAGCGTTTGAATCTTTTCTTTTTCCATATCATTTTTACGAATAATGTGCACTACCTGTCTCATAACTAACACCCCTTCTTTTTATTATTCCGTAATTTTCAGAAGATTTTTAATATTCTATGCTGATAATGAAATATTGTCAACTGAAGGAATACTACTTACATGATTTTTACCCATATTTCCTATAAAATAAACATGGAAAACGAAAGGAGTTTACAAATGAACAAAACATTTTGGGAAGCCAAAGACTTTGATGTATTCGAAGTGGATGGTTTAGAAAATAGAATGAATGCCCTTATAGAAAACGTTCGTCCAAAATTCGAAAAACTAGGAATGCATTATAGTCATTATTTTTCGGGTACTCTAGGGAACGAGTTCTTTCCACATGTAGCCAAACATGCTAGACGCTCCGTCAATCCCCCAAACGATAGTTGGGTCGCGTTTGCACCATATAAAAGAGGTTATAAAGCGTTACCACACTTTCAAATTGGACTGTGGGGAAGCCACTTATTTATCATTGTAGCTGTCATTTACGAAGCACCTGATAAAGTAGCTATAGCGGAAAAATTATTAAAGAAGAAAAGCTTATTCAATAAGTTACCGGATGATTTCATAGTTTCTGGAGATCATATGAAACCAGATGCTATTCCTTTGAAAAAAGCTAAAAAAGGGGAATTAAAGGATTTATTAACGCGACTACATGATGTGAAAAAAGCCGAATTTTTAGTAGGTCGTCATATCTCTAAAGAAGAGGCAATCAAATTCTCAGAAGACGAATTCTACCAGTTGGTTGATGAAACTTTCGAATACCTATTACCTATTTATAAAACGATGATTAATATGAAGTAGAATTTTTCTCCTATAGCTTTCAAGCTATAGGAGAAAAGCTTTATCCTTTTATAATATTGAGATCGCTTTTTTCTTTCATCATTTTCACTATTGGATAACTTGCGTAACCGCTTTCTTTTTCGAATTCCCGAAAATATGTTTTTTCTTCTGCTATAGATGGCACAATTTCTTTAAAGCGTCTGTATTTCATTAATAATTCTTCTCGCTTTACACCCTTTTCATACGCTTTTTCAATTGCTTCAAAAAATTGGACGACATCCACTATTTCCTCTGTAGACCAATCTATAGAAAACGGATATGTGTATTCCATTATTCTCTCCTCCTACTGTTGCCATTTTTCTCTTATTTCTATTGCTTCTTTTACCATTCGTTCTATTAGTTCTTCCGTTGACGGTATATCATGTATCAGTCCAATAGACTGCCCTGCCCAGCCAAACCCTTTTTCTTCGTTACCTTCATAGATAAACTGCTTATTTGCTTTGCCGCTAATGTGTTCTTTTAATGCATCATATGTTGGATTTTCAGATTCAATACGTAAAATTTCTTGTGTCCATTCATTTTTAATCGCTCTGGCTGGTGCACCAATAGATCGTTTAATCACGGTAGTATCCGTCTCCTGGCTTGCAATTAATGCTTGTTTATATGCTTCTGAAGCATGGACGCATTCCTTTGTTGCGATGAATCGAGTACCCATCTCAATTCCTTCTGCACCAAGGGCGTGAGCAGCCATCCAACCTCTACCATCTGCAATTCCTCCAGAAGCTATCACTGGAATCGACACTGCATCTACTACTTGGGGGATTAAAACGATCGTACCAATATCGTCCCTTCCTAAATGTCCACCACCTTCTTGACCCACAACCATCACTGCATCTGCTCCAAGCTGTTCCGCTTTTTGAGCTTGGCGTTTTGCAGCAACGAGCACTAATTTTTTTATAGAAGTGTTTGCAAGCTTTTCTAAAATAGGCGCTGGATTTCCTCCTGTCATGGAAATAGCCGGAACTTCCTCGTCAATTGCCACTTGTAGCATATGCTCATAAGGTCTTCCAGTTTGACCGATAGCGAAGTTAACTCCGAATGGTTTATCTGTTAACTCCCTTACCCTCCTAATTTCCGTTCTCAATTCTTCCGGCGTTTTTAAGCTCATAGCAGTTACTTGACCTAGACCTCCCGCGTTTGATACAGCTGCACAAAGATCAGAATAAGCCAAATAAGCAAGTCCACCTTGAATGATTGGATATTTTACACCCAATAAATCGGATACCTTTGTCTGAAAATTCATTCTCATCCCTCCTACTTTTCAGTATAGAAGAATTATCCATCTGATTCAATTGACAAATATTTTTTATAGTCATGAAACTGGGAAAGTGCTATAATTCATTTGTTTTAAGAAATGTGTAAGCGCCTATGTCTGACCCGACAGGCAAATGGAAAAAAGCGAGGAGGCAGCTCTTCAGCCACCACAAGCGATTTTGTTTGCGACGAGCTTGCGCAGGAGCAGCTTTTTCCCCTTTGCTCCCGAGGGGCAAGGCGCTGAAGCTAGACAAAAAATTATTTTAACTAGAGGTGGTATGAGCGTTGTCACAATTAGAAACTCCTTTATTCGATGCCTTACTAAAGCATCGAAATCGTCATCCTATCCAGTTTCATATTCCTGGACATAAAAAAGGGAAAGGGATGGACCCAGCATTTCGTGAGTTCGTTGGAGATAATATACTTTCTATAGATTTGATTAATATTGCCCCTTTGGATGATTTACATTCTCCTAAAGGTGCGATAAAAAAAGCACAACGTTTAGCCGCAGAAGCTTTTGGGGCAGATGAAACTTTCTTCTCTGTACAAGGGACAAGCGGTGCCATTATGACGATGATTCTTACAATTTGTGGTCCTGGAGATAAAATTCTAGTACCGCGGAATGTTCATAAATCTATTATGTCTGCAATCGTTTTTGCAGGTGCTATTCCCGTTTTTATCCATCCAGAAGTAGATAAAGAACTTGGTATTTCTCATGGAATTTCCGTTGAATCAGTTGAAAAAGCATTAGAAGTACACCCAGATGCAAAAGGGTTACTTGTTATTAATCCTACCTATTTTGGACTAGCTGCAGATCTAAAAAAAATTGTAGATATCGCGCATGAAAGAGGTATTCCTGTAGTAGTGGATGAAGCTCATGGCGTACATATTCACTTCCATAAATCGCTCCCTATTTCTGCTATGGAGGCTGGTGCAGATATGGCTGCTACCTCTGTTCATAAATTGGGTGGTTCTATGACACAGAGTTCCATTTTAAATGTGCGGGAAGGTCTTGTTTCTACTAAACGAGTGCAATCGATATTGTCTATGCTAACAACTACATCTACTTCCTATCCTCTTCTAGCATCATTAGATACCGCTAGAAGGCAATTAGCTATCCACGGTGAGGATCTGATCGGAGAGGCGATTAGAGTTGCCAATGATGCGCGTATTCGCATTAACGAGATTCCTCATATTCACTGCGTTGGAGAAGAGATTCTACAAACATCCGCGACCTTCGATATGGATCCTACAAAGTTATTAATAAGTGTGAAAAACTTAGGTATGACTGGATACGAAGCGGAGATTTGGCTTAGAGAAAAAGCGAATATCGAAGTGGAGCTTTCCGATTTGTATAATATTCTTTGTTTAATCACAATCGGAGATACGGAAAAAGAAACGAACTTACTTATAAATGCCCTTTCTCGTATGGTGGAAGCGCATGAATCAGAGGCAGTTGTAATAGAGCCATCTGTTACATTACCAGATATTCCTGGACTTGCTATGTCGCCAAGAGATGCATTTTATGCAGCTACCGAGCAGATTCCATTAAAAGAGGCAAGTGGTCGTATTTCTGCTGAGTTCGTCATGGTTTACCCTCCTGGTATTCCTATTTTTATTCCCGGGGAAATAATTACACCAGGAAATATTAACTACATTACAATGAATTTAGAAGCAGGTCTACCTGTGCAAGGACCGGAAGATGATACTTTAGAAATGATTCATGTGATAAAAGAACATCAAGCAATTTTTTAACCATAAAAAAAGGAGAGATTATACCTACATCTCTCCTTTTTTAATGAAAAAATAACGCAAAAATAGGACCCATAAAAGCTCCAATGATCGCACTCAATGTCATTGATACCGTTCCCATAGACAACGCTTTTTCTCCGTATTCTGTGAGTTTAGACACCCCAATTCCATGTGAAGCGCTCCCCAAAGATATTCCCCTGCTGACCGACTTCTCTATATGAGCTATTTTAAAAATAGATGGACCGAGTAGCGCACCAGTTATACCAGCGATAATAACAAATACGGCAGTTAATGAAGGAAAGCCTCCAATAGCTTCACTAATCTGCATTGCTATAGGAGTCGTAATCGATTTTGGCAATAGAGACAATATATAATCGTTACTTAAATTTAGTAGTTTAGCAAAAACGATAATACTCACTAATCCTGAGAGCATAGCAACGACAACACTAGTTAATATAGAAAACATATTTTGCTTAATAATATGTCGTTGGGCATATAATGGATAAGCCATACTAACTACAGCTGGTCCTAGCATTGCATCTATCCATTTAGCCCCAGTCATATATGTAGCATAGGAGAGAGAGAAAGATTTTAATAGAATAATAATTAAAATAGTTGCTGTGAGCACTGGTAATAGAAGAGGAGTTGAAAATCTTGCGTTTAGTTTTCTCATGAGTAAAAAAATTACAATCGTTCCGATCATCATACTAATTGCTATCATTGCACTTCTTCCTCTCCTGCTTTCCGACCTTCTAAGTGCTGACATAATTTTCCGGTTACTAAAATCGTAAGCACTGTACTAATAATCACTGAAAAAACTAGTAATATACCGTTAATAGACATTAACTCTGGATAATTCATTACTCCGACAGTGGAAGGTATAAAAAATAAAGCAAGTATTCCTAATAAGAAACCTGCACCCTCTTTTATCACTTGAACAGGAATTATTTTTAAGTGCAAGCACCCTAGAAGTAATAATAACCCTACGATACTTCCCGGAAATTTAATATGTAGCATTTCGACAATAAAATTACCTAAAAAAGAAAATAAATATAATATACAAATTTGAAGAACTATGCGAATATATTTTTTCATATGGTTGCTTTAAAAGGCTATTCCTTTAAAGTACTCACCTCCAAAATTATCAATAGGAAACATTTTACGCTCGTTTACCCATTACGTCCAGAGTAAATTCTTATTTAGGATGTAAAGAAATACCAATCTACAACTTTTTTCGCGCTACATTTACAAGGAGGAATAGCAATATTGTTAGTGAGCCTTAAACAAATTATGATTTTATCATAGTAATCATGACGCTATTTCTAATATAACTCTGTTGTTCCATCACACTGAATACATACAAAAATGGTTACCGACCAATTCAGTCGATAACCGATGCTTGTGCTATTCTATTCCTTTTATTGTATGAGGATCTATAAAGTCATAACCTTTTGCACGAAAACCTTCTACAATTCCAGGTAATGCCTCTGCAGTCCATTTTCGATCATGCATTAATAAATTTGCACCATCTGTTAAATATTCCGTGTTAACCATTATATCTTTAAGACTTTCCGCATTCATATATTCTTTTTCCCAGTCATACCCATACGTCCAATTCATTAGTTGCATTCCTTCATTTTCAACTAGTGATCTACTAAAATCAGTGTTTATACCAAATGGTGCGCGGAAAAACTTAGGCTTTTCTCCAATAACAGCTTCCACTGTTTCATTAACATTTAAAATTTCTTCTTGTTGCTGTTCCTCCGAAATGTCTTTCAGATTAGCATGCGTCTGTGTATGGTTTCCAATAGCAAAGCTCATATCATAGATTTCTTTTAGATTCGCTTTTTGTTCATCTGTTTCAAGGAAGTGCCCATTTACAAAAAAGATGGCTGGTACATCTAAGTCTTTCAAGGTTTTCGCCATTTCTACAGCATATTTATCTGGAGCATCATCAATTGTAAGTAGCACTGCCTTTGGACTAGCATCTCCAATCGGTTGTAATGTCCAGTTGGCTGGATTTAATTCATACAGTGGTTCTTGAATTTCTTCTGTTGGTTCTTCTTTTGGTTCTTCTTCCACTATTTCTTGTGTTACTTCTACTTTCTCTTCGCCACTAACCTCTGTTGTTTGTTCAGTTTCTTTTTCAGTAGTAGTTTTTTCTTCTGCAAGGCCACATGCTGAAAGTATAAGTATACAAGCTGTTAGTAATATCCATGCTGTTTTTTTCAATCTGATCACCATTTCCTTTCAATCATGTTGAATATGTAATAAAGAAAGCCGTGTAAAGAATTTCTACACGGCTTCTGTTGTCTAAATTAAAGTGTACCGCCAGATCCACCATCAATATTAACTGCTGTCCCTGTCACGTACGACGCCGCATCTGAAACTAAAAAAGTAATGACGTTTGCAGCTTCGGCTGTTTCACCAATTCTTCCAAGTGGAATTGACGGCCCGACAACCTTTTTAGAGTATTCTTCCCAAGAAAGCTCCGGTTCCTCATTTAACCAACGCTTTTCTAACTGGCCACTTCGTATTAACCCGATACATACTGTATTTACTCGTATATTATCTTTCCCTAAATCCTTACTCATCGCTTTAGTTAGAGCCATACCGGCAGCTCGACTTACCGTTGTAGGTAACGAAGAGGCAGGTGGTGTTTTCCCTAACACCGCAGTCACGTTTACAATCGATCCTCCCCCCTCTTTTCGCATATAAGGAATGGCAGCTTTCGAAGTATGTATCGCTCCAAATACCTTTAAATCTAAATCTGTATGCCATAACTCCGTATCAACGGACTCGAAAGGATTCGCTGATGAAGTCCCAGCATTATTTATGAGGATGTCTAATTTTCCATAATGCTCGATAGTTTCTTGAATAATTTTTTGACATTCCTGCTCGTTTGTAATGTCAGCAGATACTATTAATACTTCTTTCCCTGTTTCATTTTTTATAAACTTCGCTGCCTCTTCCAATTGTTCTTTCCCACGCGCGCAAATGGTAACAGATGCGCCTTCTTTAACTAACTGTAAGGCTGTATACAAGCCAATTCCTTTACTTGATCCCGTTATTACCGCTACTTTCCCTTTTAGTCCTAACTCCATTTTAGTTCCTCCTACATTATTATTTTTACTCTCTTATTTATTATAGATTCAATTTTCATATTTCGGGCAATATTTTCATTTTATTTATAAAACTTGAAAAATGTTAAGAGGGACGAGAAGTGATTGGTCACTTTCCGCCCCTCTTTTATTCGTATTCAAAAAACTTAACAGCCAATCATTTTTACTCTAAATTGCTATCATACAGGCTGCAGACGACTAGAAAGGGACTTGGCAAAAGGAACAATTTTATTAATTTCCTCTAACTTTAAACTTGTTTCTACACCCATTTCCGAAAGCATCAACGCCACTTCTTCAGTAGCCAAATTTCCGGTTGCCCCCGGTGAAAATGGACAACCACCTAGCCCTCCGATCGAGCTATCAAACTTATCGATTCCAGCTTGCATAGCTGCTAGCGTATTAGCCAATGCCATTTTCCGTGTATCGTGGAAGTGGCCGACAAAAACAGTGTCTGGATATAAGTCTTTCAGTCTTGCGAATCGGTCATAAACAATCTTAGGATTCGCATAACCATTTGTATCACCTATGTCGATTTCATCTGCCCCTAATTCCACAAAACGTCGACAAACATAATTTAACTCTTCAAAAGAAACTTTCCCTTGGTATGGACAAGCAAACGACATGGAAACATAAGCTCTAGTGAAAATCCCCTGTTGTTTTGCAAGCTTAAACATTTTTTCTGTTTCTAAAAGAGATTCCTCTGTTGTCTTATTAATATTTTTTTGGTTGAACGTTGAACTCGCCCCAATGAATACAGCAATTTGTGAAACATTTGCTTGGATTGCTCGTTCCAGTGCTTTTAAATTTGGAGTTAAAGCTATATAAGTAATGCCTAATTCATTGCAATACTGACTGATCTCATCTGCATCAGCCATTTGTGGTACCCATTTAGGGCTTACAAATGCAGCAGTTTCCATACGTGAAAACCCGGCTGCTGCAAGTTGACGGATCAGATCCTTTTTAGATTCTGTCGAAATTGGCTTCGGCTCATTTTGTAACCCATCTCTTGGGCTGACCTCAATCAATTCTATTTTCTTAGGAATATTCATCATACACCTCCGATATTAATAAGATCTTGGCATGCCGAGCACATGCTGTGCAACATAAGATAATATTAAGTTTGTCGAAATTGGTGCTACTTGATATAATCTTGTTTCTCTAAATTTCCTTTCCACATCATATTCCTCCGCAAATCCAAAGCCACCATGGGTTTGAAGACAAGCATTCGCCGCTTCCCATGAAGCATCAGCAGAGAGTAATTTAGCCATATTAGCTTCTTTCCCGCACGCTTTTCCTTCATCATACAATCTAGCTGCTTGGAATCTCATTAAGTCTGCCGCTTCTAAATGGACATAGGACTTGGCAATCGGAAACTGAACGCCTTGATTCTGACCAATTGGTCTATTAAAGACTACTCTTTCCTTCGCATACTTAGCTGCACGATCCACAAACCAATAGCCATCCCCTATACATTCCGCAGCTATTAGAATGCGTTCAACATTCATACCATCCAGAATATAAGAAAAACCTTTTCCTTCTTCACCGATTAAATTTTCTACAGGGACTTCCAAATCTTCAATGAAAAGTTCTGTCGTAGCATGATTCATCATCGTTCGAATAGGTTTTATAGTGATACCGTTTCCAACAGCTTCGTTCAAGTCAACTAATAATACAGATAAACCTTCTGTCCGTTTTTTCACTTGATCAATTGGCGTTGTACGGACAAGTAAAAGCATAAGATCCGAATATTCAGCACGTGAAATAAATACTTTTTGCCCGTTGACGATATATTTATCTCCTTTACGAACAGCTACGGTTTTTAATTGGGTAGTGTCTGAACCTGTATTAGGCTCTGTGACTCCAAAAGCTTGCAGTCTTAGAGATCCGTCAGCAATTTTAGGTAAGTATTTTTGCTTTTGCTCTTCAGATCCATGACGTAATAAAGTTCCCATCGTATACATTTGTGCATGGCATGCACCTGCATTTGCTCCTGAGCGGTTAATTTCTTCCATAATAATGGAAGCATCTGTAACTGATAATCCTGACCCACCGTATTCTTCTGGAATAAGTGCAGCTAAGAAACCTGCTTCTGATAAAGCGGTTACAAATTCTTCAGGGTATGCGTTCGTTTCATCTAACTTTCTCCAATATTCATCCGGATAATCTTTACAAATCGTTCTTACACTTTGACGAAGCTCTTCTTGAAATTCAGGTGTGCTAATGTGCAATTCAGTAGTTTTCATGTATAAATTCCTCCATTTTTTTGATGTTTTATGAAAAGCTTATTTTCCAGCAAATTGAGGAGCACGTTTTTCAACAAACGCTAAAACACCTTCCAAGCGATCTTCTGTATTTACACAGTGATTGTAAAATACGAGCTCCTCTTTTCTTGCTTGCATGTCTTCCATTCCAAATAAAGAATCCACGGCTTTCTTGCAATTTTGAACAGCTATTGGTGCATTCTTTGCTAGCATTTCCGCAAGCTCATACGCCTCATCTAATAGCTGCTCGGAGGTTGTCAGTCGATTAAGTAAGCCGGCTTTCTCCGCTTCCTCTGCGGTAACCATTCGACCGGTACATACCCACTCTTTCGCAACATGGACTCCGACCCTTTTAGGAAGTAATCGTGTTCCACCACCCCCGGGCATAATTCCGCGCGTCGCTTCAGGAAGTCCAAACGTAGCAGTTTGTGCAGCAACGATAAAATCACAATTCAAGACGATTTCAAATCCTCCAGCAAGAGCAAAACCATCGACCGCAGCAATTACAGGTTGTGGTAGATCAGCAATTGCATAGAACATTTCCTCAAACAGTTTATGTTGCGCTTTCCATTCTTCCTCTGTCATCCCATTACGTTCTTTTAAATCGGCACCTGAACAAAATGCTTTCGGATTGCTTGATGAGATTACTACTACTCTCACATCAGATTTAGAGATCGTTTGAAGGGTATTTAATATTTCCGTTGCCATTTCCGTATTAAATGCGTTACGAGCTTCTGGGCGATTTAATTTAATTACAGCGATTTGTTGATTTGTTCCAGTTCTACTAATTTGTAAATAAGTCATTTTTCCACTTCCTTCAAATTATTTAAAGAATGAACACTTATTTCTAATTTATTTTATCGAATTTTAAGAAAATTCTTCTGATAATTAAATTGACGTTAGCCCCAATAGAGTGTAAAACTATACTAGATTATACATTTCCAACAACGTGGGGGGATTGATGTGGATATAACGCAATTACATTACTTTATTGTTGCTGCAGAGCAAGAACATATGACAAGAGCTTCAGAAATTTTAGACTTGTCGCAATCTGCTTTAAGCCGCTCCATAACATCTTTAGAAAAAGAGTTAGGCGTTCCTTTATTTGATCGAAAAAACAGAAAGGTCTTGTTAAATAGATATGGAAAAGTATTTTTAAAGGATGCAAAAAAAATTGTGGGTCAAGTAGAAATTTCAAAATCAAATCTATCTCAACTTATTCATCCAGATTTCGGTAATATTTCTATTTCATTTGTTCATAGCTTGGGATTAAACTATATTCCTTCATTATTAAAGGAATTTCAACTTGCAAATCCCGGTCATACGATTACATTAAATGAAGACAAAGCCCCTTTAATTGTTAAAGATTTACTCACAAATGAAGCTGATTTAGGGTTTGCGACCCAATACCAATCTTTTTCCGATTTAGACTATAATCCGATTTTCAAAGAGAAAATCGTGTTAATCGCCTCTAGCCAACATCGGTTCTCCCAAATGAAACATATTCAGCTAGAAGAGATTGAGCAAGAGAACTTCATCCATTACAATGCGGATACTGAATTGAGAAAATTAATCGATTCTATATTCTTAAAATACAATGTAGATATTCATATTTCCTATGATGGATTAGAAATTAATAGTATCATTGGCTTGGTTTCATCCAATATGGGCATCGCACTTGTACCAGAATCTGTCGTTCAAAATTTCAATGATATAAAAATAATTCCCATTTTAGATTTGAATATCGATCGAACGATATACTTAATACATAAAAAAGAAGGATATATGTCAAAAGCCGTTCTTTTCTTTAAAGATTTTATTTTTTCCTATCATGAAAAATAAATTATAATGGAATGATCAATTACGCTTTTCGCGTAATTGATTTCAGCCTTCTTGCTGGTCGATATAATTCCTCCCCTCACTTACTAACAAACCATTCAATACTTCTCCCAGTTACTTCTTACCACAAAGGAATACTTCTTATTACCAATTATAGAATTCCTCTTTTTTAAAGACAAAGCAAATTACACATCATATCTATGTATAATGTGCATAAATCAAAATTTTCCAAATTTTTAGATAGGACAAATAGATTTCGATTAACCTAATCCGTATGTGATTTAGACAAAAAAAGAGTCTCTCAAAGTAAATAACTTTGAGAGACTCTATCTATCTTATTTAGAAAGAATATGAATCGGGTGACCCATAACTACTTCCGCAGCTTCCATTGCAATTTCACCTAAAGTTGGGTGAGCATGAATAGTCATTGCGATATCTTCTACTGTCATACCGGCTTCAATTGCTAAACCAAGTTCAGCAATCATATCAGAAGCTCCTTGACCAATGATTTGTGCTCCAAGTAGTAAACCGTCCTCTTTACGAGAAACAAGTTTTACGAAACCATCTGTAGCGTTAAGTGCAAGTGCACGACCATTTGCTCCAAATGGGAATTTCCCAGAAGCAACGTCATAGCCTTGTTCTTTTGCTTGTGCTTCGTTTAAACCAACTGTAGCCATTTCTGGGTCTGTAAAGCATACTGCAGGAATTGCTAAGTAATCTACAACCGAAGTTTGCCCTGCAATTGCTTCAGCAGCAACTTTTCCTTCGTAAGAAGCTTTATGTGCAAGTTGAGGTCCTGCAACGATATCACCGATAGCAAAGATATTCTCAATGCTTGTGCGACATTGCTTATCTACTTCTAATAATCCGCGTTCTGCGAATTTAATACCTAGTTCTTCTAATCCAATTTCATCCGTGTTTGGACGACGGCCTACCGTTACTAATACATAGTCAGCTTCCACTTTTTTCTCTTCTCCGACAACTTCATATGTAACTACTACGCCAGTATCAGATTCTTCCACACCTTTTGCAGAAGCTTTAACTGCAATTTCTACGCCTTTTTTCTTTAGGCCTTTTTTAACGATAGTTGTCATTTGCTTTTCGAATCCAGCTAAAATATCGTCTCCGCCTTCGATAATTGTTACATTTGAGCCTAAGTTAGCGAATGCAGAACCAAGCTCAGTACCAATGTATCCTCCACCGATTACAACTAATTTTTCTGGAACTTCAGATAAATTTAATGCACCAGTTGAGCTAAGTACACGTTTCGTAAATTTAAATGTTGGAATTTCTACTGGACGAGATCCAGTTGCGATAATTGCATGTTTAAATTTATACGTTTGTGCAGAATTTTCATCCATTACACGAACTGTGTTTGCATCAACGAAATATGCTTCGCCCATTACTACATCGATTTTGTTTCCTTTTAATAAACCAGAAACACCACTAGTTAATTTTTTTACAACGCCATCTTTGAAAGCTTGAGCTTTTGAAAAGTCAATCTTCACATCAGTTGCTGTAATACCCATGTCATCTGAATGTTTTGCATGCTCAAAACGGTGACCAACAGAAATCAAAGCTTTAGAAGGAATACATCCTACGTTTAGACAAACTCCACCAATATGCTCTTTTTCTACTACTACTACTTTTTGTCCTGTTTGTGCAGCACGAATTGCAGCTACATATCCTCCAGGGCCTGAACCAATTACTAAAGTATCTGTTTCGATCGGGAAATCTCCAACTACCATTTTTTTACGCCTCCATTAATAATAGTTCTGGACTGCTAAGCAAACGTTTAATATGGTTCAACGCATGTTGTGCAGTCGCACCATCGATCATTCGATGATCAAAGCTCAATGATAATGCTAACACAGGAGCAGCTACAATTTCACTATTTTTTATTACAGGTTTTTCTGAAATTCGACCAATTCCGAGAATTGCAACTTCTGGATGGTTAATTACTGGTGTAAACCATTGACCTCCAGCAGAGCCAATATTCGTAATCGAGCAAGATGCACCTTTCATTTCCGCAGCAGTTAATTTACCGTCGCGAGCTTTTGTTGCAAGCGCATTAATTTGATCCGAAATTGCAAATACAGATTGGCGATCTGCGTTTTTAATAACAGGCACAACTAGTCCTTTATCTGTATCCGCTGCAATACCGATGTTGAAATAATGTTTTTGAATTACTTCATTTGTTTCATCGTCATAAGATGTGTTTAATTGTGGGAATTCTCTTAGCGTACTTACAAGTGCTTTTACTACATAAGGTAAGTAAGTTAACTTAATATTTTTCTCCGCCGCAATCTCTTTGAATTTTTTGCGATGTGCAACAAGTTCTGTCACATCTACTTCATCCATCAATGTTACGTGTGGAGCAGTGTGTTTCGAATGTACCATTGCTTTTGCGATTGCTTTACGCATTGGTGAAAGTTTTTCGCGCGTTTCAGGGAATTCTCCTTCAAGTACTACAGGAGCAGCAGTTTTTTCTTCTGCTTTCGACTCTTTTTGGATTGGTTCCGCTGTTTCTTCTGAAGCGGAAACCTCTGCAGGTTTTTGGTCTCCAGTTAAAAATGCTTCAATATCTTCTTTTAAAATACGACCATTTTTCCCTGAACCAGTTACATCTGCAATATTTACTTCTTTATCACGAGCAAATTTACGAACAGAAGGCATTGCGATTACGCGTTTTTCACCTTTTGGTTGTTCAGTTGTTGCTGCTTCTTTTTTAGCAGGAGCTTCCACTGTTTCTTTGTCAATCTCTTGACCACCTTCAGCAGTAGCTTGTACTTGTGCTTCTGTTTTTTCTTCCCCATTGTCTTGCCCTTTAAACTGAAGATCCTCATATCCAGGAGCATCAATTTTAATAAGCACATCACCAACAACTGCAACTGTTCCTTCGCTAACTAATACCTCTGTTACTTTTCCTTTAACTGGAGAAGGAATTTCTACAACTGCTTTATCATTTTGTACTTCACATAAAATATCGTCTTCTTGTACTTCATCGCCGGCCTTCACAAACCATTTAACGATTTCGCCTTCGTGTATACCTTCACCGATATCTGGTAATCGAAATTCAAATGCCACAGTATTCACCCTTTCTATTTTTTATTTTTTTAGAACGTTAAAACTTTTTTCGCTGTTTCTACTATATCCTTAACACCAGGTAACCAAACCGTTTCTGCTTGAGAGAATGGGTAAACAGTATCTGGAGCCGCAACTCGTAAAACTGGAGCTTCTAAACTTAAAATAGCTCTTTCCGTAATTTCAGCAACTACATTGGAAGCAATACCTGCTTGTTTTTGTGCTTCTTGAACAACGATCGCACGGTTTGTTTTTTCAACAGATGCAATAATTGTTTCAATATCAAGTGGTTGAATCGTACGTAAGTCAATAACTTCTACAGAGTGTCCTTCTTTTTCTAACTCTTCAGCAGCTTTTAAGCTTTCGTGTACCATTGCACCATATGAAATGATCGTTAAATCTGAACCTTCACGTTTTACATCTGCTTTTCCTAGTGGAATTGTATACTCTTCTTCCGGAACTTCCCCACGGAATGAACGATATAGTTTCATATGCTCTAAGAAAATAACAGGGTCGTTATCGCGAATCGCAGAGATCAATAAACCTTTTGCATCGTACGGAGTAGAAGGAATAACTACTTTTACACCTGGTGTAGATGTCATAAGTAACTCTAAACTATCCGCATGCATTTCTGGTGTATGAACCCCTCCACCGAATGGAGAACGGATTGTAACAGGTGCATTATATGCTCCTCCTGTACGGAAACGCATACGAGCAAGTTGTCCACTAATAGAATCCATAACTTCAAATACAAAACCAAAGAATTGAATTTCAGGAACTGGACGGAATCCTTGAAGTGCTAAACCTACTGCAAGACCACCAATACCAGATTCAGCTAAAGGTGTGTCGAATACACGGTCTTCTCCGAATTCTTTTTGTAATCCTTCCGTCGCACGGAATACTCCTCCGTTAACGCCAACGTCTTCACCGAAGACTAGAACGTTTTCATCATTTTTAAGCTCGGTACGGAGTGCTTCCGTAATTGCTTGAATCATCGTTAATTGTGCCATCGGTTACTTCGACTCCTTCTCAGTATAGTAAGCTAATTGCTCATCTAAATTATATGGGTTTTCTTCGTACATAATATTGATCAAGTCTGTTACTTTTTGTTTTGGAGCAGCATCTGCTTTTTTGATTGCTTCTTTAATTTCTTCTTTTGCTTTTTCAATGATTTCTTCTTCTTTCGCTTCATTCCAAATACCTTTTGCTTCTAGGTACAAGCGGAAACGAACTAATGGGTCTCTCTTTTCCCAAACAGAATCTGTATCAGACGTACGGTAACGAGTTGGGTCATCCCCAGCCATCGTATGAGGACCGAATCGGTAACATACAGTTTCAATCAAGCTTGGCCCTTCACCATTAATTGCACGCTCTCTAGCATCTTTTGTTGCAACATAAACTGCTAATGGATCCATTCCATCTACTTGTACACTTGGAATCCCTGCTGCAATCCCTTTTTGTGCAATTGTTTTCGCAGAAGTTTGCAACTCACGTGGTGTAGAAATAGCGTATTGGTTATTTTGTACGATGAATACAGCAGGTGAACGATATGCTCCTGCAAAGTTAATACCTTCATAGAAATCACCTTGAGATGAACCGCCATCTCCTGTGTACGTTATTGCAATCGCTTTCTTTCCACGTTTTTGCATTCCTAGTGCTACACCAGCTGCTTGGATGAATTGTGCACCGATAATAATTTGTGGTGGGAATACATTAACATCTTCTGGAATTTGGTTCCCCATGAAATGTCCACGAGAAAATAAGAATGCTTGATATAAAGGTAGACCATGCCATACGATTTGAGGTACATCACGGTAACCTGGTAAGATAAAGTCTTCTTTTTCGAGCGCGAATTGAGATGCAAGCTGAGAAGCTTCTTGTCCAGCAGTAGGTGCATAGAATCCTAGACGACCTTGGCGGTTTAGTGAAATAGAACGTTGGTCTAATATTCGTGTGAATACCATTCGACTCATTAATTCAACTAATTCCTCATCTGATAAGTTAGGATTTGCTTCTTCGTTAACAATTTTCCCTTCCTCGTTTAAAATCTGGAACATTTCAAACTTTTCTTCAATTTCTTGAAGCGTTTTCTTTGGGTCTAACTGCTGTGACTTGTTTGCAGCCATATAGCAACTCTCCTTTTCTTCTGTATTAAAATTTCTTGTGATATAAGTAATACAACTATCTTTCCTTTTCAGTATACTCAAAGATAAATCTGCGGTCAATCATCTAAAATCATTGATTATCCTTAATAGAATATTAAAACTATTACACCCTGTACTAGTCACCAATTATGTCTGTATTATATCAGTTTCATAAATTCATAAGAGTTTTTCATCGTCCAATCAGAAAAAATGTTCTAGTATTATCTTCTCTAAGATAAATAGAAAAAGCTTAGGTAGTCTTTAATAGTCTCGTCTTTCAAAGCTTTCTATAAAAGATAATTTGTGTAGTATAGGGAAACTGTGCGGTAAAGCTTTATTAGGTGTCCACCGTGATTTTCGCTACATTCGGACGCTTTCCGTGGGGTGAGCGATGAGCCATCCCCTTTTGGGCGTCGTTGGAATGGCTCATTTTGCTCCCTCATCCGGCAGGAGTCGACGCCTGAAGCGAAAATCAATGGTAATTTCTTTTTATTTATGATCGACTTGCTGAAAACAAAAACATCAACAGTTTTTGACTAAGTAAATCCAAAAAATGGCTAAGGGCAACCAACAGCTGTCGAAAGCAACCAGTTCTAGTCTGAGAGCAACCAAAAGTCTGTTGAGAGCAACTAGACTAGACTGAAAGCAACCAAATTACCCCTGAGAGCAATCAATTTTCATTAAACAAGTTTACTTGAAGTGAGACGTCGATGACTACTTCGCAGTTTCCCTAAACAGTGACACACCCCATGCCATAACGAGAAACTAATTCACAAGATATGTTTCACAAAATATAAAAATAGAGTATAGGAATCTTTGAAATTCCCATACTCTATTTTTGCGTTTATAAGCTCTACTATTCTCTTGATTAATTTTCCTTTTGAAGTGAAGTAAATGTTTCTTCTTTTACTTTATTAAGCTCCGCTGTCAGTTCGTTAAACTTTTCAACTGATTGTTGTACTGCTTCGTTTTGTTTATTCACTTCATCAACTTGTTTTTGAATGGTCGTTACTTCTGCTGCATCTTCGATTAACATGCTATATAACTTTTCTTGTAAACTAGCAAGTGTATTATATTGTTCTGTTAAATCGGTGTAGGCAGTGTAGCGATTTTTTAATGCTTCCTCGATTTGTTGGATACTTTCTTTTTCAGATGTTACGTCTGTTTCCGAGATAAGCACATCGATATCCTTCAATTTTTCTGATGCACTTTTAATAGAAGCTGCTTCTTTTTCCACTAAAACGAGTCTTTCTTCCAGTAGCCCAGCAGTTTCTTCGACTTGTTTTGTAAGCTCTTCTTTTTGGTCTTTCGTTAACTCCATCATGCTTTGAAAATTAGCTTGTTCTTTTTGTTCCGTGTCTGCTAACTGCGTTTGTACATCTCTATAATCTGCTTCTAAATTATAAATTTCCGTTAAGATGTTAGATAATTTTTCTTCGGTTGTTTCACCAAAAGAACATGCAGATAGAAGTAATACAAAGCATAAAGGAACTACGTATTTCCATTTTTTCATCACGTAACCTCCTCTAATCATTTCACTATAATTGTTCTGGCTACTAAATTCAACCGTACAATAGGCTTTTTTTGTTTAGCAAAAGATGATTTTTCGGTATAATAGGACTAGGAACTCGGAAAGGACGATAAATATGATTTTAATGAAAGATATTGTGAGGGACGGTCATCCAGCACTTCGTAAAAAAGCAACAGAAATGACTTTTCCTTTATCAGAGGCCGATAAACAACTCGCTAATGATTTATTGGAATATGTGATCAATAGTCAAGATGAAAAAATGGTAGAGAAGCATAAATTACGTCCTGGAATTGGGCTGGCAGCTCCTCAAGTAAACGCTGATAAAAGAATGTTCGCGCTACATATACCAAATGCAGAGGATGGGAACATCAGCTTTGTTGCAGTCAATCCCAAAATAATTAGCCATTCCGTAGAAAACACTTATATTCATTCTGGGGAAGGCTGTCTTTCTGTGGATGAAGTGATTGAGGGATATGTACCAAGACATGCACGCATTACCGCTACTGGCTTTTATCCGGATGGTACTCCCTTCAAAAAACGATTAAAAGGTTTAGCAGCAATTGCATTTCAACATGAGCTAGATCATTTAAATGGCATCATGTTTTATGACCATATTAATAAAGTAAACCCGTACGCAGAAATACCAAATTCTGTTCCGTATGAACAAGCGTAATAATAAAGCGTAAGTGGCTATATTTAGTTAGGGTTGCGCGACTCGCGCCGCAATGACTAATTACCCATTAACGTGCGTACCCACTATAGAAAAATACGAAAAGCCTGTGCGCATGTGCACAGGCTTTTTCTTATAAATCGGCTGCTCTTGGCATAGCTGATAGAGCTCCAGGTTTTGTTGCACAAATTGCTCCTAGTCTATTGCCAAAGGAGACATAGTCTATCCACTCTTCTTTTGTCCTTGGCTTTCCGCTCATATTAATTTTAGACAGAATACCTGCCATGAAAGCATCTCCAGCACCTGTTGTATCGACCGGGATCACCTTCTCCACTTTTACGTGGATCGTTTCCTCATCGATTACAATATATGTGCCTTCTGCTCCAACTGTAATAAGGACGATCGGAATTTGATAATCCCGAAGTTTTTGAATCCCTTCTTCTCTCGTTGTTGTCTCCGTTAGGAAGAAAAGCTCCTCTTCTGTTAGTTTCAAAATATCCACTTGTTTAAAAAAGGAACAAATGGTTTCTCTACAAAGTGCTTCGCTTTCCCATCTTAATGGACGAATGTTAGCATCGAAGGATAATAACACTTTAGATTTTACCATTTGATCGACTATTTCGCGAGTCGTCTTGCATGCTATTGGATGAAATAATGTTCCTGAACAAAAATGAAAAATGGAGGCTTGCTGAAATGCTTCTTTTTTCAATGAAGAAAAATCCACTTGTAAATCGGGTGTTTCATCCACGTATGTATGGAAGTGTCGGTCATTGTTTTCCGTTAAATGCACATATACACCACTTACTCGTTTTTCAGGAACAATCTGAGCGAAAGTTAAATCTACTCCTTCTAACGTTAACTCTCTTCTCACAAATTCTGAGGTTTCGTCGTCTCCTGAAATTGTTATAAAAGAGGAAGAAGCCCCGAGTCTTGCTACTCCTGCTGCTACATTTACTGTTGCCCCGCCTAAAAACTTTGTAAATTGTTTATTTGATTGATCATCTGCAATATAGTCTACAAATACATCACCATATATCAGCACAAACTTATTCCTTAAATCGTTCATAAAAACTCCTCTAGATTAATTGTAATTTTTTCATGGCATTCACTAAGCCATTTTCTGAAACATGGTCCGTAACAAAGGTAGCGCAGTTTTTTAATTCTTCTACTGCGTTCCCCATCGCCACACCAGTTCCTACATATTGAAGCATCTCTATATCATTAAAACCGTCACCAAAAGCAATCGCGTCATCAGGAGTTTTATTCATATAGCGCAGTAATAATTCAATTCCTTTTGCTTTAGAAACACCTTGTGGAAGGACATCACAAGATATCCGATGCCAACGAACAAACTTTAAGTTAGGAAAAGCTTTCTCATATTCTTTTTGAACATCCATATCGCAAAAAATAAGCGCTTGATGTATATCATTCGTTAAAAAGAAGTTTTCTTCCGTTCTAGGTAAGGCCATTTTCAAGGAAGAGATGCTTTCGTATATATCCTCGTGATCAGGGACATTTGATACAAATTCTACATCATCCATATAAACAATTGGTTGCTCTCGTTCCATCGCAAAATCTGTTAGATTCTGTAGTTCTGTTGTATCGATAATTCCTTTATGAATAATCTTCCCTTGTAACTGGACGATTTGACCATTGTAGCATATGAATGAATCTATTTTAAGTTGTTCTAAAATTGAGTTTGCTGTAAATGGAGCTCTCCCAGTTGAAATAACTATTTCATGTCCATTTGCTCTTGCTCGTTGAATAGATTCTACAACACCTGGTGGGATATTTTTATCGTTATCTAAAATAGTCCCATCAATATCAAAGAATAAAACTTTATTTACCATCAAAAAAACTCCTATTCGCTACGCTAATTATTTGACTTTTCAGTAAGAATCCTTTACACATCTCTATTTTTCGTATATAATATATTGTAAGGAGTGAGTTACCATGTTGAAACGTCTAAGAAGAAAATGGTTAAGACGACTCGGTGGAATGCTCAGAAACAAAACGATCGCGTAAAGTGAAACTTCATTTAAGTAGGAGGTTTTACTACCTCTCCCTACTTAAATGTTAGTTGAACCACTCGGACCTTTACAGGCAGTTTATCTCCACTTATTCTTCCTTGGTTTCCTTGAAATCTTGATGTGGGGATATTGACTTGCAGTTAAGGCGGGATAAATTATTTGCCCTTCGAAAAATGGAGGGCTTTTCTTTATTTTAAAGAAGTAGCGTGATAATATAAAGAGAATTGATTTATTTTGAACGTGAAAAAGGAGAGTATAATATGATTTATAAAGTTTATTATCAAGAGAATGCATTGGAAGTTTCAGTTCGCGAAAACACGAAAAGCTTATATGTAGAGGCAGAATCTGAGCGTGAAGTGCGTTCGATTCTAAAGGATCGTAATTATAATATTGAACTAATTCAATTGCTTGAAGGTAATCATTTAGCATATGAGCAAGCAAGCCCGAATTATAAAGTAGAGAAGAGATAAACATATGAAATTTGTTAAAAATGATCAAACTGCTGTTTTCGCCCTCGGCGGACTAGGTGAAATCGGCAAAAATACGTACGCTGTACAATTTCAAGATGAGATTATATTAATAGACGCAGGGATTAAGTTTCCCGAAGATGATCTATTAGGTATTGATTATGTTATTCCAGATTACACGTATCTAGTGAAAAATGTAGACAAGATTAAAGGATTATTTATCACACATGGCCACGAAGATCATATCGGTGGTATTCCTTATTTATTGAAACAACTAAATGTTCCGGTATATGGAGGAAAACTTGCACTAGGTTTACTGCGTAACAAGTTAGAGGAGCACGGCTTACTTCGTCAAACAAAAATGCATGTGATTGAAGAAGACGACGTAGTGAAATTTAGAAAAACAGCAGTTAGTTTCTTCAGAACAACACATAGTATCCCGGATGCTTTTGGTATCGTTGTCAAAACTCCACCAGGTAATATTGTGCATACAGGTGATTTTAAATTTGACTTTACGCCAGTTGGGGAGCCTGCTAACTTAACTAAAATGGCAGAAATCGGTCGTGACGGGGTTCTATGCTTACTATCAGATAGTACGAATGCAGAAGTTCCGAATTTCACGATGTCCGAACGTAAAGTCGGCGAAAGTATGGATTCTATTTTCCGTAAAGTGAATGGTCGCATCATTTTCGCTACGTTTGCTTCCAATATTCATAGACTTCAACAGGTAACGGATGCAGCTGTGCAACACGGTCGCAAAATCGCTGTTTTTGGTCGAAGTATGGACAATGCGATTACAATCGGTCGTGAGCTTGGCTATATTACTGCTCCTAAAGAAACTTTTGTAGATGCGAGTGCGTTAAATCGATTACC
Organism: Psychrobacillus sp. NPDC093180; assembly: GCF_044754065.1. Lineage (NCBI taxonomy): Bacteria > Bacillati > Bacillota > Bacilli > Caryophanales > Bacillaceae > Psychrobacillus > Psychrobacillus sp. NPDC093180. The sequence goes on along the minus strand of NZ_JBIVOJ010000010.1, from coordinate 21,068 downwards.
TGCCAACGAAGTGCTTATATTATGTACAGGCAGTCAAGGTGAACCAATGGCCGCTCTATCTCGAATTGCTAATGGGACACACCGTCAAATTCAAATTCAACCAGGCGATACGGTTGTATTTTCTTCTTCACCGATTCCAGGAAATAGAGCAAGTGTCAATCGTACTATTAACTTACTATTCCGTGCGGGTGCAGAAGTAATACATGGTTCCCTAAATAATATTCATACGTCAGGTCATGGTTCTCAAGAGGAACAAAAGCTGATGTTACGACTAATGAAACCAAAATTCTTTATGCCAATCCATGGTGAATATCGTATGTTGAAAATTCATACGGAACTTGCCGTAGATTGTGATGTATTACCTGAAAATACTTTCATTATGGAAAACGGTGATGTGCTGGCATTAAGTGCAAATGAAGCGCATGTGGCTGGACGAATTCCATCTGGAGATGTGTATATTGATGGTAGTGGTATTGGAGATATTGGGAATATCGTTCTTCGAGATCGTCGAATCCTTTCTGAAGAAGGACTAGTAATTGTTGTTGTAAGTGCAGATATGGAAAGAAAGAAAATTGTTTCTGGTCCTGATATTATTTCACGAGGATTTGTGTACATGCGTGAGTCGGGGACGATGATAAATGAAGCTCAACAGATGTTAAACAAGCATTTAAGGTTCACTTTACAAGATAAGCCTGCTGAATGGGCTGAATTGAAAAATGAGATTACTGATGTTCTTAGCCCTTATTTATACGAAAAAACAAAACGTCGTCCAATGATCTTACCGATTATTATGGAAGTTTAAACGTTTTATCCATATAACAAAATGCCAGAGGGATTTGCTTCCTCTGGCATTTTTTATGACAAAACTTTCTTTTCAAATCGGTTAATATCAACATCTGCACCAATCATAATTAGTACATCATTCAACTGAAGATTTTCATCTGCCGGCGGTGAAACATTGATACTATTTCCACGCTTGATAGCTACGATATTAATGCCATATCTTGCACGGATATCTAAATCAACTAATGATTTTCCTGCAATTTTTTCGTTCACTTTTATCTCCATAATCGAATGCTCATCAGAAAGCTCTAAGTAATCCAGTACATTTTGCGACAGGATATTATTCGCGATACGAATTCCCATATCTCGTTCCGGATGCACCACTTGGTCGGCACCGATCTTACGTAATACTTTTTCATGGTAATCATTTTGTGCTTTTACCGTAATTTTCTTTACGCCAATTTCTTTTAACATAAGCGTTGTTAATATACTCGATTGGATATCGTCACCAATAGCAACGATTACATGCTCAAAATTTCGGATTCCAAGGGATTTTAATACCGATTCATCTGTCGTATCTGCCACTACTGCTTGTGTTGCAATTGCAGCGTACTCATCTACTCTTTCTGTAGCAATGTCGACAGCCATTACATCTGCCCCCTGATCGATTAACTCTCGAACGATACTTCCTCCGAATCGTCCTAAACCAATTACTACAAACTCTTTTTGCATATTAGTGCCTCCTGCTTACTAATCGGATGCACTTAGTTTACCATATCATTTCTAAAATTGGATACTTCATTCGCGAATCCGGTATAGCTAATCTTTCATTAAAAGGATTAACCTTTTTTCTAACATCCTAAAACCGCTTTCTCCCGTTTGTACGTGACGGAGCAATCCCTTCTTATCAAAAAGATAAAAAGATGGTACAATTCGATTTTGAAATTTGTCAGAAACAACTAAATCGTGATCTAGGTATATGGAGTTTGTCATACTCATTCGTTCAGCCTTTTGTTTTATAAGAGTATTATTTACATCTTCTTTTGTTATTGGCATATGAATGCCAACTAACTGAAATTTATCACCATATGTCTTTTTCCATCTATTTATAATCCCGTAAGTTTTGTCGCATAGATGGCAACTAATAGACCAAAAGTGTATTAATAAAGGTACTTCCCCAATTAATTTTTCTTTCGTTACACTTCCGTTCAACCATTCCATGTCACTTGAAAACTCGGGTAACTCCTCTCTTAAACGCAATTGTGTCTCCCCTTTTCCTTTTCGTCCATAGCTAGTGTATGCGTCGCGATAAAAACAGAACGGGACAAAAACCATTTTTTTTTGAATTTATATGAATAAGTTGTTAAAGTAAACTTAAAGTTGTGTTAAAATAAACTTTGTTTTTCAAGGGAGGAGGGGAACAGTATTGCAAATTGGAAAGAAGATTAAACGATTACGACTGAAGAAAGGTTTAACCCAAGAGGAATTAGGGGAAAGAACTGATTTAAGCAAGGGTTTTATCTCCCAGCTAGAAAGAGATATAAACTCCCCTTCCATAGAAACACTTTTTTCTATTTTAAATGTACTTGGCTCTAAACCTAGTGACTTTTTTGATGACGAACAAGTGCGTACTAAAGTCGTTTTCGAAGCTGCGGAACAAACAATTTACATAGATGAGGAAAAAAACTATCGGCTTCACTGGCTTATCTCTGAGTCCAATGAAAATGAAATGGAACCAGTCCTCATCACACTAGGTCAAAACGGTCAATTTAAACAATTTGAACCTTCCCTTTCCGAAACGTTTATATATGTTTTACAAGGTCGCGTCGAATTAATACTCGGAAAGCAGCAATACTTTGCTTCTAAAGGAGAGTCTCTCTACTTTGAAGCAGCTGATGATCATTTATTAAAAAATGCGGCGGATGAAGAAACACAAGTAATTTATGTCGTAACAAATTCTTATTTATAAGAAATGCGGAAGCGCCTATGTCTACCCCGAGGGGTAAGGCGCTGCGGCTGGACAAATACTAAGTAAGAAAGCCTTCCTTTCTTACAATACACAAATTGGAGGTTCATTATGTCTGAGACACCTATCATTCGCTTTGAGAACGTCACCAAATACTATGATGCTGAAACAACCGTGTTAACGGATATTAACTTTGAATTAGAGCGTGGTAAATTCTATACGCTACTCGGTCCATCCGGTTGTGGGAAAACAACGATTTTGCGATTAATCGCAGGATTTATGCAGCCTTCTAGTGGAAATATTTATTTTAATGGAAAACTAATCAATAATGTTCCTGCAAACGAACGTCAAGTTAATACAGTTTTCCAAGACTATGCACTATTCCCTCACTTAAATGTGTTTGAAAATGTAGCATTCGGTCTTCGTATAAAAAAACTAGGAAAAAAAGAGATTGAGGAAAAAGTGTTAGAGGCACTAAAGTTTGTTAACTTATCAGGGTATGAAAATAGAGAAATTGCTGAGATGTCTGGTGGTCAAAGACAGCGTGTCGCAATTGCTCGAGCAATCGTAAATGATCCGGAAATCATTTTACTTGATGAGCCGCTTTCTGCTTTGGACTTGAAACTACGTTCGGAAATGCAATACGAGCTTCGTGAGCTACAACAGCGATTAGGCAAAACGTTTATCTTTGTAACGCATGATCAAGAAGAAGCCTTAGCTATGTCCGATGAAATTTTCGTACTGAATGCGGGAAATATAGAACAAAGTGGAACACCAATGGATATTTACGATGAACCAATTAATCGATTTGTAGCAGATTTTATCGGAGAATCGAATATTGTTTCTGGCACGATGGTTGCTGATTTCCGTGTACGAATTGGTGAAAAAGAATTTGAATGTGTTGACCAAGGACTAAATCCGAATGAAAATGTCGATATTGTCATTCGACCAGAAGATTTAGAAATTACATCTGTTGAAAAAGGGAAAATGAAAGTAAAAGTAGATACACAATTATTTAGAGGAGTTCACTACGAGCTATCTACGTACGATGACGAAGGAAACGAATGGCTAGTCCACTCCACGAAAAAAGCAGAGGTTGGCGCATTTATCGGTCTAGACTTTGATCCTGAAGCAATTCATGTTATGCGTCTGAACGAAACAGAAGAAGAATTTGATAAGCGACTTGAGTCTTACGGAGAAGACGCGTATGCAAACTAAAAACACCAAAACATTTTATTTAATACCTTATTTTGCTTGGATTATATTATTTGTCATCGCACCAATTGCTTTAATCGCTTATTACTCCCTTTTTGATTTGAGCGGAAATTTCACATTTGATAATTATAAAAACTTCTTCACTTCAATTTATTTAAAGTTAACACTTAGCTCATTTTGGTATGCATTTCTTATAACGCTATTTTCCTTACTTGTTGCCTACCCAACAGCTTACTTGCTGACAAAAACGAAGCATAAACAGTTATGGTTATTATTAATCATTATTCCATCTTGGATTAACTTATTATTAAAAACGTATGCGTTCATTGGAATTTTTGGCTTATATGGCCCTATTAACGCATTTTTAAATGTTTTTGGTTTTGGAGAAACACAAATATTATTTACAGACTTTAGTTTTATTTTTGTATCAGTTTATATTTTTATTCCATTTATGATTCTGCCTATCTTTAACGCTTTGGATAAATTAAATCCATCCTTGATCGATGCGAGTAGAGATTTAGGTGCATCTAGTTGGACAACCTTTTCAAAAGTCATCTTTCCATTAACGACGAATGGGGTTAAAGCTGGGATTCAAGCAGTGTTTATCCCTTCCCTTTCCTTATTCATGATTACTCGACTAATCGCTGGAAATAAAGTTATTACACTTGGTACCGCTATTGAGCAACAATTTTTAGTTACGCAAAACTGGGGAATGGGTTCGACTATTGCCGTATTCTTAATAATATTTATGGTCATTGTCATGATCATTACCGGACAAAGAGACAAGGGGGCTAATACTAATGGAAAGAACTAGTAAAACAGCAAAACTTTACTTAGCCCTTATTTTCATTATTTTATATGCACCGATTTTGTATTTGATCTTTTATTCGTTTAATAGTGGCGGTTCCATGAGTAATTTCGAGTCGTTTACTTGGGAGCATTATGGTGCTGTGTTTTCCGATACTCGACTGATCATGATTTTGATCAATACAGTCATTGTTGCACTGCTTTCTGCTCTACTCGCAACAATCATTGGAGTATTTGGTTCGATAGGCATTGTATATATGCGCAACAAGTCTATACGTAATTCTTTGTTATCTTTAAACAATGTGTTAATCGTTAGTCCAGACGTTGTCATTGGGGCATCATTCTTAATATTGTTTACAATGATCGGTGTTAAATTAGGATTCGCATCTGTATTAATCTCGCATATTGCCTTTAGTATTCCGATTGTTGTATTGATGGTATTGCCGAAACTTCAGGAGATGAATAGCTCTTTAATAGATGCAGCAGCAGATCTTGGTGCAACTAAAGGAGAAATTTTACGACGAGTCATTATTCCTTTTATTAAACCAGGGATTTTTGCAGGGTTCTTCATGGCACTTACGTATTCACTGGATGATTTTGCTGTTACTTTCTTTGTAACAGGAAATGGATTTAGTACGTTATCTGTGGAAATTTACTCGATGGCACGTGCTGGTATTACATTAACGATCAATGCATTATCAGGCATTATCTTTATCGTGACATTATTACTTGTAGTAGGCTATTACTTCATTAGCCAAAGAGGGAAAAACCCTGTAGGAATGGGGGTCAGAAAATGAAAGACATCGTAAGAGCAGCACTTACAATCATTCTCGTTTGTATCGCACTGTTTTTTGTGAATGACCTATTAGATAAGAATTCTGGAAAAGCTGGTAGTGATACCGTAACGATCTATAACTGGGGAGAATATATTGATCCAGATCTAATAGCCCAGTTTGAAGACGAATCAGGTTATCGTGTAGTATACGAAACGTTCGATTCAAATGAAGCAATGATGACAAAAATCGAACAAGGTGGAACTTCTTACGATATTGCAGTTCCATCTGAATATGCAATTGAGAAAATGAAAGAGCATGATTTACTACTTCCGATTGATCACTCGAAGATTCCTAATTTGAAAAATATCGATCCATACTTCTTAGATTTATCGTTCGATCCCAAAAATGAGTTTTCTATTCCCTATTTTTGGGGAACTGTAGGTATTGTTTTCAATCCTTCCTTACTGGATGGCCAAACGTTTGAGAGCTGGGACGCACTATGGGACCCTTCCTTAAAGGGACAAGTGTTGCTAGTAGACAGTGCTCGTGAAGTTATTGGAATGGGCTTAAATAGCTTAGGGTATTCTCTAAACTCTACCAATGAAAAAGAATTGCAAGAAGCTTCGGAGAAACTAAACAAACTTACACCAAACGTAAAGGCAATCATTGGAGATGAAGTAACACAGCTTATGGTAAACGAAGAAGCTGCTGTTGCTTTGACATGGTCTGGCCAAGCAGCAGATATGATGTGGGAAAACGAAGAACTTGACTATTCTGTTCCTGAAGAAGGATCTAATTTATGGTTCGATAACATGGTTATTCCCAAAACTGCAGCGAATATAGAAGGTGCTCATGCATTTATAAACTTCATGTTGGATGCTGAAGTAGCCGCTCAAAACGCAGATTATGTTGGGTATTCCATTCCAAATGCAGCCGCTGTGGAATTGATGGATGAAGAAGTAACATCAGATGAACGCTTTTATCCTACCGAAGAAACAAGAGATAATTTGGAAGTTTATAATAATCTAGGTCTTGAAATGCTTGGAGTTTATAATGAGCTATTTTTAAAGTTTAAAATGGGAACAAACTAACAAATAGAGTTGCCTTCAACCGGGCGGCTCTATTTCTTATTTTCCAAATTAACAAATATTAATTTTTCGTGTCGCGAAAGTTTTTATTATCTTTATAATATGGTAGAATCGATAGACGCATACTAAGTATTTTAAGAAAGCAGGAATCATATGGCGAAGAAACCATCACAATTTGCACTATATATATTGATGTTTAATATGTTTATCGCTATGGCAGGAATTGGACTTGTTATTCCCGTCATGCCGCAGTATTTAGAAACGTTTGGCGTAGCAGGTCAAGCGCTAGGATTTATCATTGCATCATTTGCTTTAGGACAGTTTTTATTTTCACCATTAGCGGGTGATCTATCCGATACTTTTGGACGTAAAAAACTTATTATTGTTGGATTAGTTATTTTTTCAGCTTCTCAATTTTGGTTCGGCATGGCAACTCACGAATGGATGTTATATGCTGCACGCTTTATAAGCGGTATTGGGGGGGCTTTTTTAATCCCCGCTACGATGGCATTTGTTGCCGATATTACCTCTCTTGAGGATCGCGGAAGAGGAATGGGTTTACTTGGAGCCTCGATGTCTTTAGGATTCATGATAGGACCAGCGATAGGCGGATTTTTGGCAAAAGTTAGTTTAACTTTTCCTTTTTATATGGCTGCTATTGCAGCAATTCTTTCAGCAGTAATTTCTTTTGTCATTTTACCGGATATCAAAAATGCGATTTCTGTAAATCCTGAGATGAAGAAAAAAAGAGAAAATATACTTGTTCAAATGAAAAACTCGATCAAAACTCCCTATTTTATGATGCTCATCATTATTTTCGTATTCTCTTTTGGAATTGCAAATTTCCAAACAACTTTTTCTCTTTACGTAGATCATAAATATAATTACACTCCGCAAGATATCGCTATTGTATTAACGGTTGGAGGATTTGCCGGTGTTATTGTGCAAACCTTAATTGTAAATAAATTATTTAAACGATACGGTGAATTGAATGTAATTTTAGTCAGCCTTGTCGGTGCAGCATTATCCTTATTAGCGTTTTTCTTAGTAGACGGTTTTGCGCTAGTATTGTTAATAGCTACTATATTCTCAACAGCAACTACTCTAATCCGCCCTGCTGTTAATACAGTCGTATCGAAGCTTGCCGGAGATGAACAAGGGTTTGCCGCTGGGATGAATAATGCGTATATGAGTTTAGGAAATATGGTTGGGCCAGCACTAGCAGGAATGTTTTTTGATATTAATATTAACTTTCCTTTTGTCATAGGTTCTTTCATTTTACTTTGCTCTTGGGGAATCACCATTATTTGGATTAAGAAGAAAAGACCAGTTATTGCTTAAATTTAATAAAGTAAATGAAGCGAGCAGAAAGTGATTATTTCACTTTTCTGCTCGTTTTTATTGACGAAATATTTCCCTCTTAGAAAAGCAACAAACACCCGAAGCAAATACGCTCATTTGCCTCGGGTGTTTTTCATTTGGTTGCTTAAGTAGCAAATTTAGTTGCTCTCGATTAGAGATTGGTTGCTCTCTTCTTCAAATTGATTGCTTTCAATCCTAATTAGTTGCCCTTAACCATTTACTACCTTTTCTTTTTTCCTTTCACAAGCTTTTCCACATTACTGGTACTAGCCGTGGTCTCTACCATTTTCTTTTTCTTGCCATTCATGTTAAAGGGTGCGAGTAATTGTCTAAAGCCAAATCTTCGAATCGTAATATCGATGAAAAACAATAGGATTGCCGCCAGGATTAGCATTTGCTGTATCGATTGTCGCTCTGAGCTTTTTAAGTCGATTGTTCGGAATACTTCAGATGCATCGGTAAGCATTTTGCCGCCCGCTCGATTTGCAATCATTTCTAGCTTATTTGTATTTGGCTTTTGTACTTTGTATTCTTCACTATATGGAATAGAAATACCAGCTTGATAAACAGCATCTTCCTCATTGGACACCCGGAAAAATACAAGACCTGGATCACTTTCCACCGTTACGCGTGATTTACCTGGTGCAAGTGGTTCGGATGAAACTGGTAGCTCTTCCCCTTTTTCATTTACTGCTGCTACTTCTAGAAAAGAAGATTTCCCCGAGGGATCTGTAACTGTGTAACTACCGTCGCTGGCTTTTTGAATCGTAAAAGGTACTTCGCTATAAGCTGGTAACAGACGGGATACTGCAGTGTTCCAAAAGTCTCCCCAATGATTCCATCTAGCAAAATCACCGCTCCATTCCCCAGTAGAATCGGAAGTGAACGCCATTGTTCTTCCTAGTCCATACATCCACTCTATAAGCACTGGATCTTCTTTTTCACTTTCGGCAATAATGGATGCCGTTTGCTTTGGTGTAGTTGCAATATAGGCGTTCATTTGCGGTACTCCATCTGTAAACAAGCTTGTCCAAGCAGCATCGCCATAAATAATCGGATAGAATGGATTATCCTCAATATAGGTTCGGGAAATCATGGCTGTTTCTGTAGACATAATGGCTGGGATAGTCGATTCATCCGCTACATCGTAAAATGTTCCTCCGCCCATTTCGGCTAAACTTTCAAGTAGCGCTCGATCGGCATCTTGCCCAACCGCTACAGTTGAAACGGTGATTAAATCTTTGGAGCCTTCTTCAATTAATGTTTGGTAATCGCCACTTGAAGCGGATTGTCCATCTGTCAATAAAATGACATGCTTACGTTGTAACTTTAAAGGTGCCAAGTTTTCATAAGCTAATGCTAAACTCGAGTAAATTTCCGTTCCACCGCCTACTCCAACGGATAATATGGTGTCTAATGCTTCTTGCTTATCCGAAAGAGGTGCCGTTTCGATTATTTCCCAAGGACGATCATCAAATGCTATAAATCCAAGATTATCCCCTTCTCGAAGCATTTCGACTGAACGAGCTGCTGCTTCTTTTGCATATTCGAATTTAGAACCACTCATACTGCCCGAACGGTCCATCACGATTACTAAACCGAGCGATGGCATCTGGTGTTTTCCTTTAATCTCCATCTCAACGGGTAATAATTTTTCGATAGGCGTTTTAAAGTATCCACCTAACCCAAAACTATTTGTTCCTCCGACCATCATAAAGCCGACTCCGAAGTTTTTCACCGCTTGTTCAATTACGGTCATTTTTTGCTCGCCTACTGCATGGCCTGGTACATTATCAAAAATAATCGCATCGTACCTTAAATAATTCGAGAGATCAAACGGCAGTGCACTTGCATCTATTACATCCGTTTGAATGGCAGCTTGGTCAATGACGGTTGGAATATTAGAGCGATTTCCATCATGTGTGACAACTAAGAGATGAGGAGAACTTTCCACATTTGTTACACTTGTCAATTTGTTGTTCTCTATTAATCCGTCGCCACTCACGACAACTTGAACTTCATATTTTAATAAACCTTCTCCACTAGAAGCATTCCTAAACGTAAAACTATTCGCTCCTTGTTCTAGTGTTATTTGTTCACGAGATAATAATTGATCGTTTTCATATAGTAGTAGTTCACCAGTTGTATTAGTTGTCGCCTCTAACTGGACATTTAGTTGTTGCTGCTCCCCTTCAAATGCAATTGGTGGTGTTTCAAATGAGGTAATCGCAACATCCTCAGAAGAGACTCGCTCAAGTTGTACGACATCAATCGTCACGTTTCCACCAGTAATTTTCACTAGCTCATCTTGTACGGAGCCACTCGTTTCCAATCCATCTGTGAAAAGGACTATCCTTGTCGCTTTCGATGGTTCTACAATTCCGGTTGCTAATTGTAATGCTCTTGCTATATCTGTGTTACCTGGCGCTTTCATCGGTGTAAAAACAGGTAAATTTACTTCCCCTGCAGTTAAAGCCACCTCCGACTGGAAGTCTTCCGCAAATGTATACACACCTACGAGCTGTGTGTTTTTTCGCGATGATAGACTTTGTTCGATAAACGAAGTCACCTGGCTGTCTGTTCCTTGTACAGAAGCAGATCGATCGACTAAGAAAAGCACCTGTTCCTCTTTAATAGGCAATAAAAGATAAGGATTAGTTAACCCTAAAATTAAACAAAAAATAGCAAGAAGGCGAAGAAAAAATACCACTCTTCCTTCTTTTCGAAAGACTTTCTTCTCTTTTTTCCATGTCCACATAAAATAAATAAGAATAGGAACTAGTAACAATAGCCAAAGTGGTTGGTCAACTCGTAAATCCACGTCTTCTTTGCACCTCCCACTCTATGACAAATAATAACAGCAATAATAGTAAGATATATGGAACAAATGAATGTTGTGAATAATTTTCACTCATTTTTATTTGCTCGCCGCTTACTTTGTATGTTTCTCCTTTTTCTATTTCTTTTTCTTTTTGAGATAAAGCAACAGAAAAGTTTTTTTCAATGTCATTGGAACGAAGTACGTATAGTCCCGGTTTCTTCGGTGCGATAAAGGCTCCACCATTTTCGATAGAATATTGATAGGAATCCTCCATCGTGTAAATTTCCCATTCATTTACTGCACTTCCTAGTGATTGCGGCCTTCTTTCATTAGGCGTAAACGTGCCTAAATACGTATTCCCAGCAGAAAGCTGTTCCTTTACGCTCCACATAAAGAGTGGGAAGGAAGGATGAAGCGGCCAATCGGTCATTTGGATATCCGCTAATACGACAATATCTCCTCTAGGAGATACTTGTATGAACGGCTCATCTCCCACCGTTGCAATCGTTGTATAGCCTTGAATTTCCGGATAAACGCTACTCACATAAATATCGGATAAATTAGCGAAGGAAAAAAGCGCATGTTCACTTGTTTGTACTCCACCATTTACTTCTATTGCACTTATGTCGTTTCTTCCGATGAATAATGCAGGACGCTCTAGTTGATCTACTAGACCAAACTGATTTGTGACAACAATTCCTTCTTCTGTAAGTAGTCCTATTTGTTCAGTTGGTACGCTGCTTACTTCAATATCCATTGACTGGAATGCAGTTCTCACTAACGCATGTAACCCACTATCGACAAATACGGTCGATAATTGGTCCTGCATAAAAACTGTCATCGTATTGTCTAATGCATATCCATCATTTGCATGAAGGGATGCCTTTAAAAAAGTCGATTCCGCTAGTTCATCAAATGATAACGTAATTGTTTCATTTGGTGGAATGGTTACCTTTTCTTTCAAAAGCTCCTTTTTTTCATTCGCTACTACAAGTGCGGTTGTTTGCTCGTTGTTCGATTGATTTTCTAATTGGATTAATGCAGAAATGCCCGTATTTGTTTTAGTTGCACCGAATCGTTTAATCGAAAGGTTCACTACTTCTGACGTTAGTCCTTCAACTTGCCAAGTTACATTTTCATATTGCAAGGGGAGTTCCTGGCGATCTAGTACGTCTGTAAAAACATAAACGGAGGTCGATAAATTTTGAAAAAATGATTGGGCAATATCTAAGGATTTTGATATATTTTCCTCTTCATAACTGACTTCCAATTTTTCAATCTCGCTTTTAATTTGATCAGTATTCGTTTCTGCACGCAGTACCACGGTCGGTTCATTGCCAGTTGTAATGATGGTGAGCGGCTTGCCAGACAAGCTTTCTGCAAGTTGTAACATTTGTTTTTTATGTGTGTCGAAAAGAGTGGTTTCATTTGTATTTACTTCCATCGATGCAGAAGTATCCACGATAAACACAATTTGTTCCCCCGCTAGTGCCTTCGTTTTCCAAAAAGGTTGAAGTAAAGCAAAAACAAGTAAAATCATCGCGATCATTTGTAAGTAAAATAAAGCATTCCGCTGTAAATGCTGCAAATAAGGAGAGGCTTTTGTTTCTCTCATTATTTCTTGCCAAAAAAGCGTAGAGGAGACAGGTTGCTTTGTATATTTTTTTCGAAAGAAATAATAAAGTAATACAGCAATCGGAAAAATAGCAGTCCATAAAAATAGTAGTTGATTAAAACCCAAGTAATCTCACCTCATTGCACCCAATTTGCACGTAATAGCTGTTGAAACAGTACATGCGAAATTCCATCATCAGCATTTACTTGAAGTAATCTTGCTCCGAATTTATTGCACAGTAATTCCAGTCCATGCTGATGTAGTCTTCTTTTTTCTTCGTACGAATCGAGCACTCGCGAAGAAATAGAAACATTTAACTGATTGGAAGTTTCTACATCTACTACTTGCACATCCCCAGTATAGGCTGGAGCTAATTCGTCATTTGTTACTACTTGCAAAATACGAATATCTCCTGCAAACTTTGGCAGTTTCCGAAGTAAACTTTCCCAAGACTCCAAACTCTCCAAGCAGTCTGATATAACAAATAAAACCGTACTATCCTTCGGTAAAAAAGGAACTGCGTTTTCTGCAAATGAGGCCGTCATCATAGGTTCAGTTAAATCAGAAATAGTTTTCGTAAAAGCTTTCCGATAAGTAGCACCTTTTCGTCTAAACGGTGGCTTCAAGTCATCACTTACAGCTGAAAAAGACAAACGATCATCCCGTTGTAAAACGAGTATACCAAGAGATACCGCAAGCTGTTTTGCAAATGTCCATTTCAGTGGATCACTCATGGATCTCGTACAATCAAGCAAAATATGTACGCGCATTTCTTGTTCATCTAAAAAACGTTTTATAAAGTACTTATCCGTTCGTGCATAGACATTCCAATCTATTTGGCGCACATCATCACCTGGGCTATACTCTCTAAAATCGGAAAAATCGAGAGATGCTCCGAAGCGCTGGGAACGATGTGAGCCTTTATGCTGTCCACGCAATTTGGATTTAGTAGAAATAGATAATCTACTCAGTTTACCTGCCCAATCTTTTGGCACTAGATGCTCAGTACTCATACGTTTTGTCCTTGTTTAATCGTTTGCATCACGATATCTATTAGCTCATCTGCTGTTTTTCCTTCTGCTTCTCCTTCGTAATTAAGTAATAAACGATGTCTAAGCACCGGTTTTGCAACAGATTTAATATCTGCAATCGATACATGATAACGTCCAGCAACTAACGCACGCGCTTTCGCTAGTTTGATAAGGCTTTGCAAACCACGTGGCCCACTTCCATACTGAACATATTGTGCAATCTCAGGGATGATAGCAGCTTCGGGATGTGTAGCAGCTACTAGATCTACTGCATATTCCAGCATATCATCTGCTATTAGCACTTCTTTTACCATTTGCTGTGCATGTACGATTTCTGTCGCATTCATAATTTTATTCAACTGAATGGACTCCCCGCCCGTCGTTCGCTTAGTAATCTCCATCAGCTCTTCCTTAGATGGATAGGAAACAAGAATTTTACATAAGAAACGGTCCATCTGCGCTTCTGGTAATGGATATGTCCCTTCCATTTCAATTGGGTTTTGTGTAGCAAGAACGAAAAAAGGTTTATCCATTTGCTTCGTTTCTCCAAGAACTGTTACCGTTTTTTCCCCCATTGCTTCTAAAAGCGCACTTTGTGTTTTCGGTGTTGCTCGGTTTATTTCGTCTGCTAAAACCATTTGACTAAAAATAGGTCCTTTTTGAAATGTAAATTGCTGTTTACCATTTTCCAATCTTTCGATCATACTCGTTCCGGTTATATCGGATGGCATTAAGTCTGGTGTAAATTGAATTCGCGAAAAGGATAAATCGAGCACTTCAGAAATTGTCCGAATAAGCATAGTCTTTCCTAGCCCTGGTAGTCCTTCAAGTAGCGCATGACCATCGGCTAATACACAATAAATGGAAAACTCTACAGCTTCTTTTTGACCTACGATAAAGTGACCTATTTCTGCTCGAACTTCCTCTAAACGTTTACTTATATTTGTGTAATCCTCTGTTGTAAAAGTCATCATTATCCTCCATTATTCACTATTTTCAACGGTTGAAAAATAATCCTGAACGATTCGCTGTAAATCTGACGGCAGTTGCAAGCGCTCAGAGCTTTTTATATAGGAATCTGCATACTCATTAACAACTTCTTCATATGGCTTCGCTGAACCACGTGTCACTGGTACCTCGCCAGGTTGCTCACTAGCGGCTTCTCCCTCACCTAGCTCTCCTCCATCTACAGAAGTGTCACCAGTTCCTCCGATTCTTGATGGAATGGAAAGAAGATCCCTTCCTCCAGAACCCTTACCTGCTCCTTGACCTTGGCCCTGACCCTGTCCTTGCCCCTGTCCTTGGCCTTGGCCCTGTCCCTGACCCTGACCTTGTCCCTGACCCTGACCCTGACCTTGTCCCTGACCCTGTCCCTGACCTTGTCCCTGACCTTGACCCTGACCTTGGCTCTGACTTTGGCCTTGTCCTTGATTTTGTCCCTGGCTTTGGGTAGACTGATTAGGATTTTTTGACGTATTGGCGTTGGAACTACTCTGTGCTATTTGATTAGAAGTAAAAGGAAACGATTTTCCCATCTTGCTTAAAGCGGTTTGGGAGGTAGCTGCACTTTTTGATAAAGCGCTTACTGTATCTTCTAGAGAAGCAAGCTCTTTTTGTTCCTCTGCCGATAGAGATGATTCAGTTGAGTCCCCTTGCTCTGCAAGTTCCTTCTTCTTTTCTAACTTTTGTTCTTTTAAAGCTAATTCTTTTTGCTTTTTCACCATTTCACGTAAAGCTTCTTCTGCAGTTTCTACTTCTTTAAGTTTCTCTTTTAATTCTTTTATTTCTTTTTTTACGGGCTTTGCTAGATTTTTTTTCTCTAATTTATCTACTTCTTTTTTCATTTCCTTCACAATTTGATCTTCTTTTTCCATATCCTTCGCTTCCAACTGGGTTGCTGCTGGAAATGCATATAGTACAAGGGTTGCAGCAAAAGCAATGACAAATCCAATAATCCATTTAGGTTGCATATAGCGCTTTTCTCGCTGCTTAAATTGTACAAATGCTTTTTCACTACTTTTCTCGGCTTTATCTAGTAACTCCTTAATGAGTGGAGATTTCTCATGCAAGAAAGAAACTGCTGTTAACAACAAATTATCCGGAAAGTAGGCATCCAGTTTTCGAGCCGCAGCTTCCTTAGAAGGTCTTTTCCAAAATGCATACAGAAATACAGCAATAAAAACGATGCTGCCAACAAGCACAGCAATTCGAATATAATATGGAAATACAAATAACCTGGAGACGAGTAGAATAGCCGCAACAGAAGTAAATCCATAAAACAATGCCGCTTGGAGCATTCTAATATAATGCTCCAATGCGAGACGACTTTTAGCTTTTCCGATATAACGAATTAACTTATGTGGGCTACTCATCTTAACTTCCTCCTCATCTCGTACGTTTCATATTGACACGTAATTTTTTCACAGCAATAAAGATCGAGAAAACTGTTATACATATATAGAAAATCGTATATCCTATCCAAATCGGAAGATCCACTTTCGTTGATTCTGTTATAAAGCTATCCGAACCTGGCGAAATTAACGTAAGCATTAAAACAACTGGATTAATACTTGCAAAAAAATGAGCAATAGGTGATGAAGCTAAAGTTCCTGCTGCCATGCTATTCATACCAGTGATAACTAGGTAAATAAATCCGGTAACTGCAGTGAAAAAAATCATCGTTCCATAGGTCGCGATCATCGCAACAATTGTTTTACGAATTATAGTGGAGTACATAATGCCGATCCCACCAATAGCAAGCATCGTTAAAAAGAAAAACAAGAAAATAATCCCTAGTTGCCCTGGAGATACTCCTCCAAAAAGGAAAACTAAACTATAAATAGGTAAACCCGCTACAACCAATAACAAAAGAAAAGCAATGGACGAAGTTAGCTTTCCGAAAATAATTTGAAAAGAGGTTTGGGAAGTTGTCAGCAAAATATTTAACGTTTGCTTCTCTCGCTCCGAACTAATGGCACCTGCAGTCAAGCCTGGTGTGATAAACAGAATGAGGCCAAGCTGAATATAGGAAAGCATTGCAAACATGAAGAAACTTTCTTCCGGTCGGAAATAACCAGTACCAGTAAACGATGTAGTCAGCATGATAAAGCCGAATACAAATATACACATTGCGATTAAATAAAAGAGAATACCCGTAAAGCTTTTTAACGAGCGAAAGCGTAGCTTTATTTCCTTTACTAATACAGGATTTGCAAGTAATTGCTTCATCCTTATTTCACCCCTTTCGTAATTTCCATGAACACATCTTCTAAGTCCGTCTCTGTTTCTGAAAAAGAAATAATTTTCAAGGATTGGTCTAGTGCCTTTCTCAACAAATTAATTTGATCCTCTTCTGTACCTCTATAATTAAATGTAATGGCATTTTTCTCCACCTCTAATTCTACTTTAGAGACAAAAGGATCCTCTTCAAAAAACTGAACAGCATTTTCTAATAATCCTTTTAGCTTCACCGTTATTTGTTTTTCTCCCGCAAGCTGCGCTTGAATATCTGCAACGGATCCATGCGCGATTAATCTTCCACCATCGATAACGCCAATTTCATCACACATTTCCGCTAGCTCAGGCAATATATGAGAGGAGATAAGAATCGTTTTGCCCATTCCTTTTAATTGTCTTAAAATATCTCTCATTTCAACGCGAGCTCTCGGATCTAATCCAGAAGCAGGTTCATCTAGGATTAACACTTTCGGATCATGAATAAGTGAACGCGCCAAGCATAAGCGTTGCTTCATCCCCCGAGATAGCAGATCGACATAGTCATAGCGCTTATGGCTTAGATTCACAAGCTCTAGTAATTGAGGTATTAAAACTTCTCTTTCTTTTTCTGAAATACCGTAGCTCGCTCCATAAAAATCTAAATACTCATTTGCTTTTAATTGGTCGTAAACACCGAAAAAGTCAGGCATATAACCAATTTGCTTTCTCACTTCATGTGCATCGGTTTTTACACTTTTTCCATTAACAAAAGCATCACCAGAAGTAGGTTGAAGTAGTGTCGCCAATATTGAAAAAGTAGTGGATTTTCCGGCTCCGTTTGCTCCTACAAATCCAAAGACGGTACCTTCTTCTAAAGTAAGGTTTAAGTCATTCAATGCATAAAAAGAGCCATACTTTTTCGTTAATCCTTTTATTTCAATCATTGCGTAACATCTCCTTTCAAACGTACCTCTGGAAGTCTCGTATATGGATCACCTTGGACCGATTTTTTTTGCAATTTATAATATATTTCGCCTTTATCATTGATATAATTTTGGATGTTTTCCGTATTAGTGAATCTGCTTTCCGTTATTGCTTCAAAGCTTTCTGTTTCCATATTCCATATTTCAATTGTTTGGGAATTTCGATCTGTATTAGCAATTTGTAATTGTGTCCAATTTACTTGATCTAATGGGATTGTATCAGGGATTTTCCAATACACATTATACTCTCCATCATCTAAATACCATTCCAAACTATTGTTCATTACTGGTTCCATATGTTTCCCATATTCATCCGTATTGACATTAACAGTGAACATATTCGCAGGTAATACAAATTCTCCCGCAAAGACTGTTTCTGCTGTAAATGGCTGTATGAGTAAATGAAGAGCTGACATCTCGACTTTTTTATCCTTTAACGTAATAGGCACAATGTTATCCTCTGCAAAACCAGTAATTACAGGACTCTTACCATATTGGTCTCCCATTAGGCTAGCTGAATACATAGATTGCTTTCGTTGTTCTATTAAATCAATGGAAGTACCTGAGTTTATTCCATAGTTTTGATTGATATATGGATTTGAAATTGGCATTAACATAACTGAGCTTAACTTTTTATTTACTTCCAGTTTTTCACCTGGTTCAAGATCACCAAGCGGGATTAATTTACTTCCAGACCATACGGATACTTCTTTTACGACAAAAGGAAAATTATTTTGGACAGTTCCAGTAAGCTGGCTTGCCTCTACTCGAAGGTCTACTTCAAAATTTCCCACTTCCGGTATTTGGGTTTCTCCGAACAAGGAGGAAACAGACCAATAACCTACGTCTCTAAATGTTAGCTCACTATTCGATGCGTGTTTTTCCATAATCGTATTTTCATGTACATTTGGCGATTGTCCTGTAAATGTATTAAAATTCCGCTTTGCAACCATGGTAGTAGTCGTCGGAGCTTCAAACGTGAAATCACCACTTTTGTTACTTAAAAGGGACTCAGCATAATAGCCTTGCAAGCTTTTATCCTCATTTACATGTAAAAAGGAAGATTGTTGTACTTGCGGACGTGCAATTCGGTCTCTTGCCCCATAACCGAAAATAGCAGCAGAAGCAATGATTGCTGTGAGTGGTATAATTCCCCAAGCATACTCTCTCTTGTCTTTTCTTTTCAATATGATATAGAGCAGAGGCACAATAATTATCATATAAACGACTACAATTCCAATCATCAATGGAGTAGAAACTTTAAACGAACTAAATAAGGAATTCGTGTCTCCTAATTCATAAACGAGTTGGTCTTTACTATTAGTATAACCGTACATATTTGGTGTATTTTGTACATTCACTGACTGTAAAATAGTGGACATCAAATCACTATAAACTGGATCTTTCGCTAGTGGATCATCACCAAGAGAAAAAGTCGTTTGGATAATCGCACCACTGCCCATTTGTTTCTTTGCAGCTAAGATGGTTCCATCTACTTTAAATAAAGGCGTGGCACCTTCGTTTAAATTGGCATTATGCACAGTTAAATCATTCGTTAATGTATTATTTGCAGTAAATGCGCGCATCTTCTCTGGCGTTAAATTTTGAGTCGTTGTTTCTAACGTTAAAGGCAAGTATTCCCCTAACTTTCCTACTTCGGCTATTAGATTATCAGAAGCGCCTATTACGATATTTCCGCCTGAATTGACATAATCAATAAGTGCTTGTTGCTGTGCATCAGCTAAATCTGCTAATACAAATTCATCTAAAATAATATAGTCAGCCATTTCCCATGCTACCGCCTCGTTTGGTAAAGAAAAATTACTTAGCTGGGCAACATGGATCACTTCATCATTTATTTGGTTTGGTTGTTTAATCTGATTCAAAGCCTTTAGTCGGTCCGCACTGTCTGTCAGCGTAAGATAAAAAATAGTCGTAGGATCATAAAAGTTTGTTCGTAAATTTTTAGTTCCCTTGAAATCGATGGATTTTCCTTTTTCCCATCCACCTTCAAAAAAGTGAATCAACTGAACATTTGACCCTTGGTAACTATAGTCTTCTCCCAAGCCACTTACCGCAACTTGAACCGTTTTCGTTTCTCCTGCTCCGATTTCAAACGGAATAGCGATTGCATTTCCTAGGTTGTACGATTCCACTGTATCTAACACGAGATCTCCAGAAAATGCCTCTCCCTTGTTTTCAACAGTTAAGGTAATCGGTAAACCTTCCCCATATTTTGCTTTTCCATTGAATCCAGTCGTCACCTTAACATTCAAGTTAGGTGCTGCAAGGACACTTACTGTTGGTAATATTGTAAAATAGATAAATAGTGCTGAAATAAATAACGTTAACTTCCGAATATGCATCATTTTTCCCCCTTTACTTCTTAGTACGCTATTAATGGGGGAAAGTTCCTTATTGAAAAATTTGTGCATGTTTTTTTACAATACTTACGAAAGCTTCCACTTGGGGTAGTTCAAAGGCTGCATCGTAACCAATAAGCCAAGTATCTCTAGTTAACTCAAACTGCTCTTCGTTATTCGTTAACGGAATTTTATGCACGTCTTCCTGGCCAGTCAAAGTAATGGATGGCAAAATGGCATAACCAATCCCATTTAAGGCCATTTGCTTACATGTCTCAATTTGATCGACAATTATTTGTCTTTTTGGATTGCTAGAGAAATGTTTTTGCCACCATTGCTGAATTTCCTGATAATAGTTTGAATCACTCTTAAATTGAATAAATGGCTTATCTGTTGTTAGCACATCGTCTATAGAAGTCATTTCTTTATCCACTAAATAAAGTGTATCTCGAAAAAGGTGTATTTTATTTCCTTTCCAGTCTGTTTGCCCACGCACAATACCGATTTGCGCCTCTCCATCATAGATGGCTTTTACAATTTCTGAGCTCCAGCCAGTTAAGAGAGATACCTTTGCTTCTGGATATGTTTGGACAAAATCCTTCAATACTTTTGGCAACCAATTTTGCCCGACTATAGAGGCACAAGCAATTTTTAGCGTCCCATGCACTTTAGAGGTTAGCGATTGAATTGTTTCATATAGCGCTTCTTTTTGTTGAATCATATTTGACGCAAACTCAATAACCAATTCGCCTTCTGGTGTAGCAGTCAATCCTTTTTGAGAACGTAAAAAAAGCTTGGTATTCCACTCTTTCTCAATCGTTTGAAGTCGTTGTGAAAGTGCAGGCTGAGACAAAAATAACCGCTCTGCTGCTTTTCGCATATTTTGTTCTTCTGCCAATGTTTTAATAACTAAAAAATCGGAAGTCATTTTTTATCCTCCTTACATGAATAGAGTAGGCGCATGAAAATTAATTCATGCGCCTCTCGCAGATCCGTACGTGCGGGTCATCGCATACGGCTCCTCCATGCTTATCCCCTTTGG
>NZ_JBIVOJ010000009.1:0-245981 GCF_044754065.1 Psychrobacillus sp. NPDC093180 | reverse complement strand
TTCCCATACCGAACACGGAAGTTAAGCTCTTTTGCGCCGATGGTAGTTGGGGGTTTCCCCCTGTGAGAGTAGGACGTCGCTGGGCAAATATAAAAGTCGTTACCGATTTATTCGGTAACGACTTTTTTGTGCTTAATAAAACTCTATACATGTAGATAACTTAGTACAAGTAATATACGTAATGTCATTTTTAAAATTGAACTTAGTATAGAGATAATAGGTCTTAAAGCTTGCCGAAATTGCCGTACTTGACTTCTGCTAGGAGCGGATACCAAAGATATACGAGCGCAAGGCGTTTGTTTAGCAGCAAATATCAAAGAATTATAAGCGCATGAGATATCTATATGATTTTCGCGGACTGTCGCGAAAATCTCAGTGTACACTTCTTTCCCCTTTTGTTACTTGCTATTAGACAAATTAAGTATTAAGATGTGCATGTTGTCGTGCATTTTTAGGTTAGACATTATATAGATATAAGAGGGGGCCCCAGTATGGTTGTAATATTGGCAGTAGATGACGATATACATACATTAGAGTTAATATCCATTTTTTTATCGAACACTGGATATAGAGTTGTGAAAGCCAGAAATGGAAAAGAAGGGTTAGCTTTAATCGAAAAAGAAATGCCAGACCTTGCAATAGTGGACGTGATGATGCCAGAGATGGATGGTTTGACTTTAACTAAAATTATTCGAGAGCAGTATGACTTTCCTGTTCTATTACTAACAGCAAAAGGCGGCTTAGAAGATAAAGAAAAAGGATATTTAGCAGGATCAGATGATTATTTAGTAAAACCATTTGAACCGAAAGAATTATTATTTCGTATCCGTGCAATATTAAGAAGATACGATAAAACAAGTGATGCAAATATACAAGTAGGAAATATGTTGATCAATAGAAAGAGCTTCGAGGTGCAAATAGGAGAAGAATTACTAGTTTTACCTTTAAAGGAATTTGAATTGCTGTCAAAGCTTGCTTCAAAACCAAACCAAGTATTCACTCGTGATCAATTAATCGAAGCTGTTTGGGGAATCGACTTTGAAGGGGAAGAACAAACATTAAGTGTACATATCAAACGGATACGGGAACGTTTAGCTAAAACTCAAACTGACGTGCAGATTAAGACGGTTCGGGGGATTGGATATAAATTAGAAGGAATGCATACATGAAAACTTTATATAGTAAATTTGTTTGGATGACACTTCTTATTATGTTTGCCAGTGGGACAATTGGTTTTATGATTGTAAATACATTTTATCATCAAAATTTAAAAGAGAAAAATGATGAAAAAAACGTAGAAGTAGCTAGTTCCATGGTAGAGTACATCGAATCGTCTGATTTAGACGGCATAACGCCACTTCTACAGATGATGGGAGATGCGGGGTATCAAATATACATCGTAGATGAAGAAGGCGTAGAGCAGTTCTATGGTGGTGATTTCAGAGTTCGTGAAATACCTGATGCCATAGTGAATAGTGTTTTAGATGGTGAGATATATCACGGGATGCGTGAGTTTCCGAAAGAGACGTTTATAACGGGATACTTTTCAAACGAGTTAACTAATACGGTCGGAGTTCCATTCACATATGATCAGAAAAAGTATGCATTTTTTCAAAGGCCCAATATAAAATTTCTATTTAATGAAATCCATTTACTATTAGGCGGTCTTGCTGGTGCAATGATTATCATTAGTATTATTGCTATGTTGATCGTTGCTAAGCGGATGATTGATCCTCTTACAAAACTTACGGTTGCCACGAATAAGATTGCAAATGAAGACTTCCAAGTGCCTATTCTAGTAAATCAACGAGATGAAATTGGTCAATTGGCAGATAGCTTCAGAAATATGGTAAAGCAATTGGAAGCCAGTGATCGCTATAAAAAAGAGTTTATTGCTAGAGTATCGCATGATTTTCAAACACCACTATTAAATATACAAGGATATGCAGCTTTACTTGAAAATGAAGAGCTAAATGGAGATTACGCAGAAATCATTCGAAAAGAGGCTATGCGTTTATCGGGCTTAATGAAGCAGTTATTATTGCTCACTTCCTTCGATCAAGCAAATACTAGAGTGAAGAAAGAGCCATTTCAATTGGATGAGCAGCTAAAACAAGTTATCTTGAAATTTAGATGGTTGCTAGATGAAAAAAGTATTTCAATCCAATTGCATTTGAAAAAAGTAGAGGTAGTTGGCGATAGAGAGATGTTGGAGTACGCTTGGGAAAACCTTATTTCTAATGCAGTCAAATACAATTATTCCCCGGGAGAAATACAAATTTCGATGAACGAAAATTCGGAATATTTAGAAGTCATCATACAGGACACTGGTATTGGAAACAAAGATACAGATTATGGGCAATGGACAGAACGATTTTATCGCGAGGACGAGGCAAGGTCAACACAAGTAGAGGGAAGCGGGTTAGGTCTTGCTATTGTAAAGGAAGTTATACAATCGCATCATGGCACGCTTGCATTTGAAAATGTGGAACCCCATGGAACAAAGGTCAGTATCCAACTAAAGAAGATGTAATCATCTGTTCATCTTCTGTTCACTTTCGAAATGTATAGTTACCCCTGTAAGGAAATCTTAAAGGGGGTAGCGAAATGAAAAACAAGCGTACTTGGCTTATAACATTAACGAGTTGGTTAGTGATCGTAGGATTACTTTCTTTTCTTGCACCATCAAGTAAAGAAGTTGCAAGTACATCCAAAAATGCAGGTCTACCAGAAACAGCTTTATCCATTCAAGCTGATAAAATAGTAAAAGAAAATTTCTCTAGTAGTGAGGGAATACCTCTTCTAATAGTTTTTGAAAAAGACAAGGCGGCTACAGATGAGGAAATCCAAAGTATTCTCACGTTAATGGAGAAGAATTACCCAGGTATACCACAGTTTTCAAAAATACCTTTGGAACATCGTGCTTCGTTTGTCTCGGAGGATAAAAAAACATTTTTTATTCCGCTAGTTTTAGAAGGGCAATTAGAGAGTAAAGAGATACATGAGCAAGTGAAAGAGATTAAAAAGAATGTATCTAACATTATCCCGGCTGGTTTTAGTAATTATTACACGGGGCCTGCTGGTATAGCAAGTGATACAATCGAGCTGTTTTCACAGGCTGATATCGTTTTGCTTTTAGCAACAGTAGCGATTATATTTATCCTTTTAATTGTTATTTATCGTTCATTCATCCTTGCAATCATTCCACTGATTGTAGCTGGAATTGTTTACGGAGTAGTGGATAGATTAATTGGTCTTACTGGTAAGTTTACATCCATTACAATTGAAAACCAGGCGTTATCAATTATGATGATTTTATTGTTTGCGGTCATTACCGATTATTCACTTTTGTTATATGCGAGATATAAAGAAGAGCAAGATATGAAGGTAGCATTATCTAAAACTAAGGAAACTATTCTATTTAGTGGTGGTACTATTTTAGCAGGAGTAGTAATACTTGCGTTTGCGATATATGAACCGTATCGTAATTTTGCTCCAGTATTTGCTATTGCAGTAATCATCATGCTAATCGCGGGGCTTACTTTATTGCCAGCGTTGTTTGCACTTGTGAAAACACCGAAAAAGAAAGAAAAAATAACGAAGCTTTGGGCAAATGCGGGAAATGTAAGCACAAAAAAACCATGGAAAGTTGCAATACCCATTCTCCTTCTACTTGGTATTGGCACATGGCATGCAACAACAATCGTCTATTCATATGATTTGTTGGCATCTTTCCCAGAAGAACTATCTTCCAGAGAAGGTTTTACAAAGCTAGGAGAAGCATTTTCAGAAGGGGAAATAGCACCAACGACCATTTTAGTAAAATCAAAAGACGATAAAGTAACAACGGGTATTCAAGAGAAGTTAGAAGAGAGACCACTTATAAGCCAAGTGCGGCGATCGACTTCAGAAAGCGATAAGTATACGCAGTTTTCCATCATATTAAATGCAAATCCTTATAGCAAGGAAGCTTTGAATGAAGTGGAAACGATTAGAAATGAACTGAAAGATCAACATGTTTTAGTAAGTGGAGAAACAGTGAAACAAGTAGATATCCGCGATATTAATAATAGAGATAGATTACTCGTAATGGGCTTAATGACGGTACTCATTGGATTAATGCTTGCATTACAAACTAGATCGATTCGGGCATCGTTGTTGATGATGTTTTCTATTTTGTTATCATTCGGAGCCGCTTTAGGATTCTCTACTTGGATTTTTGATGTGTTTTTTGAGTATAAGTCCTTTAGTTATCGAATACCACTGTATACGTTTGTATTCTTAGTAGCATTAGGGGTAGATTACTCCATCATGTTAATGAGTAGGTTGAAAGAAGAGCGAAAACAATATGGCGAACTAGAAGCAATTGCGAAGGCGGTTGAAAAAACAGGCAGTGTTATCTCGTCGGCAGGTTTAATACTTGCGGCTACATTTGCTGTTTTAGTATCACAGCCAGTCATGGAGCTTAAATTATTTGGTTTTGCTGTCGCAGTAGGTGTGCTATTAGATACGTTTATCGTTCGACCATTATTATTACCAGCCTTATTAACGATTACAAAGAGGGGGAAATGAAGATGCAAGAAAGATGGAGTTTACGATTAATACGTGCAGGGGCACTATTTGGGTTACTAGGGGCCTATCTAGGTTCTCATATGGCAGGGGCAGGATCTTATGCGTTACGTCCAATTCATGCACATATTTTACTAGTAGGATGGTTATCGTTATTTGTATATGGTTTGTTTTATAAATTGTATAAGATTAAATCTCCTAAGCTAGTAGCTGTTCATAGTTGGGCTGCTATTATTGGAGCGGTTGGATTGACATTAGGAATGTATTTACAGTTTATACAGCCATTTAATGTGAATGAGGCAGTTGCATTAATCGCGTATATTGTAGGTGGAACTATCTTATTAATTAGCTTTGCCATATTTGTATTGGTGACTTTTAAAGTAGAAAAAGGTAGAAGTGCGGTTTAATCTGCGCTTCTTTTTTATTTTAATCTTAATGGAATTCCCCAAGCTTTACTCTCTATCTCACTATTGTTATACTATATGTATAACAATAGCGGAGGGGTTTGTATGAGGAAATTTGCCGTTGTTTTTTCTTTAGTAGCAATGGTCTTTTTGTTACTTACTGCATGTAGTAAGGAAAAAGAGGAGGGGTCAGAGATAGAGTCGCTAGAAAATATAAAAGGTGTATGGGACGGTTCAATTAATATTCCCAATCAACCACTACCAATCACAGTAGAATTCGAAGAGGACAAAGGGATGATTAGTATTCCAGTACAAGGTCTAAACGATTATCCATTAACAAATGTAACATTAAATGAGTCAGATATATTATTTGATATGAATATCCAAGGTCAAAAGTTAACGTTTGATGGTAAAGTTGAACAAGAAAAGATTACCGGAACCTTTACACAGCAAGGGCAGACTTTTCCTTTTGAACTGACGAAGGGAAGTAAAGAAGAGGAAGTAGAAGAAGATCGTTTAGTGGAAGTGCAGGTAGAGGGTGGAATGATGTCTGGCCAACTAGAAATTCCTGAAGGGCAGGGACCTTTCCCTCTTATGGTCATTATTGCTGGTTCTGGTCCAACCGATCGTAACGGAAACTCCATTGCATTGCCAGGGAAAAATAATAGCTTAAAAATGCTTGCGGAAGATTTAGCGAAAGAAGGCGTGGCAACTATTCGCTACGATAAGCGTGGAGTTGGGAAAAATGCGAGTTTAGCGGGCAAGGAAGAAGATTTGCGATTCAATCATTATATTGATGATGCTGCCGCATGGATTCATCTTGCAAAAGAAGATGCTCGCTTTTCCAAGATAGGAATAATTGGTCATAGTGAAGGTTCTTTAATTGGAATGGTAGCTAGCCAAATTGCAGATGCGGATGTGTTCATTTCCATTGCTGGTGCTGGAAGACCTATTGATGAGGTACTTCTAGAACAACTCCAAGTACAGCTTCCAGCAAACCTATTGCAAGAATCCACTGAAACTCTGGAAAAGTTAAAACAAGGTGAGCAAGTGAAAACAGTGAGTCCGGAATTACAAAGTGTATTCCGTCCATCGGTTCAACCCTATATGATATCTTGGTTACAGTATGACCCTACCGAACAGCTACAAAAGTTAAACAAACCTATACTGCTAGTGAACGGAACATTAGATATTCAAGTGCCGGTAAAGGATGCAGAGCTATTACACGAAGCAAAGAAAGGCTCTGATTTGCTCATTGTTGATAAAATGAATCATGTATTGAAAGAAGCACCTGCAGATCGAGAAGGCAATATCGCTACTTATTCCAATCCAGATCTCCCGTTAGCAAAAGGTTTAATAGACGGTATAGTCAAGTTTTTACAGGTACATGTAAAATAAATGATGATTTCAATCAAAAACGCTGAACTTATAGGATTTCAGCGTTTTTGTTATAGGGGGAAATGGAATGAGAGAAAAGTGGGTCCGGCTAGATGGAGGGTTTCATAACGATATTTTTTATCTAGAGGAAGAAGAAAAAGTAGTAAGGATATCCAATGAAAGAAAAACGAAGGAAATGATTTTACAGGAAATTGAATGGGTGAATTTCCTTTCCGAACATGGAGTTGTCGTTTCCAAGCCAGAAATGAATTTAGAAGTGGAAGACGGACAGATAAGGACATATTTCGAATTTATTAAGGGCGATAGGATCGATGTGACAAATGGATTCCATTGGAATGAAAAAGTATTTGAACAATGGGGAAAGTCTTTAGGAAGGATGCATGTTCTGTCAAAAAGATTTAAAGTAGAAGAAATGCAACGTCCTGTTTGGACAGTTGAAAATACGGATGTATTTGGTATAAGAGAAAATTTATCCTCTTGGTTAAGAAATGGTTACGACGAGTTGATGGAAAGCTTACGCGAGTTTGATAGCACAGAAAATGTATTTGGTCTGATTCATAATGATTTTCATCAAGGAAATTTAATTATGACAAAGGATGGTATTGTTACGACGATTGACTTTGATGACTGTGCATTCAATTGGTATGCACAAGATATAGCGGTTGCCTTCTATCATGCATATTGGCAGCATAGCTCTTTCAACGGAAAGGCAAAAGCTTTTTCCAAGACATATATGAACCATTTTTTTAGAGGTTATCAAGCAGAAAATTTGCTTCATAAGGACGTTGTAACTCAAATTCCTATATTCCTGAAACTGAGAGAGATCTATTTATACCAACTATTTATGCAGAGATGGGACAAGAACAATTTAGAGGAATGGCAAAGCTATACTTTGCTAGATTTGGAAGAAAAGATTAGAAACAAGACACCGTATGCAGGTATTAGTGATTTTTCTATCTATGTGTAATAAGTTAAACAAAAAGAGTCTAGTTGAATTAGACTCTTTTTTGCCTATATAACTTATGAAGCAGTTTGCCGTTTTTTGTTTTTCAATGTGGTAGCAAGTGTCGGAATAGACATACCAACTAAAATAACGATAATTCCTAGCACTTGTAGCCATGACAATGCTTCGCTTAAAACAAGTACTGAAACAATGACCGCTACTGGCAACTCCATTGCACTTAATATAGAGGATACTGCTCCTCCGACTTTTGGAACAGCAATTACGAATAAGTAAATGGGAACGATAATGCCGAGTAGTCCAAGAGCTAGTCCGTAAAATAGTAGGGATTCGGTAAATAATTTCCCGTTCCACATAATTTCAGGGCTTTGGAAAATAGCAATCATCACAGCCGCGATAAACGAAACAAATAGCAGACGAGTCGTTGTGTTCATCCCTTCTACTTGCTTCGTGTTGACGTTCATATTTAAAGAGAACGAAACTGCAGCTGCAAATCCGTACACCCAACCTCTCCAGTCAATGCCACTTAAATCGACATCGAGAACACCAGCAGCTAAAATCGTTCCGACAAATAAAATAATAAGCGAAATAACTTCAGGTCTCGTCGGCAACCTTCTTCTGATAATACAATCGATTAGCGTGCCAATCCATGTAAATTGAAATAGCATAACGACTGCCAGGGAAGCAGGCAAGTAAATTAGCGCTTGTCCATAAACGATACCTGTCAAACCAGTAAAGATACCTGCTAGTAATATAATTTTACCTCCACCATATAAACGTGGCAGCTTTCGTTGTGTTACAAGATAAATAATTAAAGCTAAAAGAAAACCTACAATATATTGACTCGCAACGGCTTCAGAGGCTGTATAGCCATCTCCAATTGCAAGTTTCACCATTGTTGACAAAGTCCCATATGAGCTGGCCGCAAAAACGACCATCAGTGGGTAAATCCATGATTTCATAAAATTTCTCCTTTAATCGGGTCTTACTGTTTTTACCATATGATAAAAAGGTTCACCGATAATTGTCCAAGGACATACATTATCAAAACTCAGTCGATTATACAAGCTAATCGCGGCATATTTTTCTGTTTCTACATTTAAAGATAGTTTGCCGCCACCAAAGCTTTTTACTAATTGCTCGGCATGATTTAAAAGCTTTGTACCAATACCTTGACCGCGATAAGTAGGGTTCACTACAACCGTATCTACATACCATTCCCCAGGTAATGTTTCGGGGTCTATTTTAACTGCAGCTCCCTTTTTATTAGAAAGATATTCTTCCAAATTTGCATCGAGAGTAGTAGCCTGCTCAGCTGAATAAAACACGAGCACGCCAGCAACTAATCCTTCCATTTCTGCAACATACGTATATAAATAAGAATGTCGATTATCTGTACGAGTAAACAAATGCTCAAATTCTTGAATAACTTTTGCTTCCTCTGTCTCCCCCGTAAGTTGCATAGCAATGTCTCCAATAGCTTCCATAATTAGCGGAACAGCTTCCGGAGCATCTTCTTTACGTGCTTTTCGAATAGAAATGTTCATTGTTCATCCACCTTCCCAATGAAATATTATAACAGAACAAAAGCAGAAGCGCCTATGATAGAGGAAATGAAGAATGTCCTGTTAGTCTTTAAGCATGTGGAAATCGACTTTGGTTGGGTATTTTAGAAAAAGTAAAAATTTTTGAAACTTTTTTGTTCTATATGTAGTAGAATAGAGGAAGTGAAATAAAAGGGGGAATTAAAATGGATTTCGAATCAATTCCGTGGATGCTTATATTGCCGTTTATAATTATTCAATTAATACTAATGCTTGTTGCCATTATCGACTTAGTCAAGGTAAGTAACACGAATGGGCCAAAATGGTTGTGGGCGCTGATCATTGTTTTAGGAAATTTAATTGGACCAATTATCTATTTCATTGTAGGGAGACGAAATGAATGAAAACATTATTGCATATGCAAGGCTTAACAAAACAGTACGGAAAAGAAAAAGCGGTGGACGATCTAACGTTTTCGTTACTGAAAAACACATCGACTGCACTGATTGGACCAAATGGAGCAGGGAAAACAACAACTTTATCTATGCTTGCAGGATTATTAAAACAAACGAATGGAACCATTGTATTTGATGGAGAAGTAACAGAAGATATTCGAAAAGTAATCGGATTCTTGCCACAGTATCCGAAGTTTTATTCTTGGCTAACGGCACTTGAATTCACAGAAATGGCAGCGAAGTTAAGTGGGGTTGATCACAAAATAGCAAAACAGGAGGCGGTAAAAACACTTGAGTTTGTAGGTCTTGCAGATGTGAAAAACAAAAAAACAGGTACATTTTCCGGGGGCATGAAACAACGACTAGGCCTTGCTCAAGCGATCGTTCATAAACCAGCATTATTACTATTAGATGAACCGGTATCTGCATTAGATCCAATTGGTAGAAGAGAAATAATGAATTTACTAAAAGAATTACAAGAAACAACGACCATTTTATATTCGACTCATATTTTAAATGACGCAGAGGAAATGACCGATCAATTAGTGTTTTTACGAAAAGGAAAATTAGTGGAGCAGGGATCTATGCAGCAAGTGCGAGAAAAATATGCAAATCCGATGTACAAGATTTACTTCATTTCTACTGAGGAAGCAGCAAAGTTTGTAGAAATTTCTCCTTGGCCAGCTAGACAGGAAAATTCTATTGCTTTTATCCATTTAGAAGAGGAAAAACCAGTCATGAACGAAGTACTGCGTGTACTTGCGGAAAGCCATTTAAGTTTGTTAAAAGTAGAGCGAGCAACAGCTAGTTTGGAAGAAATCTTTTTACAGGTGGTGAATAAGGGTGAATAATTTTTCAGTATTATTTCAAAAAGAGTGGCGAGAAAATGTACGTAATTTTAAAATTCTTTGGATTCCCCTTGTATTTTTGTTGTTTGGTATTACGGAGCCTTTAACCAATTATTATTTACCACAAATACTGAACGCAGTAGGAAATATGCCGGAAGGAACTGTTTTTCCATTTCCTGAGTTCACTCCTGAGCAAATCGTCATGGCCACGGTCAGTCAGTACCAGTTTATTGGGATGCTTGTAATCACGCTTGGATTTGCAGGCATTATTTCAAGAGAACGGAAGAACGGAAATGCCACATTTTTATATGTTCGCCCGATTTCGTATGCAAGCTATGTGTATAGTAAGTTTAGTATGATGTGCATACTAGTAATTGGCAGTGTCATACTTGGTTTGCTAGCAAATTTATATTATACAAATATTCTATTTGGCCCGGTGGATACAGGTGCGTTTGTAGGTTTTCTTGGAACGTATATTGTTTGGCTTTTATTTGTTGTTAGCGTTGTTTTGTTCTCAAGTGCGGCATTTTCTACTGCAATTGCTTCGGTTGTATCTCTTGCACTTGTTTTATTTTTTCAGTTTATTGATGCTTTGCTTGGAGCGTACTGGACAATTTCTCCTTGGAAAATACCTATGTATGCGGGATATGTATTAAGTGGAAGCGTAGATAAAACACCATTTACATGGAGTTTAATCATTACTCTATTATTGATTGTTTTATTGATATTTGGGGCAGTTTATTTCGCTAAAAGAAATATTTCTAAGACAAAAATTTAAAAAACTAGTTTGAGGTGAAAAAAATGCCAACTCACAATTCTGATCGATTTGTTACAGCATATAATCGAATAGACCAACTAATGAAAGATGTTATCGGAACACAGGAGCATATGGCATTTTTTCGACTAATCGATTATGCAAAAAAAAAGAATGCAGTAATAAGAAAATATGAAGCAGATTTGCGAGAATACGGTGATCTTCGGAATGCAATCATTCATAATCGTACCTCTATGGAATTTGCAATTGCAGAACCACATGAAGATGTTGTCTTAAAAATGGAGGAAATAGAAACAGCTTTAAGGACTCCAGTCACCGTCGGTAGCATGTTCCGAACGAATGTAACGATGTTTCAGCAAACGGATTCACTGAGCTATGCCTTAAAAGTAATTAAAGACAAAAAGTATAACCAATTTCCCGTATACGATGGTACGCAGTTTAAAGGGCTCATCACACCAGTAGGAATTACTATGTGGATGGCTAGCATGGCCGAGTCCAAAGAGTTTTCTAGATCACGAACGACTCTAGGGGAAATACTTGCACATGAAAATGACAGAGAAAATCATCAGTTCATCGCTAAGCAGGAGTCTGTTTATGAAGCATTGGAAATTTTCAAGGAAGCAGTAACGAGAGGACGTCGTTTAGAAGCACTGTTAATCACGGAAGATGGCAAGCCAAATAACAAACTGATTGGAATTGTGACACCAATGAGTTTGATGAAAATTAAATAATGAAGAAAAACTTTTCCAAAATTCGTCTTTTCTCTACTTTTTTCGAGTAAAATGGAAGTGTCACACATTAAAGGAAAGGGAGGACTAATTTTGGAACAGTATGAAAATATTCAACAGAAGCCGGTTGGCGATATGTCAGTAGGCGAGTGGCTTATTACGATGCTTATTATGATTATACCGATCGTTAATATTGTCATGCTCTTTATCTGGGGATTTGGAAGTCCTGACAAACGTCGCAACTATGCTCGGGCATCACTTATTTGGATGGCTATTAGTATTGTACTTATTATCATTTTTTATGGTGCTATTTTTGCAATAATTTTCTCTTCAAATTCTTTTTAAGTATATTTCCCGGGAAATAACATGAATCGACATGAAAAAGTATCTTTGTAGTTCTATACAGGGATACTTTTTTCTTTTTGTTATAATTACATGTGAGGAGTGAGCAGAAATGAAAATTACTTTGTTTGGTGCTACTGGACGCGTTGGAAAAGACATTCTTGTATTACTATTGAAAAACAATATAGAAGTAACAGTACTTGTAAGAGATTTGGAGAAGGTGCAACCTCATGATAGGTTGACCGTCCTACAAGGGGACGCAAGAAACCGAGTGGATATAGAACGAGCATTAGAAAATGCAGATGCGGTGATAAGTGCCCTTGGGACCGACCAGACGACAGTATTAACAGAGTCTATTACACATATTATTGCAACGATGAAAAATCGGAATATCCGTCGTATAATAACGATTGGAACAGCGGGAATATTGGCCAGTAGGATTGAGCCGGAGCTACTGCGATATGAATCATCTGAATCCAAACAGAGATCAAAAGTTGCCGCAAAAGAACACCATCAAGTATTCCATATGTTAAGTGCAACCATGCTCGATTGGACGATTGTTTGCCCAACATATTTGCCTAGCGGTGATGTAACCAATGCTTATATAATCGAAAGAGATAGATTACCAGTTGGAGCGGTTCGAACGACAACAGGAGATACAGCTTTATTTGCATACAATGAATTAGTCGAGAATAAACATATTGGTTATAGAGTAGGTATCATGAGTCCCGAATAATTTAGGAGAAAATAAATGAAAAAATGGTTAGTAGGGTTAATAGTTATAGCAATTGCTTTATATATAGGGAATTATGGGATTAAAACAACTAAAATTACAATAGAATCAGAAAGAATTCCAACAGCATTTAACGATTTGAAGATTGTACAAATTTCTGATTTACATGATGCAACATTTGGAGAAAATCAAGAAAAGCTAGCCCAAAAAGTAAGAAATGCATCTCCCGATCTTATTTTTCTAACAGGAGATTTAATAGATAGCAATCGATATGATTTGGAAAATAGCTTAGAGTTGGTGAGGCAAATTATTTCGCTTGCGCCTATTTATTATGTGACAGGTAATCATGAAATTGCTACGAATGATGTAGATCATATTAAATCTGCATTGAGTGATTTAGGTGTACACGTATTATCAAATGAAGAAACAATAATAGAAAAAGATGGAGAGCATTTGCGCATAGTAGGAATTGAAGATCCATTGAATGGAGTATCAGTTGGGGATTCATTGAGCAAGTTTGGCAAAATGGATGACTACACATTAGTTTTGTCACATCGTCCAGAAACGTTTCAGGATTATGTGGATAGTGGAGTAGATCTCGTATTCTCAGGTCATGCTCATGGAGGGCAATTTCGTATACCTGGATTAGGAGGGTTAGCTGCACCAGGTCAAGGATTATTTCCGAAATATACGGCAGGTGTTTATGAGGAGCAGGATACGAAAATGATCGTGAGTAGGGGACTGGGAAATAGTGTTTTTCCGGTGAGGGTGTTTAATACTCCGGAAATTGTTGTGGTTACATTAAAAGCTACATAATAAACCCCCTACAGTTTTGTAGGGGACCCGTAATTATCTATTATCTTTTCTATCCAATCGTTCTTTAAATTCGCCGAATTCATGTTGGGCTTCACCTTTTACTTTATCAAGCTCACCTTCAGCTTGTAGCCTTATGTCATCGGTAGCTTTACCAATTTGGTCTTTAGCTTCACCTTTGACTTTGTTTACAGTACCTTTTAATTTGTCTGATAATCCACTCATGTGTATTCCTCCTCAAATTATGGTTCTATTAGATATATACCCAAGGGGAATAAGGATGAAACTATATAAATTTATTCTACAATTTTAAATTCCTTTAACATCGCATAGAATCTTGCACCATGACCTTCTGCAGCTTCTAGGAAGTATTTTTCTGTGATAACAAAGCTTCCACCGTTTTTATTGTCAATTACATATACATTTGTAACCGGGCTATCCCACTCGGTACCTCCATCAATCGCGTGCAGTTTAAAGCCTTCTACCGGATCGCTTACAGACTCCGTTGCAGTCACTTTGGAATATTCTGAGGCAAGCTCTGTTTCTTTTGAAGCTACAATCTCTTCAGGGGTACGGTCTTTAAATTGTTCAATCTTCATCGAAACTTCTGGATATCTTTCTTCTAAAGGCTCTTTAGTCGTAATAATATCAGCGTCTTCTTCGTTTATAAGTTTATAGCGTTCTTCGTCAATGTAAATCACGTATTCTGCATCTTTGCCTTCTTGGAGAACCACATCTGTTGGTTCTTCTGTACCTTCAATGCTTTGTATGATTTCTTTTTCTGGAACGAATATGTCTTTTATTTGTTTAATGAAGGCCATTCCAGTGTCTGTTTGTGTACTAAATAATATCATTACCGCAGCTGCAGCAGTAATTAGGATTGGAATAACTTTAGATTTCTTTCTCATTTTCTTCTCCCTTCTGCTTTTTTCTTGAAAAAGCTCTTGGTCTAAATGGCTCCAAATATCGTCTTTTAACTGATCTATCGAATCCTCGGTATGTTCAAGTATTTCTTTTTTAATTCGCTCATCCATATGGTCCATATTTACTTTCCCTCCATTTCCATCAGGCTGAGTTGCTCTCTTAACAAGTTTCTTCCGTTAAAGAGCCTTGACTTTACGGTATTGTGATTTAGATTCAGAATATCTGCAATTTCTTTTTCAGAGAATCCTTTTATATATTTTA
Source organism: Psychrobacillus sp. NPDC093180 (assembly GCF_044754065.1). Lineage (NCBI taxonomy): Bacteria > Bacillati > Bacillota > Bacilli > Caryophanales > Bacillaceae > Psychrobacillus > Psychrobacillus sp. NPDC093180. Next base: position 231,226 of record NZ_JBIVOJ010000009.1, on the reverse strand, counting down.
GTAATAGTGGTATCCGGTACAGGTCAGCCAAGTGCTGGATAATTCCATACAAATCGCTAACCCCTTCCTCAGAATGCTCTGTTAGTTGTGGGTTTCCCTCCATTAACGAAGTATCTATGGCTACTGTCTTTTTTTCCTTTGATAAAAGTCGGTTACATTCATTGACTAAAATTCGATAAAACCAAGCACCAAAAGAAAGTGTAGAATCGTATGAAGATATATTACGGTATACACGAATAAAAGCTTCCTGCACAGCATCTTTTGCAAGCTCGTCGTTACGAGTAATCGCTTTTGCTGTTCGTATTGCATAACCTGCATATTCATCATAAAGATGACGAAATGCATCTCTATTTCCTTTTTTAATCTCTTTCAAAATATCCTCATGCATGTAACTTGTTCACTCCTTTCACTTATATATACCCTTCAAGGAAGCTAAAAGTTTAGTGGAAATAAAAAAAAGCTTAAAGTAAATACTTTAAGCAGGGAAAATGACTATTTAAACCAACCTTTTTCTTTAAATCTGGCGATCGCTTCAATACGATTGCCTACATCTAACTTATCCAAAATAACGGAAATATAGTTGCGAACCGTACCTGTAGTAATATAAAGTTCTTTTGCAATTTCTTTTGTATTTTTACCATTCGCAATAAGTTCCAGCACCTGGCTTTCACGCTCTGTAAGAGGGTTTTCGCCTTCGTAAGCAATATCCACCAGCTCAGGTGCGTAGATACGGCGACCATCCATAATAATACGGATAGAATTTGCAAGTTCTTCACTCGGACTATCTTTCAGTAAATAACCACTTACTCCAGCTTTTCGTGCACGTTCAAAATAGCCAGATCTTGCAAAAGTGGTTAAAATAATAACCTTACAATTACTTTCTTTCAGTTGCTCGGCAGCATCTAGCCCACTTTTGACTGGCATCTCAATGTCCATAATACAAATATCAGGTTGCAGTTCTTCGATTAACTTCAAGGCTTCTTCTCCATTACTCGCTTTTCCGACAACTTCCATATCCTCTTCCAAATCTAAAAGTGAACCTAGAGCTCCTAGTACCATTCGTTGATCTTCCGCAATGACAATTCGTATCATGTTTGTTCCTCCTGTCCTATTTGTTGAATCACAATGGGCACTCGTATATTCAGTGTAGTACCGTTTTTGTTGTGGATGTCGAAACTGCCATTCACAAACTCCAATCTTTCTTTTATACCGCGAAGGCCATGTCCTTTTGCCCAGTCGGTTTTCATATCGAGCCCTACACCGTTATCGTGCACTTTGAGTAATGTTTCTTTTTTGGATTGTTTAATCGAGATGGAACATGAAGTAGCATTGCTATGCTTCACAACATTTGTGACCGCTTCTTTTAAGCACATGCTAAGTACATTTTCGACAAGTAACGGGGTATTTCTTAGTTCTAATGTTCCGCTTACATTGCAGGAAATCTCCGCAGCGAGAAGTATTTGCTTCACTCGAAAAAGTTCATCTTCGAGTTTATTTCCTCGCATATTTGCGACTAGATCCCGTACTTCTTTTAAAACAGAGCGCGCTGTTTGGTTAATATCATTAATTTCGTTTTTGGCCGCTTGTGGATTTTTATCGATAAGTCGACTTGCCAAATCACTTTTTAACCCGATGAGCGATAGCTTTTGTCCAAGTGTATCATGTAAGTCTCTCGCAATTCGTTCTCTTTCTTCTATAATGGTAAATTGAGCAATTCGTTTCTGGGCATCTTCTAATTGTCCTTCTAACATTTCTCGCTTATTTCGGTTATACGTATTGAAAGGCAATAAAATTACTCCTATTAAACAAGCAATTAGAAAAGGAAGATGGGATAGAAAAAGCTCTGTTTGCATAAAGAAACCAATAATAACAGCTACTATGATCGCCACTATATGGACGCTGTAGATGATAAAAAAACTGATTTTATGCTGTATATGACCAATAAAGAAAGATAAAAAGATAGAAAAATAAATATAACCAAAAAGTAGAGTCATCGTTACACTAATCGCTATTTCAACAGCTACACATACATATAAAATCCAGCCGGTAGAAGTAAATGATAGACGGTAAGCAATAAAAAATAAAATGGTTAAAGTTAATCCAATGACAATTTCTACTGGAGTGCTTGATTTAAAAATAAAAAAGAAAGGAAAAATACAAAAAACAATCCAAGCGTATATACTTAACCAAGGATACTTTGGAAAAATCTGATACCATTTTGGCAACGAATACACCTCACTTTTCTTTATTATAAAGGAAAAACCATTCCTCGTTACAATGGAATGGTTTTTGCTAAAGGCTTATTTTCCTTCGGTTGTTGCATTTTTAGCATGTAGCATAGCGGAATGCTTCTGTTGTTTGATTAAGTGTTTAATTTCTTTAAAGCTTACAAAGTTTTTGTTAGCTTCATCAAACAAACGGAACCGGATAGATTGTAAGCTAGTCCGAAGATTGATCGTTGTTGCTTTCTGTAAAGGTGGAGTCGATTCATGTGCTTTTTCTAAGTTATAGTTAGGAACTCTTGGACTTAAATGATGCACATGGTGAAAGCCAATATTACCAGTTACCCATTGTAAAACCTTTGGTAACTTATAATAAGAACTTCCTTCAACAGCAGCTTTTACATAATCCCAATCGGCTTCATCTTCAAAATACGAGTCTTCAAACTGGTGTTGTACATAAAACAACCAAATACCTAGTGAACCAGCAACAAAGAGAATCGTTCCTTGAATAATCGCAAATGCCTGCCAACCTATTAACCAAATAATGAGAGAGTAAATAACAATTACCGAAATATTAATCAGATACGTGTTATTACGCTCTTTTGGTCGAGCATCTTTTCGATTAATTCGATTGCTTACTAAAAATAGTAAAGCTGGTCCTAAACCGAACATAACAATTGGATTTCGATAAAGTCTGTAAGAAAGTCGCTTCATTGGAGTGGCTTCAATATATTCTTCTACAGTCATCATCCATATATCACCGACACCGCGTTTATCTAAGTTACCGCTCGTTGCGTGATGGATATTATGTTCACGTTTCCACTTTTCATAGGCAAATAGCGTAATAATTCCTGTTATTGTACCAGTAATATTGTTTGCTTTTTTATTTTTAAAGAAAGAACCGTGTGTGCAGTCATGAAAAATAATGAAAACACGAATAACGAAACCTCCAGCGATTATAGATAGAGCAACTGTTAGCCAAACAGAAATATCTAAACTCATATAGGCTAAAAACCAAAGGATAAAAAATGGTGGAATTGTATTAATAAGTTGAACAATACTCTTTTTCAACTCAGAGTTTTCAAATGGTTTTACATTTTTACGTAATTCAAGTGTTTTTTCTCTGCTCATTAGTATTCCTCCTATAAGAGAATCATTACCCTAACTATAAAGGTATGCTGTTATTAGGAGTAGACATAAACGTCAAGTCTTAAGTATGACAAGTGTCATATAGGGAAATAAGTATAAACATTTCATTAGAACTTATAGCTTAGAGGTAGATAGGTTAACAACTAAAATAGCGAGAAATTTCCTCTAGGCTAGTTTAAAAGCAACAAAAAAACTGACCGATATAATCGGTCAGCCTCTATTATTTATTATCGATCCCGTTTTAATAAACGTACTGTTTCATCAAATTCTTTATCAATCTCAGGGTTAGGTTTATACGTCATTAAGCTGACAACTACTGCAGCAATTAATGCTAAAATAAACCCAGGAACGATTTCATACAAAGCAGCTGAAAGTGCTTTATTCGTGCCCCATACTAATACAGTTATAGCTCCGACTATCATACCTGCTAAAGCACCCGCTGAAGTAATCTTTCTCCAGTAAAGTGTTAGTAAAATAATTGGACCAAATGCTGCTCCAAAACCTGCCCATGCAAAAGAAACAAGTTTTAAAATGGTTGAATTTTGATCCCATGCAACAACTAAAGCGATTAGTGAAACTAAAAGTACAGCGATACGTCCATAGAGTACATACGTTTTATCTGGAGCATCTGTTTTAATAACTGCTTTGTATAAATCTTCTATTAATGCAGAAGATGTAACGATTAATTGTGAAGAAATTGTACTCATAACAGCAGCTAAAATAGCTGCAAGCATAATACCTGCAATGAACGGATGGAATATTATTTGTCCAAGTGCGATGAATACAGTTTCTGGATTATCCAGACTTAATCCTGGATTCTGTTGATAGTAAGCAACTCCAACTAAAGCAGTAGCAATTGCTCCGCCCAGGCTTAGAATCATCCAACCAATACCGATACGACGTGCTTGTTTGGTTTCTTTTACAGAGCTGATTGCCATAAAGCGAACGATAATATGCGGTTGACCAAAGTAACCCAGTCCCCAAGCTACGGCAGAAATTCCACCGACTAAGGATGTTCCTGCAAAAAGACTTAGATGCGTTGGATTTACAGCTTTAATAGATTCAATTGTTTCACCTAAACCACCTGTTGTAAATACTCCCACAATCGGTACAGAAACTAACGCAAGGAACATTAGAAGACCTTGAAGGAAATCTGTGTAACTAACTGCTAGGAAGCCTCCGAACAATGTATAGGCAACAGTTACGCCTGAAACAATTAAAAGACCAGTGTGATAATCTAGGCCAAATGAGCTTTCAAAGAAAACTCCACCTGATACCATTCCTGAAGATACATAAAACGTGAAGAATAACAAAATAATAATACCGGATGCCACTCGTAATAAGCGAGACGACTGCTTCAAACGACTCTCCAAATAACTTGGAATGGTAATAGAATCATTAGATACTTGTGTATATACACGCAGTCTTGGTGCAACAAATAACCAGTTTAGATAAGCACCAATTGTAAGACCAATTGCGATCCACGCCTGTCCCATACCTGAAAGATAAATGGCTCCAGGTAATCCCATTAGTAACCAACCGGACATATCTGCAGCGCCTGCACTTAATGCAGTAACAGCAGGACCTAGTGAACGACCACCAAGCATGTAATCTGTTAAGTTGGACGTTTTTCTATACGAATACCAGCCTATAGCTAGCATTGCAACCATATAAATTATTATGGCTGTAAGTTGATAAGTTTCTGATGACATAAACATCCTCCTCCCACAAACATAATACCATGTCAAGCAATAAGGTGCACTGAAATTTATGATAATTCCATATTTTACAAGCGCTTTCATCTGTTAAAATAGATATATTGAATACCGAAAGGGGACTTTGCATTGAAATTTTTTCATACAGCAGACTGGCACTTAGGAAAACTAGTGCAAGGTGTATACATGACGGAAGAACAACAATTTGTATTAAAACAATTTATAAAAGCTATCGATCAAGAAAAGCCGGACGCTGTTATTATCGCTGGTGATTTATATGACCGTGCTGTTCCGCCTACAGAAGCGGTAAATTTACTAGATGAAATGCTCGCCGAAATCGTTTTAAAACGGGACACTCCTGTGCTTAGTATTGCAGGAAATCATGATAGCCCTGGACGATTGAACTTTGGAAGTAAACTGATGAAAGAAACAGGTTTACATATAGTAGGTCAACTAACAAAAGAACCAAAACCAGTCATATTAAAAGATGCATACGGTGAAGTTTGCTTTCATTTAATCCCATATACTGATCCTTCTCAAGTACGTCATATTTTAGAGGATGAGTCTGTTACAAGTCATCAAACTGCGATGAAAGCAATCATAAAGGAAATAGAAAAACAAGCAGATCCTTCGATAAGACATGTTTTTGTAGGACATGCATTCGTAACTCCTCATGGGCAAGAGGAAGATAATACGAGTGAATCAGAGCGTCCACTTGCAATAGGAGGAGCAGAGTATGTAGATGCAGCCCTTTTTAAAAACTTTCATTATACGGCCCTTGGACATCTTCACCAGGCACACTATGTTTTAAACGAGACGATTCAATACGCGGGATCTCCTTTAAAATACTCCATTTCAGAAGAGTATCATAAAAAAGGTTTCTTTATAGTGGAACTGGATGAAGTAGGAAATGTAACGATAGAAAAGAGATTATTAACACCGAATCGTGATATGCGGACAGTAGAAGGATATATGCAAGATATATTAAAGCAACCGGTAAGTGAAGATTTTGTTTTTGTGAAACTGCTTGATGAGACGCCTATTTTATCGCCGATGGAACAAATCCGAACAGTCTATCCGAATGCAATGCATGTGGAAAGAAAAGTATTTCGCGCACAAATTACAGCTGCGGACAGTGAAACAATGCCTCGAAGAAAGATGGACGACTTTACGCTGTTTCAAGCATTTTATGAAGAACTAAGCGGAAAAATGCCTACGGAGGAAACAGAGGCATTATTTAAAGAGGTGCTTGGCCAAACAATCCTGGAAGAACGAGAAGGAGGAGAGAAAGCTTGAAGCCACTCCAACTGACAATGACCGCTTTTGGTCCATATAAGTTTTCGGAGACGATTGATTTTACAGAGTTAAAAGACAATCGCCTATTTGTTATTTCCGGTGCAACCGGAGCTGGTAAAACGACTATCTTTGATGGAATTTGTTTTGCATTATATGGGTCTGGAAGCGGTGAAGATAGACGCGATACTAAAATAATGCGAAGCGATTTTGCTACAGACGATACACATACTGCTGTCGAGTTGATATTTGAAATACATAACCAAAAGTATCGCATTTTACGACAGCTTTCACATGTGAAAAAAGGAAATAAAAGTGCAACTGGCGAACGCTATGAATTTTTCGAATTACAAGAAACAGGAGAGGTACCGGTAGTCGAGAGACAAATTGTATCCGAAATTAATAAAAAAGTAGAAGAAATAATAGGACTAACACTTGACCAATTCAGCCAAATTGTGATGCTACCCCAAGGTGAATTTAGAAAACTTCTCACTTCCCCAACGGAAAACAAAGAAGCTATTTTACGTAAAATATTCAAAACAGAACCGTATAAAATGATTAGTGAGAAGTTGAAAGACAAAAAACTTATTGCAGAAGCGGAACTAAAAAAAGAAGAGCTAACGCGAAATGGTTATACCGAGCAAATTTTAGCTTCCTTCCCAGTGCGAGAATCGAGTGTGTTTGAATTGATCGAGTCTAGTAGCTTTAATACGTATCAATTAGTCGATGCTTTGAAAGAAGAAACGAACTTTTACAAAGAAAAGATTCAGCTAGACGAATCCATGTATAAAGAGGCTTACACACAACACGAAGCGAAACAAGTTGCCTATTATGAAGCAAAAGTGACAAACGAAAGATTCCAAGAGCTTGAAACAAAAGAACAGCAACTTGAAAGTTTAAAAGAACAAAATGAAGTGTACGCTCACAAACAAAGACAACTAGAAGCAGCCGAACGTGCGAGTACGATAGAAGCAATTGAAACTTATTATTCGGATCTCCAAAAGGAAGTACAAAACAAAGAAACGTTGCTTGGATTAGCACGAGATGAAATGACTAGAGCAGAAGAAACCCTTGAGAAAGTAAATATTATCTATAACGAGGAGGTAAGTAAAAAAGGAGTACGAGAGAAAAGCGTTGAAGCTGTAATTCAGTTAAACGGATTAGTACCTTTATTTGAAGAACTGGAAACAAAGAAAAGAGAAATGCTTTTGCTGGAGAAAAGTACAGCATCGGTAACAAGTCAATTAGATGAGAAATCCATGCTTTTCCACAAAGAAAAAGAAGCTTCTACAGAGCAAAAAAGCGTGATTGATAAGCTAGAAGACCTTGTGGAGCCGCTTGATACAAAAGTTCAACAACTTAGCCTATTACAGGAGCAGCACACCGCAATACAAGAATACTTGGCGAAAGAAAAAGAATTACAAGCACTTATGGAAAAGGAAATAGAACAACAAAGCCTCTTTCGGGAAATGAAAAAAGCATATGACACAGAAGAACGAAAATGGATGAGCAACCAAGCAAGCATTTTAGCATCCAAACTACTTCCAGATGAACCTTGCCCCGTTTGTGGCAGTAAGGAGCATCATACAACTAGTGTGGATTCACATGAAGAGTCTGTGAACGAAGAAGCATTACGCCTTCTAAAAGAAAGGTTAACGCAACAAGAAACAAAATGGTTAACCATACTTGCAAACAAAGAAGCATCAAACAATCAGCTACAAAATCTACAAAAGCGATTAGAGCAGCTCCAAGTTAATATGGAACAAGCAGAGCAAGTATCAGGGGAACTAAAACAGTTAGAAACAGATGTGTCTGCACTTCGAGTAGAAAAAAGTAAGCTCTCTTTATTAAAACAACCTTATAAAGACTTGCTTGCCAAAGTTGAGGAGTTGGAACAAGAAAAAAATCAGTTGGAGATGAATTATCAACAACAAAACGGACTATTAGAATCAGCAAAGGCCGTATATGAATCGAAAAAAACAGCGATTCCAGCACATATCTCCAGTTTACAGGAGCTCCAAATTCAATTGCTGGAGGCCAGACGACAAAAAGAAGCATTAGAACATGCATGGGAGAAAGCACAGAATAGACTGAAGTTTGCTCAAGATGATTGTACGAAAGCAATTTTAACACTTGAACATGCTGATGCGGCTAAAAAGGAAACAAAAGAAAAGCGTGATAAAGCGTTTGAGAACTTCCAAGAAGCATTAGTAAGAGCGTCTTTTGAATCGGTTGATGCATATAAAGCAGCTAAGCTATCCGAAAAAGAACGAATGGTGCTAAAAGAACAATGCATGGCGTATAAACAAACGGTTCATACGTTAACAGAGCAAGTAAAAGAAGGAAGACAACAGCTAGCTAAGAAAGTGAAAGTTGAGCTTGCACCATTAGAAGAAGAACTTGTTCAGTTAAAGGAAACATACGAACAAGCCCTAAATGCTTTAAATAGCACAAAAGAATATGAAAAAGCAGGACGTATATTAGAGGAAAAAATTGTTGCTACAAGCGAACGAATTGCGGGATTAGAGCAGCAATTGCATCGAATAGTCGATTTGTACGATATGCTACGCGGACAAAATCATTTGAAAATTTCCTTTGAGCGTTATGTGCAAATTGAATATTTAGAGCAAATCATCGCTGCTGCAAATGAGCGATTAAAGCATATGTCGAATGGTCAATTCCAATTGCTTCGAAGTGAACGACAAGAAACACATGGCAAACAAAGTGGACTTGGATTGGATGTGTATGATGCCTATACAGGTCAAACGAGGGATGTTAAAACACTCTCGGGTGGTGAAAAGTTTAATACATCGCTATGTCTAGCACTTGGAATGGCTGATGTCATTCAAAGCTTCCAAGGAAGTATTCGGATTGATACGATGTTTATCGATGAAGGGTTTGGTTCACTTGACGAGGAATCATTGAACAAAGCAATTGACACATTAGTTGATTTACAAAAATCCGGACGCATGATTGGCGTTATTTCCCATGTTGCGGAGCTTAAAGCATCCATGCCAGCTATTTTAGAAGTAGAGAAAGCAAAAGAAGGATATAGTAAAACAAAATTTGTTATTAAATAGAAAAAGGTGAGTCTAATTGCTAGACTCACCTTTTAGTTAATTATTATTAATTATATTTAAAAAATCCTCTTCGCTACTCACACCAAGCATGTCTAAGGCTGAATAACCCTGTGGATCCTTGATTGTTGGATTTGCTCCGTGCTCATATAGAAGGGAAGCCATCTCCAAGTTTTCAGCTTCCAAAGCAGCTGTTAACGCATTAGTATAATCATCGGCTGTATTTGGATTAGCTCCTCTAACTAATAATAGTTCTGCCATTGCTATATTGTCGCCGTAAATTGCATAGTGAAGAGCAGTGGTGTTCTCTGAATCCACCTCTTCTAAATCAGCCCCGCTAGATAGGAGATCTCTAACCGTGCTGTCATCTCCATTTGAAACAGCTTCCATGAGCGGGGTTAATGTTAATGAATAATCGCTATTTAAATAATCCTCTTCTGCAGATAATTCATTTTCCGAAGATAATTCATCAAATACGCTTCCAGAAAACAAACTTGCATACGTTAAAGAACCAGCTGTAATTAGGGCAATGACTGCAATATAACAAACAAAGAAAATACCAAAGAGAGCCCCAATGCCCAAGGCAATTTTTGTGGAGTTAGAATAGTAGGTAGGTGTGCCTTCTACTCGCATAAAGTTCCCAACAGCTTGCACTCGTTTAGGTAACAGCGGATGGCTAGATAATACTTCACTTAACCATACGGCAACATTCGATTCCGTATGAATTTGTTCCAGAAAAGCATCCTCATTTACTTCTGTATATAATTGTTTTCCAACGCCAAGGATTGTAAGGGCTCGTTTGGCAGCTTCCCCATTTTGTATATAGTAAGCCGCTTCCCGGTCACAGGTATACTCACAAGATCGACTATATGCTTGGGAAAGAAATGGTATAAACTGAGCAGGCATGATTAAAATATTCTTCCACACATGTCTTCTTTTTACATGGGAAAGCTCATGCGCAATGATAAAATCAAGTTCTGCCTCTCCACGTTCCCTAGCAAGCTCAAACACTTCTGAATAAATGACAACCATATTTCTTCCTAGAAATCTTGTAGCAAATGCATTAAATGCACCTTCCGAATGAATAACGAAGACATCGGGTACTTTTTTTAGACCCATCTCAGTAGATAAAGAGACTACTCGTTCATAGATGTCTGGAAACTGCCTTTCACTAATACGTACGCCATTTCCTCGAATGGATCCAAGCATAATCATGTTGGCATAGAGTAAAAATGCAAATAAAACTAGTAAGATAGCAATTCCAAATAAAGATAAGATAGCAAGTATGTATAATAGGACACTGAAAATAAGACTAATAACGAAATATGGCATTTCTCTATTAGACATTAATTCTCTTGGCGACAATTTCATTACCTCCCCTTAAAAATATTTATAAACTTACCAAATAATGTGTATTTTGTCAAATTGAATATTCTTTAAAAATAGGCTCCAGCTAGTATTTTACGCATCTTTCACACATTCCCGACATACGACATATTATTTTGAGAAGAGGTGGTGAAAAATGCGCGATGAAAAAGGGAACGGACTATTCGATCCCTACGAAACCGAGCAACAGGAATGGAAAAAGCAACAAGTAAAAGAGCGAAGCAAGCAACTATTAACGATTATTTCACCTATTCTAATTCTTTTGATTTGGGAAATATGCTCTCGAACGGGAATTTTGGATATTCGATTTTTCCCACCGCCGTCTGCCATTGTATCTACATTTTTCGAACTGGCAACGAACGGACTTTTATGGACACATGTTTCCGTATCTTTGTCTAGAATTGCAGCAGGATTTTTACTCGGCGTTATACCAGGGGTAGTCATTGGCCTACTGATGGGATTGTATGCACCAATTCGACATTTTATATCCCCAATTGTGATGGCGCTAATGCCAATACCTACGCTAGCACTACTCCCTATCATTATTATTTTCTTTGGAATAGGAGACTTCTCTAAAATAGTAACGATTGCAGGAAGCGTATTTTTCCCAGTTGTTATTAATACCGTTGCAGGTGTTCTCAATATAGAAAAAGTGCATTTAGACGTTGCAAAAAATTACGGGGCAAGTCCGAAAGATTTTTTCTTCAAAATAGCATTTCCGGGTGCACTCCCTGTCATGCTAGAAGGCATTCAAATGGGGCAGGCAATTGCACTGCTTACAATCGTTGCTGCGGAAATGATGGGAGCCACGTCAGGAATCGGGTATTTAATATGGACCTCTTATAAAGCATTTATGTTAAAAGAAATGTTCGTTGGTTTAATACTCATCTCCTTCTTTGGATTTCTATTTTCCCTTCTCCTACGTGGGCTGCAAAAGAAAATTGTCCCATGGAGGTGAATAGGTGAGTAATGATGTGAAAATTTCTATTGAAGATTTAACGAAGGTGTTTTACAAGAAAAATAATAGTGTGACAGCATTTAAAAATGTATCTCTCGAAGTAAAAGAAGGAGAGTTTGTTTGTCTAGTCGGACCGAGTGGTTGTGGAAAGACAACTCTATTACGCATACTTGCAGGTTTGGAGCATCCAAGTTCTGGTCAATTTACAATTGCAGCAGATTCTGATTTTCGCCCTTTGCAGTCGATGGTCTTCCAAGAAAAAGGAGTTATTCCTTGGTTGACGGTCGAAGAAAATGTGGCTTTCGGGCTTAATATGCGTCATTTATCGAAGGAATTTATTCGTAAGCAAACGGATATATATTTGAAAAAAGTGGGTCTAAGAAACTTTTCTAAGCTTTATCCGAATGAGCTATCGGGGGGCATGAAGCAAAGGATAAGTATTGCGAGAGCTTTTGCAAACGACCCTGAAATTTTACTAATGGATGAACCATTTGCAGCACTTGATGAACAAAACAAATTCATTTTACAAGAAGAATTACTTTCTATTTGGTCCGAAACGAAAAAAACAGTGTTATTTATTACGCATAGCATTGATGAAGCGTTACTGCTAAGCGACCGGATTGTATTAATGAGCGCGCACCCCGGAAAAATCGTCAATGAAATTAAGGTCCCCATACCAAGACCGAGAACGATGGAGCAAGTGCGAGCAAATGCAGAGATGGCGGAGCAATTTATTGCTATTTGGAATCATTTACAACAAGAAGTACAAAGGTCTAGAGGATAAGGGAGGAAGCTTGTGAAAAAGCGTTGGTTCATACTATTTGCATCCATAGTGCTTTTACTAGGTGCTTGTAGTTCTAAAGAAAAAGAGAGCGAAGATGTATACGACGATGAGGTAAATACAAATAACCCTTCAGGAGATTTGGCGCCACTTGATAAGAAAGTGAAAGTGCGGATCGCTGAAGATGGTGCAGCATCTGGAGCCGGGTTTTATATAGCAAAAGAAAAAGGATATTTCGAAGATTATAATATTGAAGTAGAATTTGCCCAGTTTGCAAATAGTGATGAGATGCTTCCAGCGCTTGCATCTGGCGAAGTAGATATAGCAGGTGGCGTATCCACTGCATCATTCTTTAATGCGATTGCCCAAGGAATCGATGTAAAAATAATTGCTGATAAAGGACATAATGTACCAGGTAAATCGTACTTTACGTTTGTAATAGGTAATCATATGAAAGATGTTATAAAAGAATACGAAGATTTCAAAGGGAAACGTATTGCTATCTCTTCGAAAAATTCAATCGATGAATATATTTACTTAGAAATGTTAAAACATGCTGGTTTAACACAAGATGATGTAGAGCTTGTGTTACTAGGGGATTTTGGTAGTATGCTAGGTGCAATAGACAATGGTTCGATTGACGCCGCACTACAAATTGAACCGCTTATCACACAAGGAATTGAAAATGACTTACACCTTCGTTTTGGAGACGCAACAGACTATGCTCCTGAATCTCAAATTGCTCTCGTACTAGGATCACCTCAATTCATGAATGACGAAAAAAATGTGTCATTACGCTTTATGGCTGCTTACTTAAAAGGGGTACGTGACTATAACGATGCTTTCATTAAAGATGAAGGAAAAAAAGAAATAATTGATATTATGACAAAGCATACTGCTTTAAAAGATCCAGCATTATGGGAAAAAGTATTTGTAACAGGTCTGGACCCAGATGGTAAAATGTTTTTAGATGATGTCATAAAGCAGTACGATGCATATAAAGCAAATGGCGCAATAAGTGGGGACGTTGATTTTGATAAAGCCGTTGAGACGTCTATCACAGAAAAAGCAGTAGAAATATTAGGAGCATATGAACGATAAAGCGTCCGGTAGTGGGCGCTTTTTTCTTACATTATGCTTTCCATGAAAATATGTAATACAATGTGGTAAAAAGGACATTTGGGTGAGGTGCGTAAAATGGTGAGTATTTTAGTAGATGCAGATGGATGTCCAGTTGTAGATTTGACAATCGCGGTAGCAAAAAAGTTTAATTTAAAAGTTACATTACTATGTGACACTGCCCACTATATGCAAAGAGATGGAGCAGAAACGGTAATGGTCTCTAAAGGTGCTGACGCGGTGGACTTTGTGCTAGTGAATCGAGTGAAAAAAGGTGATATTGTTGTCACACAGGATTACGGCCTTGCGGCAATGGTATTAGCAAAACAAGGCTTCGCAATCGATCAAAATGGACGTTGGTATACACATGAAAATATTGACCAGTTATTAGATAGTCGCCATATGTCCAAAAAAATTAGGCAAGCTGGCGGAAGATTAAAAGGACCAAGGAAACGCCAAAAAGAAGACAATGAAAAATTTGAAAGAAGCTTTACAGAACTTTGTAAAGTAGCAGTGAAAGACTGACTGTTGCGAATTCAATCGTAATAGTTAACAACCAACTCTAATTTTGTTATACTGTACGGTGGACAAAATTAGAAAAGGTGGAGTAAAAAATGGAAACAAATGCATACAGAGTATTACTTTACTATAAATATGTCCCGATTGAAGATCCAGTAACATTCGCACAAGAACATCTTGCTGCTTGTAAAGAAATTGGGTTAAAAGGGCGTATTTTAGTATCAGATGAAGGAATTAACGGCACGTGCTCGGGAACAATTGAACAAACCGATGCGTATATCAACATGATGAAAGCAGACGATCGTTTTGCTGACATGGTGTATAAAATAGATGAAACAGAAGGACACGCGTTTAAAAAAATGCATGTTCGTCCTAAACGAGAAATCGTTCACTTAGGATTAGCAGACGATATCAATCCAAATGAATTAACAGGAAAATACCTTTCTCCAAAAGAGTTTTTTGAACAAATGCAAGCAGAAGATACAATAGTAATCGATGCTCGAAATGATTATGAATTTGACCTAGGACACTTCCGTGGGGCAATTCGTCCAGATATTCGCAACTTCCGCGATCTTCCAGAATGGATGCTAGAGAACAGAGAAATGTTCGAAGGCAAAAAAGTTTTAACATACTGTACAGGCGGAATTCGTTGTGAAAAGTTCTCGGGCTGGTTAGTGCGGGAAGGATTCGAAGATGTTGCCCAACTACATGGTGGGATTGCAACATACGCAAAAGACCCAGAAGTTCGCGGTCAATTATGGGATGGTCAAATGTACGTATTTGACGAGCGTATCGCTGTTCCAATCAACCAAGTAGAACATGTTGTTGTAGGGAAAGATCATTTTACAGGTGAACCATGTGAACGCTACGTAAACTGTGCAAATCCAGAATGTAATGACAAAATTCTTTGCTCAGAAGAAAACGAACACAAATATCTTCGTAGCTGCTCTCACGAGTGCCGTGTACACCCACGTAACCGCTACAAAGTAGAGCATAATCTTTCCGAAGAAGAAGTAGCACAAAGACTAGCTGTTATTGAAGCAACAGTATAATATCTCAAAATCTCGCCTTGCCCAAGCAATGCGGGATTTTTGGTTTTTAGGAAACTTTAAGCTTTATTGCATGCTGATCAGTTCCTTAAAACTGTTTGCGCTCATACATACTTTCCATGCGCTCGTAAATCCACGGTATCCGCTCCTAACCAAACGCCAAGTGCTCGTAAAAACTACTTCCGCTCATAGATACGTCTCATGCGCTCGTAAACTATCGGTATCCGCTCTAAAACAACTGCCAAGCGCTCGTAAAAACTACTTGCGCTCATAGATACGTCTCATACGCTCGTAAACTATCGGTATCCGCTCCAAAACAACTGCCAAGCGCTCGTAAAAACTGTTTGCGCTCATAGATACGTCTCAAGCGCTCGTAAACTATCGGTATCCGCTCCAAAACAACCGCCAAGCGCTCGTAAAAACTACTTGCGCTCACACAGACGTCTCATGCGCTCGTAAACTACCGGTATCCGCTCGAAAACAACCGCAAAGCGCTCGTAGAAACTGTTTGCGCTCATAAGATACGTCTCATGCGCTCGTAAACTATCGGTATCCGCTCGAAAACAACTGCCAAGCGCTCGTAAAAACTGTTTGCGCTCATACAGACGTCTCATGCGCTCGTAAACTATCGGTATCCGCTCTAAAACAACCGCCAAGCGCTCGTAAAAACTACTTGCGCTCACACAGACGTCTCATGCGCTCGTAAACTACCGGTATCCGCTCGAAAACAACTGCCAAGCGCTCGTAAAAACTGTTTGCGCTCATACAGACGTCTTATGCGCTCGTAAACTATCGGTATCCGCTCTAAAACAACCGCCAAGCGCTCGTAAAAACTGTTTGCGCTCATACATACGTCTTATGCGCTCGTAAACTTTCAGTAACCGCTCCTAACCAAACGCCAAGCGCTCGTATAACTTCGGCGTCCGCTCCTAGCAGAAGTCAAGTATGGTATTTCGGCAAGCTGTAAGAAATATTGGTCCTATAATTCGAATTATCTCTCTGTCATATTATCCAGTTAATGGATAAGAGCAATCAATCAGACATGGAAAACAACAATTTCTTAAAAACTCAGAGTGAGACGTCGATATTTACCGCACAGTTATCCTATTATGTGCGACATCCTAATATCATTACTTATTTTCATTTGTCCTATAAGGCAGACATAGGCACTTGTGCCAGTAATAATGTCTTTTGTTTTTAATAATTTAAAGGGAAACTGCTTACATATATTGAATACTAGTAAGGAATTCGTTTTTAAAAATGGAATGGGGGAACTTACATGGCAATCGAAGTGAAAAAGATTTCTGATTTAAATGAAGTAGACGTATCCAGACTAATTAAAGAAAGCGAAAAAGAAGGCTATCGTTTCGTATCGAGACTTGCTTCTGAATATGAAGATGGTACGAATCGATTTAGCGAACAAGGAGAAGCGCTTTTTGGTGCATGGGATGGGGAAGAACTCGTTGCAATTGGAGGATTAAATCGAAATACGAAGAGCAAGGATGCTTCAGCTGCCAGGCTACAAAGAGCCTATACATTACCATCCTATCGCAGAAAAGGAATTGGAAGTGAACTTTTTCATGCGCTTTTCGTCCATGCAAGAGGACAGTTCAATGAAATTACAACGAAAACAGAATCAGCAAAAGCGGATGCATTTTACCGTGCCAATGGATTCCAATTTGACGAACGTTCACCTGATATAACACATGTGTATAGCTTATAGTAGAAAGGGTTAGACAACGATGAGTAGACAGAATTTAATCGAGCAATTTCCTTTAATTGAAAAAATGAAAAAAGCAGAAGAAGTGATTTGGTTTAATCCAAATTTGACAATAACAGAAGATGCCTTGAACAGTCTATCTGTAACGAGTGAAATGGTACAGGATGCAAGCGATCGCCTAGATCGATTTGCATCTTACTTACAAATTGCCTTTCCGGAAACAGTGAAATCAAACGGCATTATTGAATCACCACTTGTAGAAATACCAGCAATGGCTACCGCGATGAAAGAGTTATTTCAAATAGATTTCAACGGAGAGCTTTTATTGAAGTGCGACAGTAACTTACCAATTTCCGGTTCTATTAAAGCACGTGGAGGCATTTACGAAGTGTTGAAAACTGCGGAGACACTTGCCATTCGTGAAGGTTTACTAAAGGAAACTGACGATTACGCTGTTCTTGCAGACAAAGAAATGCAAGAATTTTTCTCAAAATATTCTATTGCAGTTGGCTCAACAGGTAACCTTGGACTAAGTATTGGAATAATGAGCGCAAAAATTGGTTTCCATGTGACCGTTCATATGTCTAGCGATGCGAAGCAATGGAAAAAAGATATGCTACGAGAAAAAGGGGTAGAGGTCATCGAGTATGATTCCGACTACAGTATCGCTGTGGAAGAAGGTAGAAAACAAGCGGAAAAAGACCCGACATGCTTTTTTATAGATGACGAAAATTCTACTGACTTATTTATGGGCTATGCAGTTGCAGCAAGTAGATTAAAGAAACAATTGGAGCAGCAAGGGAAAAAAGTAGATCAAGATCATCCTTTGTTTGTCTATCTACCTTGTGGTGTTGGTGGAGGTCCTGGTGGGGTGGCGTTCGGCTTGAAACTTTTGTTCGGAGACCATGTGCATTGCTACTTTGCTGAACCAACTCATTCACCGTGTATGCTGCTTGGAATGATGACGGGATTACATGAAGATATAGCGGTAGATGAAATAGGCTTAGACAACAAAACCGACGCAGATGGTTTAGCCGTTGGTCGTCCTTCTGGATTTGTCGGAAAAACATTGGAGCAGCTATTAAGCGGAAGCTATACGATTAGTGATGAAAAAATGTATACACTGCTCGCACTATTTGCGGATACAGAACAAATTTATTTAGAACCATCTGCACTTGCTGGAATGACAGGACCAATTCATCTAGCGAGCAATGGAGTTGCTTTGAATAATGCGACACATATTGCCTGGGCAACTGGTGGAGGAATGGTTCCAGAGCATGTAAAAGAAGTGTACTACGAAAAAGGAAAACGATTACTTAATTAGTAAGTGTTCTTATTTACTTTTCTAAAGGTAGGGATGACTTAGAGGTGGAATTGCCTTTAAGTCATCCTTTTCCTTTATTTAATCTTCTTTTTCTATCCTCTTAATATTAAGTGGCTCAAAGGTAATCCTGTACTCTTTGTGTAATTTAAAGAGACCATATTTTTCAATATAATAATCGATAACGTTTTTTAAATACTCGGGAGTTACTTCAAGGTTCGTGCACACTTCTTCCAGTGTTGTTTGCCCTTTTTCGTAGCAATCAATTAGCTGATCCAAAGAAACAATTTTTTCATAGCCCCATCTTCGAGCAATTTGTTCTAGTTTTACACTTCTCATATCATTTAAATCTGTAATGTCTCCATAGGTCGTTTCGTAATGACCAAGCTCTTCTGCTAAAATACAATGCTTTTCATATTTATCTTTAAATATATCAATTTCAATGACGTTATCATAATATAAACCTGGGAGACCCTTAGGTAAAGCTTTTTCAATGATTTTAATATGTGGGTACTCCATTTTTAGTCGATCATACGTCATATATACACCTCATTTATCCGCGTTGCGATTTAATAAACTCAATATATTTCTTAATGTCTTCCATTTCTTCCTCTGTGACGTCTTCATCAATATGCGCTGCAATGGTTACGATTTTCTGGCTATCCAAGATTTTTTCTGAGTCTTCTCCTAAGAAGTACTGACCTGGAACTTGAAAAAAATCTGCAAGTAATCGCACATATTCCAACTTAGGATCTGCTTCGCCATTTTCCCAACGACTTATAGAGCTTTTACTAATTTTGCTATCAAATTTTGAATTTAAAGAATCAGCTAATTGTTCGATAGTGAGTTTTCTGTTCAGTCTTAGCTCTTTTAATAATGTTCCGAAGTTCTTCACAGCTGTAATCTCCTTACATATTATCTATAGTCAGAATTCTAACTCAATAATTCCTTAAATGCAACAAAGTAAAATAATTTGTTCCGTTTTGGGAACTTTTTTGTTGACAGAGGTTTCTATTAATTATATGATAGATTCACCCTAATAAGAACTAACGTTCTATTTTTGTTCCGTTTTCGGAAATAGTGAGGAGAGATATGTATGAGAATGAAAGATGTAGAAGTAGATTCAAATGGCAATATCAATCTCAATACAAAAGAAATTCCGAATCCATGCATCGTAGTGATTAGTAAAAATACTGCAAAAATGACAGAGTTGCCAGCATTTGCTGATACGACGATTAAAACACATCAAGGAAAAGTTGTACGTGTAAAATGGAACGAGGGAGAGGATTTTTAATTATTAAATAAACAATCATAATAGTCCCACCAGTCATCTGGAGGACAACAAACGATTTCAGCATCTTGCTGGTCTTTTGTTGTCCTCTTTTTTATAGGTTTTATTAAAAAAGGAGGAGTTTCCTATGTTGAATTGGGCCGAAAAATTGATAAAAGAATATACCTACCATAGAAAAGAGCTGGAGCATCTAAAAGAACGATTGGACCCACTGAATCCTAAAGACAATGCAGATATCAAAATTATTAATAGCATGATAGACGACATGTCTTACGCATTGGAATGGATGAAAAAAGGAAGAAGACCAGGCAATCTTCATGGAACAGATAAAAGGTCTATATATCAACGCCGTGCATTATTGGATATGGATTTATTTCCAACGATTGAATTGGACACTGAGCAAACTAGTTTAAGCGAAGAACAAAAACAGAAGATTATTTCGATCTTAATAGAGCTTTCACATAGAGAGAGACAATGCTATTTAATGCATATGGCATATGGGATGAGTCTGACAGAGATTGCAGAGGAGCTGAATCTTAAGAAGAGAACGGTTCAACAATACATTGATCGTGCAAAAGACAAAGTCAAAGCACTCGTTTCTTGACGTACGGTTGACGTATAAACCCACCTAGTAGTGAAGAGAGTTATTGAAAACTTGAGATGGATGGAGGTGCAAAATGGAGGCATTTATCGGTATTGGTTGCACCGTATTGGGTTTACTAATAGGACTACTGACATTTGGTCGTAACCGCGACAAAGATGTAAAAGCAGATGCCGCAAAAACGGCAGTAATGGAAACGAAGTTAGATGCTATTACGAATGGTGTGGAATCGATTCGAATCGATTTAAAGGCGATTGAAAAGCAAATGGACATGCTAGCCGAACGTGTGGCACGAGTAGAGGAGAGCTCCATGCATGCTCATAAAAGAATTGATAATCTCAAAATTATTCAGGAGGCTCAGCAAGTATGAACATTAACTGGAAAGTTCGTTTTCAAAATAAGATTTGGGTTACAGGTTTCATCGCTCAACTATTCATATTAACTGAACTACTTTTAATAGGAGCTCATGCTGCAGGGTTAACCGATTTTCATGTAACGGAGGAGCTGAAAGACTGGATATTTGCTTTTGTAAATGTTGTTTTCGGATTATTAGCAACACTGGGGATTATTCAAGATCCTACGACAACTAATTTCGCGGATAGTACAAGAGCATTGAAGTACATCAAACCAAAATAAGCTCAATCTAGATGTTTTTCTTTAAAGGAGGTGGTTGCTATGTAATAGTAGAATTAGTGGACAAGCATTCTTTTCTAGCAACTCAAAACTAATATGAGGTGATAATGATGGTAAAAGTATTCATTGATGCAGGACATGGTGGAACGGATTCAGGCGCAATAGGAAATGGCTTGCTGGAGAAAAACCTAACATTGCAAATTGCTACTAGAGTCAAAGATATGCTGGTTGCTGAATATAATAATGTAAGTATATTAATGAGTCGGACAGGTGATCAATCTTTAACATTGGCGCAACGTACAAATGCAGCTAATGCTTGGGGAGCAGATTTCCTCCTTTCGGTTCATATTAATGCGGGCGGCGGGACAGGCTATGAGGATTATATTTATCCAGGATCAGGGGCACCTACTACAACCTATCAAAATACGATTCATACAGAAATAGTAAAGCTTGTGAGTTATAATGATCGCGGTAAAAAACAAGAAAACTTCCATATGTTACGTGAGTCAAATATGCCAGCTCTTTTAACGGAGAATGGATTTATAGATAATGCAAATGATGCTACAAAGTTGAAAACATCTTCCTTTATTGAATCGCTTGCCCGAGGTCATGTAAATGGAATCGCCAAAAGCTTTAATCTTCCAAAGAAAAGTACCGCAATTTATCATACTGTAGTGAGTGGTGACACTGTTTATTCATTAAGTCAGAGGTATGGTAGCACAGCCCAGCAAATTAAGGACTGGAATGGGTTGGATGCCAACTACACTATATATATTGGACAAGTATTAAGAGTGAAATAAAGAACGACCAACCCTGCTCACATACGTGGGCGGGGCTTTTTTGTGCATTGGGCAACTGGAAAGTAATCAATTAGTTGAGGGTTGTCCAACTTTGAAGATCAACTCTCCCTCTGATGCGAAAGTCTCGGCGGATACTATATTCAACGTACCATGACACCTTATTCCTATTATGTACGTAGCACCGCCTAACAAGATGTTTTGTTCTGTCATATATATAACAAATGTGTTACAATAGAAGTAGAACAAAGGTAAATAGAGGAGGTAGTACCATGTTCATAGAAATACAAACCAATTCATCCGTTCCAATCTATTTACAACTAGCACAGCAACTTATTGAAGGAATTGCAAGGGGCGAGTTAAAACCAGGTGACTCATTGCCATCGGTTCGTGCATTTGCCGCAGATTTGGGCATGAATATGCATACAGTGAATAAAGCCTATCATTACTTAGAGGAAAAAGAGTTTATACAAATCGTCGCAAAATCAGGCGTTATTATACAACCAAATGGTATACCAAAAGCTACAGCAGAGGAACAACGAAAGTTAGCGGAACAAATTCGCCCATTAGTAGCGGAAGGATTAGTGCTAAAGCTGTCAGAGGAAGAAATGGTCGTCATGGTAAGACAACTCGTGCAAAACATTAAGGAGGGGACATCATGATTGTTTTATTATTTGGCTTCATTTTACTTTTTATCACTATACTACAAGCAATCACACCAAAACTCTTAAAGCAAACGGAAGCATTTGGAGTATATATACCAGAACAATATACGAAAGAACCAACAATCGTAGCATATAAAAAAAGGTACACTTCGGTTGTCTTAACGGTAGGAATTATTGTGCTTGCAACTTATATTATTTGGGCATTAACACAATCTCCGTCAGAAGAAATGCTATCGGTTATTAGTATTGGCGTTCAATTTTGCATACTCTTTATTGGGTTAGGTTATTATTTCATGATGCATGTACGTGTGAAAAGGCTGAAAGAAGTGCAAGGATGGACAACGGGGAAAAAGGAAGTACGTGTAGTAGACTTGCAGTTTCAAGAGAAGCTTAAGCTAATACCACGGATTGTATTTATCATTCCAATGATTATTACAGTAGGCTTAATCATTTACACATTTATGAAATACGCTCAAATGCCGGATATGATTCCTACTCATTGGGGTCCTTCTGGGCAACCTGATGCATTTAGCGAGAAAACCTATTTCAGTGCAATCTCCATGCCACTTATTTTACTAGTCATGCAAGGGATGTTCCTTTTAATGAGTGAAGGGATGAGGTTTGCAGGAGCAAAGATCAATCCAGCCAATAAAAAAACATCTGTGTCACAGCAACTAGCATTCCGAAAATATAGCAGTTGGTTCGCATTATTTATGACAATAACAATGACTTTAATGATGGGTTATTTTCATTTACAAACGATCCATCCAGAGGTTGGACCTGCCTGGGTAATGTTCACACTTCCACTTATCTTTTTAGTGCTAACTTTTGTCGGAGTCGGTATTTATGTAGTGAAGGTTGGACAGAGTGGCTCACGATTAAAGGTAAAAGGGGACAGCCCGAGTCTCGAAGATAAAATCGCAGTCGATGACGATAAATATTGGAAAGGCGGAATCATTTACATCAATAAAGATGATCCTAGCATTTTAGTTGAAAAGCGGTTTGGTGTTGGTTGGACACTTAATTTTGGGAGACCAATAAGTTGGATTGTTTTATTTGCACCGCTTATTTTAATTATAGTTATCGCATTTAGTTTATAGCGTTATATGGATTCATCATTTAGGTGTAAGAAAAATTTGCGACATAAAGGAGCGATTTATATGTTAGTAGTTACAACGGAAAAGATAGAAGGATATAAAATTGTTGAAGTTAAAGGGCCTGCATATGGTCTAATTGTAAGAAGTAGAGGGCTTGGCGGAGACATTATGGCGGGACTGAAAGGTTTAGTTGGTGGGGAGATCAAGCAATATACCGCGATGCTAGAGGATTCAAGGAAAGAAGCAATGGACCGAATGATAAAAAATGCACATCTTATGAATGCGAACGCTATCGTTATGATGCGATATGATTCAGGCGAGATTGGTAATAATATGAGTGAGATTGTGGCATACGGAACAGCAGTTGTTGTAGAGAAACTATGACAGCAATCATCGTTATAGTAGGTATATATTTATTGCAAATTATAGCCGTTGTAGCTTTTATTTTGCTTGGGTACTTTATTTACGATAAACGGTTTAGACGCAATCATGGAACAAAAGTGGCAGAAGGCTTTGAGCGAACAGAAGAGGTCAATCTTGACCCTGTTACAGGTGAGAAAACGAGGGTATATTATAATCCCACAACAGGTGAACGTTTTTATAAGAAAGAATGAAAAAAAGCGTCTCCGAAAGAAACGCTTCAACTATGCATCTGGACAAATAAATAAAAGTTAAACACAGCGGGCAATAACAAGGCCAATGATAAAAAAATGATTGCAGCTATCTTAGATTGCTTTGTAATCCGCTCATCACCTTTACGCAAATTTTCAATAAAGGTTAAGATGAAATAAAAGCATAAAATCCAGCACATAGTAGAAATAATACCAAGCCAGTTACCTGTAAATAATGGTGTCATTATACTCACCACACTTTCTGACCATAGTAAAAAGCAGCTTACCCAACTAAAGGTAGCTGCTTATTTTAATTACTGTCCAGCTTTAGCGCCTTACCCCTCGGGGTCAAATGGGGAAAAGCTGCTCCTGCGCAAGCTCGTCGCAAACAAAATCGCTTGTGGTGGCTGGGAAGCTGTTTCCTCGCTTTTTCCCATTTGCCTGTCGGGGCAGACATAGGCGCTTACGCTTTTCTATTTATTCAGCGTCGAATACTTCTACTTTTTCCATTTTCGCGCCGTTTTTCATAGCTGTTGCTACTTCAAGACCGCTAGTAACTTTACCGAAAACCGTGTGAACACCGTTTAAGTGTGGTTGTGGTTCATGCACGATAAAGAATTGGCTTGAGCCTGTATCTTTTCCAGCGTGAGCCATAGATAGGCTACCTGCTTCGTGTTTGTGTGGGTTGCCAGCAGTTTCACATTTAATCGTTTTACCGCTACCACCCATACCTGTACCAGTTGGATCTCCACCTTGGCTTACAAAACCAGGAATAACACGGTGGAAAATAACCCCGTTATAAAACCCGCTATTTGCTAGCTCTTCAAAGTTTGCAACTGTGTTTGGTGCTTCATTTGGGAACAAATCAAATTCGATTTTTTCGCCTGTGTCCATTAAAAAATAACCTTTTTTCGCCATTCAAAACACTCCTTTTTTCAAAATAAATCCTTCATCAGTATAGCACGTGTATAGTGCATTTTCCAAAAATCATTGCTTCACTTGCTTCTCTAAGAGAGCTATGAAAAATTAGCTATAAAAAACTATAAGCCAAATAATTTCAATTGCTTAACAAGGGCTTATGATGAACAATTTTTATTCTTTATAAGTTCTATAAAACTTTCCATCTGAGGAGCCAGCCACTTATCTTTATGATAAAATAGCTGGCTCCAGAATTGTATAGAGCAATCTTTTACATCAATAATAGCCAACTCATCTTTGATTATACTTTCTTTGATGGCGTATTCAGGTAAAAATGAGATGCCAAGCCCCTTTTTAAGCAGTTTAATAATAGCACTTGTATTATCTATTACAAATAAAGGTTGGATAGTAATACCTTGTTGCATTGCAACTTCATCCAATGAGTTTCTATAAAAACCATTATTCTCCGTTAATATAAAAGGCTGGTCTACAAGCTCACGCAAAAGGACATCTTTTTTATGTGCAAAAGGATTGTCGGGATGTGAAACAAAAACTATCTTAACGGGCTCTGACCAAGCACAAACGAAGTCTGTGCTGTGCATTTTCTTGCCAAGAAAATAAACAATATCCAATTCATTCTGCTTTAACATTTGGAATAATTCATCTGCTGGAGAAGTCCTTGTTTGTACCTTGACTAAGGGAAGCAATTTATTATATTCCGGAAGTTTTTCTGACAGAATCCACATTAACAACGATTCTAAAATACCAATCCGAATACTGCCCTCAATTTTATCTGGTCGTTTGCCAATTAACTTCGCCTGTTCTGAAATATTCACAAGCTGGTTGGCGTAATGCATAAAACTCTTTCCGTTTGCAGTAAGCTCTATTCTTTTTCCTATACGATCAAAAAGAACAGTACCTAACTCTTCTTCCAACTGTTTAATTTGGATTGTAACTGTAGACTGGACATACCCTAGTTGATTGGCTGCTCCGGTAAAGGAACCTATTTCAGCCACACATAGGAATGTAATTATATTTCTAAACTCCATAGCACTTACACCAACAATCTATCAAAATTTTAAATGATATTCATCAAATCCATTCATTTTACGAATGAAATATAACCATTATACAATAAGTTCAGTAAAACTAAATATCAGAAAATAAAAATAATAAAGAGGGATGTATGGATATGGGAAAAATGGATTATTTGATGAATAAACCGGTAGCGGTGATTGGCGCTGGAGCTGTCGGAAAGACTTGTGCTGCTGATGCAAAATTGGCTGGGCAGGAGGTACGGCTGTATGATGCAATGCCTTTCGCCGAAAAAAGTTTGGCGGGATTGCAAAGAACTGGTATTGAACTTGATGGTATTCAAAGAAATCTATATAACTTCAAACGCTCAGGAATCGCAAAAATCGATGTAGTAACTACAGATATTGAGGAGGCGGTAAAGGGAGCTGGGCATATAGTTGTTGCAATTCCGGCTATTGGGCATGAGCCATTGTTTAAATCATTGATCCCAGTTTTAGAAGACGGACAGGTCGTGAATATCTTTACGGATAATTTTGGAACCTTGTTATTGCGGAAAATGATGAGAGAAGCAGGATGTACAAAAAAAGTCATAGTCGGTGGTTGGTCTAGCGCTCCTTATGGCACAAGAATTGAAACTGTCGGTGGTTTTATGTTCCCGCATGTTGGAGTAAAGTATCGTGCTATTACTTTACGTGGTGCTACTCTCCCTATGACTGACGCAGATGATTTCATTGAAGCATCAAAATACCTATCCTGTATGGACGCTGTAACTCAGGGCGATGGGGCAGTAAAAGGCGATACTGTCCTTGACATCGGCTTCAGTAATATCAACCCGGTCATCCATGTACCAGCAACGATACTTGGTGTATCCACAATGGAAAACTGGGGCAAGATTTTTGGAGATTTTGATAAAACTGGTTACTCCATGTATGCTCATGCTCTTTGCCCTTCCATTTGTGAAGTGCAATACCAGTTCTATAATGAAGAAATCAAACTCGCAGAAGGTATAGGTGTTGACTTACCTAGGTACTCCTACGAATCCTTCTTTCAAAGACGCAGTATATTGGCTCAGGAATACATGGGACTTGATAAAGATGGCAAAGACAATATGTTCCTTCCACTTGATCTACCAACTACAGAAGCAAATGCGGGTCCCAATAGTATACATCATCGTTACTTAACAGAAGATGTACCAGTTGGATGCAAAGTTTATCATGAACTGGGTGTACAGTATGGGATTAGTACTCCTATTATCGATTCCATGATGGTAATGGCCGGAGCCATGCTGAAAAAAAATTATTTTGAGGAAGGTTATTCACTCGATTATCTTGGTATTAAAGGGATGGATAGAGCGACTCTACTTGATTATCTAAATACGGGAAACTACCTAGGTGAATAAACTATAACTTTTAACTTTAGTGGAGATGACACTATCATCTCCACTTGTTAAATTAAGGAGTGTTGAACATGAAATTTGTAACCGATTACAAAGTCGAAGATTATATTCTTGATACAGAATGGGAGAAACTTCCTGAGCTAATTCAACGACGTGCAATAGTTTGTAGTATTGATTTGATGATGGCCTTGTTACTTGGGAGTAAGGGCAAACAATTTGATGTGGGCGTAAGACTTGCAGAATTAAACTGCAAAGATGGAGATATCCCTATTATCGGTAACGATAGAACTTTTAATTTTCTAGGGGCGACTATTGCGATGTCGCATGCTTCAAATTCATTCGACATTGATGATGGTCACAATATGATCAAAGGGCATCCTGGAACGTCTTTTGTTGCGGGTATTTTGGCTGCTAGCCTAGAAAAAAATGTTACATATAAAGAGTATCTTACTACTTTAGTTGTTGCTTATGAAGTTACTATCCGTTGGGCGCTTGCAGAGCAAAAACATTATGACTACTTACATAGCTCAGGTACGTATGGTGCCTTTGGAACAGCGGCTGGAGTAGGAAGATTGTATGGTCTAAGTAAAGAACAACTGAATAATACTTTGTCGATTGCTGACTTTCATGCGCCACTCACCCCTGTTATGCGCTCAGTGGAATATCCATCGATGAATAAAGATGGGGTACCATTCGGTGCATTAGTAGGGGCGATGGCCATACAGGAAACATTAGCAGGAAGCACTGGGTATGGCTATCTTTTAGAAGCACCAGAGTTCCGCCACTTGGTTGAGACACTTGGAGAAAGTTACGAAATTATGAACCTGTACTTTAAACCTTATACATGCTGTCGTTGGGCACATCAACCAATTAAAGCCTGTTTAGATTTAATGGAGAAATATGAATTTATAGCGGAAGATGTCAAAGAGATAACTGTATATACATTTGACTCTGCTGCAAAATTGAGTAAAAAAATCCCGCAAACAACTGATGAGGCTCAATATAATATTGCCTATCCGATTGCTGCCGCATTGGTTCATGGTGACCTTGGATATAAGCAGGTAAGAGATGAGGCGCTTGATAACCCACAGGTAATTGAGATGATGAAACGCCTGAATTTTGTAACAGACCCTGAAATCGATAGTCTCTTCCCAGAGAAGCGTATGGCAAGGGTTGATATCACGCTAAATGATGGTACAGAACTACAGTCTGAACTTTATGACGCACCAGGAGAGGCATCAGACAAAGTCGATATAGAATGGATCAACAAAAAGTTTATGCGTATCACACAACCAGTGCTTAGTGCAACGAACCAAGAAGAACTGTTCGGTTTGCTTCAAAATAATCTTGATATTCCAATCCGCACAATAGTTGATTTCGTAAATAACCTTAAATGATCATTTAAAAAATACTGGTATAGTAAAGTAGAGATGATGTTGAAAAAATAGTTTTGATTATTGATAATGAATGGGAAAATAGATAGCGTTTACTTTATCGACTTTTCCATTTAGGTATCTCACAAATGATTTATAGGGAGTGAAATATATGTTTGAATTAGAGCTTGATATGTATCAGGCAGCTGGGGTTGCAGCTGTTATGTTCTGGATTGGATCTTGGGCAGTAAAGAAAAGCAGTTTCTTAAGTAAGTATTGTATTCCCGCCCCATTGGTCGGTGGCCTATTATTTGCATTAGTAAACACAGTGCTCAATGCTACTGGTATTATGACAATTTCTTTAGACACCACCCTACAAAATATATTGATGAATGTTTTTTTCACCACGATTGGTTTTTCTGCTAGCATAACCCTCATTAAGAAAGGCGGCAAGCAGATTTTGTTCATCTTGCTCCTCTCAGTCGTAGTCCTTACAGTGCAAAATGGAATTGGGAGCGGTATCGCCTCTTTGTTTGGCATAGACCCTAGGCTCGGGTTAGCTGTTGGCTCTATCTCATTGATGGGTGGTCCAGGCACAGCAGCGGCATTTGGGGCTGTTATGGAAAGTCCAGTCTATGGAGTACAGGGGGCTTCTGCAGTCGGTCTAGCAGCTGCTACTTTTGGATTGGTATCAGGTAGCATATTAGGGGGACCTATAATGCGCAGACGACTTAATCAGCTATCTCTTAGCGAAAAAGCTGTTACGAAAGAAGAAGTAGAAGAAATGAAAGCGCCTACAATGATAAAGACTAATATGAACAATTTTGTCAGTGCAGCCATGCTTCTAGCACTTGCTTTAGGTTCCGGGGTAGTACTATCGAAAATTATGGCGGCCTCCGGTATAACTTTTCCTGACTATATGGGAGCGCTGGTTATGGGAGCTGTTATACGTAACGTTGTCGAAGCAATCGGCCGTCACCATTATCCGAACGAGGAAATGGAAATATGTGGTGAAGCTTCGCTATCCTTATTCCTTGCTATGGCCTTAATGGGTCTGAAGCTTTGGGTACTAGCAAACCTAGCACTTCCTATAATGGTCATTCTAATTGCTCAAGTCGCATTCATGTTTCTGTTCAGTTACTATGTAATTTTCAAGTTGCTTGGAAAAAATTATGAGTCGGCAGTCCAGACAGCGGGCTTCATTGGTTATGCAATGGGATCCATGTCTAACGCAATGGCTAACATGCAGGCGATCACTAAGAAATATGGTATAGCTCCGACTGCTTACCTTGCTATTCCTATAGGTGGCATGATTTCAGATTTCTTTAATGCAGTCGTTATTACAGGGTTCTTAAACTTTTTCACTGGATAATGCATAGATCAGACGTATCATGCGAGGGAAAAGACGGAGATACATCAAAGTCTTATTTATTGCTATTAAAGTAATTAACAGTAGAGATTAATGTAATAATAGAAAAACCGTCGCCACTAAATCTGGCGACGGACATTAAAAAATGTATCTTCGTTTAAAAAATACTTATCAAGCAATTTTATCTATATCTTTCATAGCATCACGATCATGTTTGTATTTAAAGCTCACGGCAAAAATAATGGCAAGAACGATTGTATAGGAACCAAAGATTAACCAAATATTTTGCCAATCTTTTACACCATCAACAGTGAAGTAATCCACGATTTTACCGCTAATGATTGCACCCAAATAGGTGCCCAGTCCGTTTACCATAGTCATGAATAAGCCTTGTGCGCTACCGCGAATGCTACTATCTACTTCTTTCTCTACAAAAATGGATCCGGATATATTAAAGAAGTCAAAGGCAGCACCATACACAATCATGGATAATAGTAATAAGCTGAATCCTAAGCCGGATGGTTCACCAAAAGCGAAGAGAACAAAGCGCAATGTCCATGCTACCATACTTAATAGGATAACCGTCTTAATTCCAAATCTGCGTAAGAAAAATGGAATGGCTAAAATAAATACTACCTCTGAAATTTGTCCAATGGATAATAGTATGGCTGGGTACTTAACCGCAAGACTATCTTTAAAGCTAGGATTTAATGCAAAGTCATGTATAAATGGATCAGCGAAAGTGGTGTTAATTTGCAGGGCTGCGCCTAGCAACATAGCAAAAAGGAAAAAGACCGCCATTTTCTTTTGTTTAAACAGTACGAGCGCATCGAGTCCTAAACGACTGACTAGAGATGCATCCTTCTTGGCAGTTGTTGTTGGAACATTAGGTAGTGCAAGTGAAAACAGCGCAAGTATTAGAGCTGCTCCTGATCCAATATATAGCTGCATATTGCTTAACTCAAATCCCAAAAGACTGATTGTCCATAAGGCAAGGATAAAGCTAACAGTTCCATAAACACGAACGGAAGGGAATGTTTTTGTTGTGTCATGTCCTTCTTTTTCAAGACCAAAATAAGAAATGGTATACCCTAAAGAAATTGTCGGCATATAGACCATTGCGTTAAAAAGCATTACCCAAAACAAAAGACTAGGGTCTGAAACCTTCGCAGCAATAAATAAACAAATAGCCCCTAAAAAGTGAAGAATTCCATATAATCTATTTGCCTTTACAAAGCGGTCGGCAATAATCCCTATAAGACTCGGCATTATGAGAGAAGCAAGTCCAATGGAGCTATAAACAAGCCCAACTTCTGAGCCGGTAAAATGCAAAGTATTGAACATATAAGATCCAAGTGTAACAAGCCAAGAACCCCAAACGAAAAACTGTAGAAAAATCATTATTTTAAGGCGCGATTTAATTGTCATTTCTTCCTCCTATTGAATTACGGCGCCTATCTTTTTTTAGTTCACCGGTTATTTAATATCTAGATAATTTAATTTACTTTTTTCGCTAACTGAGTAATATAATCGAAGAAAGCGTCGCGATTCACGTCATAAACTACATTTACAGGTCGACCATTAGCTGTTTCTTCTGTACGGCCTTGACTTGGTCCGTTTGTATGAACAATACTATTAACCCTTTTTACTTTTACGAGATCAGAGTTACCAACAAAGGCTGTAGTTAAAACATCCCACAAAAAGTACGTAGAGTTCGTTGTAAAATGAACCAGTGGCGGACACATCGCATAACATTGACCAAGAAAATCAACACCTAAATATTTACGTTCAGATGCCCAACGTTTTCGTATATCTTCCGTAAGTGGTACTTGGCTTGTACTTTCGAGAGCCACTAAATCAATTTCTATGCTGCTATCCCATACACGACCTGCTGCCTCAGGATCCCAGAACACATTCCATTCTGCTGTGCCATCATGTTCGGGCTCTTCCACATTTCCTGTTTCACGAAATGTTCCACCCATCCAAACAAGACGTTCAATTTTCTCTTCAATTGAAGGATCTTCGTCTAATGCGCGAGCAAGATCAGTAAGTGGGCCAGTGAATAGAAGGGTTGTTTTTTCGGTAGATGCGTGGATGGCATCTATTATATGAAGATGTGCTGTTTTCTCTGCTACAGGTGTGTCAATCTTACCGGATTCATTTAAAATCGGTAGAGCATCAACGAAGAAAGCATGCAAACGCCAATCCTTTGGAAATGGATTTTTTCCGCGAGAATTTGATTCAGCCACATCCAGACTTCCGTGACCAAATCGGTCCATAATTTTACGACTTGCAAACATCGCAGGTTCTAAATAACAATCAGCTGGAATGACGGATACACCAGTCAGTTCAACGTTGTCCATTTGCATTAATAAAAACAACGAAACAAGATCATCAACGCCTCCGTCATGATTAAAGTAAATTTTCTTTTTCATTATCTATCGATCCTTTCCTAATTGTATTTTGCTTTATAAAATGCCTGGTATATCGTTTCGTATTTTATTATGACAATCTAGAAAAGAATTATTTCCTAAACGAAAAAAACGCTCCGATTTCTACCGGAGCGTTGACTAGGTATATGTAAATATGAAAAAAGGATTGAATCCTTCATCCATCTTACAATTAACTCGTAGTCAAGCCCTTTACGGTGGCTTGGTAGAAACTTTTGGGCCATATCCCCAACATTATACGACATAATTCGACATTGTTTTTTTATAATAACTATTACATATGGTTTAGTCAATAAAAATTCTAATCCAATTTTATATAATGAAAAATTATTGAAAGAATAGCAATCAAAAAAGATAGGGTAGGTAAAAGGTTTTCAGTGAATAAAAAAATCCGAACTATTCTACGAAACTTTAATTTATTGTTTCGTGATAGTTCGGATTTTGTATTTACATTGCTTGATAAATTGGTGATTATTCGGATTTTATAATGGATATATTATAAATGTCCTTGTCTCTTTCATAACCATTACTATTGCCAACCTTTCATTACCATGAAGGAATGATAGATCTATCAAATCTTTCTTCGATGAATTGTTTCACTTCTTCCGAACGATACAAATCGATAAATTGTTGAATCACTTCTTCATCTTTTGATTCAGTTCGAACGGCGATAATATTCACGAAAGGAGAATCTTTTGACTCAATAAAAATAGAGTCATCAGCTGGTGATAAACCAGCATCTATTACGAAGTTTGTATTGATGGCTGCTGCATCCAACTCATTTAATTGACGAGGGATTTGTGCTGCATCAAGTTCTACAAATTGGAAATTCTTCGTATTCTCTTCAATATCATGGATGGTAGCATTAGTATCTAGACCTTCTTTAAGCTTAATCATTCCTGCACTTTCAAATAGCATCAGTGCTCGTCCACCTTGAGTCGGGTCGTTTGGTAATCCAATTTTCGCACCATCTGTCAGTTCATTCACATCTTTTACTTGATTGGAGTAAATGCCCATTGGGAAAGTGACTGTTTTACCTACATCAACGAGATCCAAATTACGGTCTTTTTTCATTTGTTCAAAGAAAGGAATCGTTTGGAAGATATTCATGTCAATCTCTTTCTCGGACAAAGCAACATTCGGCATTACGTAGTCGGAAAAAACTTGTAGATCAATTTTAAGACCATCCTTTTCTGCCAGCTCTTTCACTTTTTCCACGATTTCTTCGTGTGGACCGGCAGTTACCCCAACGGTTAAAACGCCATCACTTAATAAGTCTTCATTTGCTTCCTCTGATTTTTCTTTACCACCGCAAGCAGCGAGTACTGTTAAAACTAAAATGAGTAGTCCTGTAAATAAATACTTTTTCATCATTTTTCTCCTATCTGTTGTTTTCTTGGTTGTAGCAGAAATAATAAAAACCTCTCATAAATGAGAGGTTCATAAGCATTTTGAAAATACGCAGAAGTCCTCTCTCATTTTTCAAAACGATATCGTTTTGCAGGATTTAGCACCTTTCCATACATAAACATATGGTTGGTTGCCGAGCTTCAACGGGCCAGTCCCTCTGCTACTCTTCATGAGAGATAAATATTATTTCATTTTTCTTAATGTTTATTACTATACTTGACCAGAGTAACTTCGTCAATACAAATTCAAAATAAACAAATTATTGTTTTGCATATCAGTGTATGTATAGTATGAAAATGATAAGATACAAAAAGAGGTGAATTATTATGAACGGACAAAATAGAAAAGACATTAAACCAGGATTAGAAGTATATATCATCCTGAAAAAAGACCAACGAACAGGTCAAAAAACGAGAGGTATCGTGAAAGACTTGTTAACCAATTCATCCTTCCATCCACATGGCATTAAAGTTCGACTAACGGATGGACAAGTAGGAAGAGTATGTGAAATTATCGAAAAATAAGGAGCGCAAAACAGATGAACGTAGAATCACAAATATTGCAATGGTTTGGTCACTTTCATAAATATCCGGAAGTGAGCTGGAAGGAATACGAAACGACGAACAAGCTTGCAGAAATACTGGATGAATTACAAGTATCTTATCGTAGATTCGATGATGTGACGGGGTTACTGGCTGAAATAGGGGAAGGCGATGAAGTTATCGCAGTTCGTGCGGATATCGACGCACTTTGGCAAGAAGTAGATGGCGAATTTCGTGCCAATCATTCATGTGGACATGATGCGAATATTTCGATGGTTTTAGGAGCTTTATTATTACTGAAAGACGAAAAACTAGGCAAGCGTCTCCGCTTTATATTCCAACCTGCAGAGGAAAAAGGAAATGGTGCCAATGCGATGATTGACAGAGGGGCATTAGAAGGCGTAACGCATTTATTTGGCGTGCACTTACGACCAATTGAAGAGCTTCCTTTTGGAAAAGTTTCTCCCGCAATACATCACGGAGCAGCGATGTTTTTAGAGGGAAAAATTACTGGAATTGATGCGCATGGGGCACGTCCACATCAAGGTAAAAATGCTATTGATGTGACAGTGGCGATCCATCAGGCACTAAAAAACCTTTATTTTTCACCGTTCGAATCGTATTCTGCGAAACTAACGAAAATTCAAGCAGGCGGAGAAAATGCGAATATTATTCCTGGTACTGCTACGTTTTCAATCGATGTACGTGCACAAAAGAATGCTATTTTATCTCAAATGAAAGACCAAATAGAAAAGGATTTACAAGCTATTAAACAATTATTTGATATAGAAATAGAGTGGAAATGGGAGGACATCACGCCAGGCGCAGAAGTTTCTAAAGAAGCAGCGGCTATGACGAGAGAAGGAATTATCGAAGCAGTTGGAATAGAAAATCTTGCAGAAGAAGTGATTACTTCTGGAAGTGATGATTTTCACTTTTATACGGTTAGACATCCTGAAGTGAAGGCTGCCATGATTGGCATTGGAGCAGATCTTGCACCAGGTTTACATCATCCGAATATGACTTTTAACTATGAGGCGCTTGCAATTGGTTCAAAAGTTATAGCGAAAACGCTTTCAAATAGTTCTAAAAAGCATTGACGGTTCATTGATTTGTCTATATTATTTCATATTAGCGACTATTAAACGTCAATTAAGAATTGTCGCAATAGTTCACAAAGGGGAAAATAATATGGGAGAAAAAGATAAAGTATCTGCTAAAAAGGAAATGTCTTTATTATGGGCTATGACACCATTACTTGTGATGATTTTATGTATGGTTGTTGCAGTCGTTGTTTTGGAACAAGGACCACATATACCGTTAATCATCGGTACAGCTGTTGCTGCATTAGTAGCTTGGAAGCATGGTTTTAAGTGGAATGATATTGAAGAAATGATGTACAAGGGGATAAAACTAGCATTACCGGCAGTCGTTATTATTATGTTAGTAGGACTCACGATTGGAGCTTGGATTGGTGGTGGAATAGTTGCAACGATGATCTATTATGGGCTAAAAATAATAACACCAGCATTGTTTTTAGTAACTATTTGCGTCATTTGTATGATTGTTTCATTAGCTATCGGCAGTTCTTGGTCCACTATGGGAACTATTGGTGTCGCAGGGATGGGTATTGGACTTAGTATGGGTATTCCGGCACCTATTATTGCGGGGGCAGTTATTTCAGGTGCTTATTTTGGGGACAAGATGTCGCCACTTTCGGATACAACAAATCTAGCAGCAGGATTGACTAATACAGATCTATTTGTACATATTCGACATATGTTATATACCACAGTACCAGGGATTCTTATCTCGTTGGGTGTATATGGCTTTTTAGGTATGAAGTATAAGAACAGCAATATTGATCAAGAGAGTATTCAGCAAACTATCTCCATGTTAGAAAAAAGTTTTGTGATTTCTCCTTGGTTATTGCTCATACCGGTAGCTGTAATTGTTCTAGTTGCATTAAAGGTACCGGCAATACCAGCTTTAGTTATAGGGATAATATTAGGATCTTTCTCACAAGTGTTTATACAAGGTGGAAGCCTTTCAGAAGCGATTGGAGCGCTCCAAAGTGGTTTTGTTATTGAAACTGGAAATGTAATGGTTGATGATTTATTTAATCGTGGTGGGCTTGATTCCATGATGTATACGGTTTCAATGACACTTGTTGCAATGACTTTTGGAGGGATACTGGAATATTCCGGTATGCTCCAATCGATTATGAATCAGATTCTGAAGTTAGCAAAATCAGCAGGAACACTAGTAGCGTCTACAATTCTTGCTTGTTTTACAACAAATGCAACTTGTTCAGAACAATACATTTCTATTGTCGTGCCATCTCGCATGTTTTCAAATGCTTATACAAAAATGGGACTACATTCGAAAAATCTTTCAAGGGCTTTAGAAGACGGTGGAACATTAACGTCTGTATTTATCCCTTGGAATACTTGTGGTGTTTTCATATTAGGAACGTTAGGGGTTGGGGCATTTGAGTATGCACCATACGCTATACTAAATTATATTGTTCCATTGTTGTCTATTGGATATGCAATAACTGGATTTACTATTCAGAAGTTAACAAAAGCAGAAATGGTTGCTTTGAAGCAAAAAGAAGCAATGGAAGCATAAAGGAAAAAGGAAAGTTCAGTTTAATTGAACTTTCCTTTTCTTAATAAGTAGGGAAATTGAATTCATAAATTGCCCGGGGGCGTCCTTGCTGATAAGTCATCTCTTCTCCAACTACTCGGGCATATCCATGGTCTACTAGCTTTTTCAATAATCGTTCCGTCGTTCTTCTGCTCACTTGTAAATAGACTTCCAAGTCATGTGCGGTAAATTCAACGGAGCTATGCGAACGACTAAATTGCATGATTTTCGATAAGTTTGCGGGACTTAACTTCGTATTTTTAGCTATTTGTACGAGTTTTGGGTCATTTGTTTTCAGTTGTACTTGTTGTTGACGATTAGGATATGGACCAAGTAATTCTTTATGGTCGTTTATTAAATAAGCGGAGTTCTCAGCTACATACGGCAAAGCATCTTTAGCATTTTGTGTTGCTTCTACGACTGTTTTTCCGTAGCCAAACGCTATTTTGACAGGGAGGGAAACAAGTTCAAACCAATGCTCAATTATATTGCTCTCCAGAGCTATTTGCACATTGCCTTGGGTAGAAATAAACGTATATAAATGGTCAGGTGTAGGAATGTAGTTTGCTTGAATCGTACCAGCTATTTTCTTTAGTATTTCTTCTGAAATTACTTGGTTTGATTGAATGTATCCAATCGCAATTTTTGCTGCCCTACTTTTTGCTAAAAGTGCCATAGATTTCGCATCTTCCAAACCTTTTAAGATATTGCTTTTCGAATCTAACATTCGGATGACGGGAACTTTCTTTTCTTGTAATGCATGAAAAACAGAGTGGATACTCGTAATTGCCAAAGAAGTTTTTCCGCTTTGATGTAATCTTGCATGAAAATCTGCAACTTCTTCTAATTCGAAAGTTGGATCAATTTTTAATGTATGTGGATATTGTTCCGATAGCCCAATATCCTCTAATACATTTTGTATTAATAGCGGTTCGATCAAATCAATCGAAAGCTGTTCGACAGGAATATGTTGAGAAAAGTAAACGGATAATAGGGTTGTTGTGATAACCGTTTCATCTTGTTTTAAGTAATGGGCCGGTATAGGTAATTTATCAATTGCTTCTTTAGCAAATATGTAGGGAAGAGAACCTGAGAAAAACACGACATCGCAAGGTTTAATATTTTTCACGATTTGGGTTGCATCCACTGGTGATTGATAGATATAATAATCCAAACGAGTAGAAACTAACTCATGTTCAAGTTCTTTTAATCGGTCGATAAAGTTAGCAGAGCCTAGCACAGCGATTCGAATATCCATACGTAATCCCCCTTTTTTTTGAAATATTAACGTCTATTTAACGACAACTATAACGAAAAAATAAAATCTTGTAAAGAAAGCAGGAAGATAAAATGAAAATTAAAGAAATAGAAATATTTGCGATAAGATTACCACTAGTTGATCCATTTATCATTAGCTACCATACATACGATGATATGCCTTCGATAATCGTAAAACTAACTACAGAGGAAGGTTTAATCGGATACGGAGAAGCAGTTGCAGATGAGCATGTGACAGGGGAAACATGGGAAGCGACATATACACTACTCCAAAATACATTAGCACCGTTACTAATTGGTGAAAATCCAATGGAATTCGAACGTCTACATGAAAAAATGGACAAAGCTGTCTATCAAGCACCTGCAGCAAAAGCAGCACTCGATATTGCTTGCTATGACGTAGTAGGAAAAAAACTAGGCGTTCCAGTCTATCAATTACTCGGCGGCCGTTACCACGAGAAGTTCCCAATCACACATGTCTTAAGCATCGGCACACCTGAATCAATGGCAGCAGAAGCAGAAAGTCGTATGAAGGAAGGTTATTCATCATTTAAGATGAAAGTCGGAACAGAAGTACATACAGATGTGAAACGTATCCAGGCCGTACGAGAAAAAGTGGGTAAAGACATCGCAATTCGTGTCGATGTGAACCAAGGCTGGAAAAACAGT
This sequence comes from Psychrobacillus sp. NPDC093180, assembly GCF_044754065.1. NCBI lineage: Bacteria > Bacillati > Bacillota > Bacilli > Caryophanales > Bacillaceae > Psychrobacillus > Psychrobacillus sp. NPDC093180. The sequence continues at coordinate 192,133 of NZ_JBIVOJ010000009.1, read as the reverse complement.
GCAAATACGATTACAGCAATGCGTCAACTAGAACAATTGGGGCTTGATTGGTTAGAGCAACCAGTAGTAGCAGATGATTTCAATGGTATGGTCGAAGTAAAGGCGAAAACAAGCACACCGCTTATGATGGACGAAGGCTTAAAAGGATTTCGGGATATGCGCGAGTTAATCGAGAAGCAGGCGGCACATAAAGTAAATATTAAGCTCATGAAATGTGGGGGTATTTACCCGGCCATGAAGCTTGCCCATATGGCAGAAATGGCAGGAATCGAATGTCAAATTGGCTCCATGGTTGAGTCTTCGATTGGATCTGCAGCAGGATTCCATGTAGCGTTTTCTAAAAAAGCATTTACGAGTGTTGAGTTAACAGGTCCGCTAAAATTCTCCAAGGATATTGGAAATTTACATTATGACGTGCCTTTTATTCAGCTAAATGAACGTCCAGGTCTTGGAGTAGATGTTGACGAGTCAGTACTCCAAGAGTTAACTGTATTCCAAACGAAAGTAAGTGGTGTTTAAATGAAAGAATGGACAGGTAAACTTGGTGAAAAAGATTATATTGTACGTGTATTGAAAGAAGATAGTGTAGAAGATATTCTACGCCTCCAGGACCTTGTTTTGGAAACGCTAATAAACAATGACTTTTTATCGCCGGTAACGAAGGAAGAATACGAAGATTTCGTTTCTAAGAGCCTAATGGTAGGTGTATTCGTAGAGGATAAGTTAATCGCATTTCGCGCACTAGCGATACCTGAAATAGACGAACATCACCTTGGATATGATATCGGACTTCAAAGGGAGCAGTTAAATAAAGTAGTGTACCAAGAAATTACAAATGTGCATCCCGACTATCGAGGATATGGTTTACAGAAAAAACTTGGAGCTATCGTAATGGAACTATTAGATGCATCTCCCTATACGCATGTATGCGCAACAGTGGCACCATTTAATATTGCGAGCTTAAAAGATAAACTGAGCCAAGGTATGGTCATCGGTGCATTGAAAAACAAGTACGCAGATATGTTGCGCTATGTTTTTTATAAAAAACTTCATGGAGACCGTAAAATTGGTGGCGAAGCGTTAGAAATTCATATGGATGATACAGAAAAACAGCAACAGCTACTAGCAGATGGTTGGATCGGAACAAGTATCGTGCAAAAAGACGGAGAATGGTATGTGACTTACGAGGAAAAAGGGACATATATGTAAAAAGATGGCTAAGGGCAATCAAATAGGCGTAAAAGCAACCAAAAGGACAGTGGGAGCAATCAAATATCTGCGAAAGCAACCAATCGTAGAGTGAGAGCAACCAAATTGTGCTCAGGAGCAACTAATCCAAAAACACAACTTTAGTAAGTATCAACATTATATAGATTATTTCATATCGAAATGGGCTTGGGAAATGTATTTCCAAGCTCATTTTATTTTCGGTCATTTAGGTTATTGACTTTGTATAGCAGTTTTATATATATTAGAAATTGTCTGTATTTTATAACGAATAGGAGGGGGTCATTGCAATGAGGGATATATTTGAAGAAGAATTACAAAGGTTGAAAGAAACTACGTCTATATTGGATAAGCAATTAGTCGAACTAGAGAATGTGCCAGTATATTATGGGGAAGATTTTAGTGAACAAATTCTCGAAAGTATGAGGGAGTCCAGAAGGCAAAACCTACGTATTGCTGTACAACAACCATATTTCGGGCGGTTAGATTTTCAAGAGGATGGTCAGTTGGAGCCAGAGCCTATTTATATTGGAAAAGTCGGCGCATCTAATGAGGAAACGACGAAACCAATTGTGATGGACTGGCGAGCACCTATTGCCAGTATGTTTTATTCATTTAATGGTGGTGAGGAAGCGGCTTTTTATCATTCACCAGATGGTTTAATAGAAGGCTATGTTCATTTAAAAAGGAATATTGCCATTCGTAAAAGAGAGTTAGAACGTGTTGTCGATACATATGTAAAAGGAAGCGAGGATGTATCACCTACAGATGATTTTCTCCTATATAAATTAGCTGAAAACAAAGATAACAAATTAAAAGACATTGTTTCTACGATACAATCTGAACAAAATAATATTATACGTGCAGAGAAGAACATGCCACTATTGATACAAGGGGTCGCAGGAAGCGGAAAAACAACCATCGCTTTACACCGCCTTGCTTTTTTAATTTATGAGTATCGAGAACAGCTACAAGCAGATAGAATGGTAGTATTTGCACCAAATAGCTTGTTTTTAGACTATATTTCTGGCGTGCTTCCTGAACTGGGTGTAGGTAATATTAAGCAAACCACATTTCAAGACTGGGCGCTACGCACATTAGATAATGCGGTGAAATTACAAAAAACGGAAGAAAAACTGAAGGAAGCTTTTGAAATCAATCGTAATGATAACAAGGTTATGCTCGGGAAATATAAAGGGACACTTGAGTTTAAGTCATTCATTGAAGAAAGTGTCATTCAATTGGAAAAGAATCTAGTACCGGAAAAAGATCTCGTTGTATGGGATGATGCTGTTATCAAAGCAGAAGAGATACAAAAATGGATGCAAGTTGAATATAGGCATTATCCATTAATGAAGCGTAGGGAACGATTAGTTGGTCGGATAAAACGATGGATTGAAATAGAACTGAAGAAGTTCGAAGGAACAGATGAGAAAAAATCATTGAAAAAAGAAGCTACTAAAAGATTAAATGCTTACATGAAATTTTGGCCTAAAATAACCCCACTATCATTTTACAGTTCGTTGATGAAACAAAAAGAAATAGTAGAAGTCTTGCCTGCAGAACTTGTTCAAGAAACAGTAAAAAATTGCCGCGATAAACAACTATATGTAGAAGATCTAACACCCCTTATCTATATTCACCATCAATTAACAGGAATAGAAAGTAGTCAAAAATTTCATCATGTAGTGATAGATGAGGCACAAGACTTTTCACCATTCCAAATTTATATATTAAAAGAGGTCACATTGGGTAATTCTTTTACGATTTTAGGTGACTTATCCCAAGCTATCTACAATTTTCAAGGAATTGAGGACTGGAATGACTTTAAAGAAGTATTTCAACAAACGGGTTATTTTGAACTGACGAGAAGTTACCGCTCTACGAAAGAAATAATTGAGTTTGCAAATGGCATTATTAAACATGCTGAGATTCCAGTAGGACTTGCAATACCTGTTTTTCGTAGCGGTAAGGAAGTAAAGATTATTTCGACGGATAATCAATTTGCTGAAATTACAAAGACGTTACAAAATATGTTGAGTGAAAATGTGAAAACGATCGCAATAATAGGAAGAACAGATGACGAGTGCCGCGACATGTATGAAAAATTAACAGCAGCAGGAATTTCTGTCAATGCTATTGAAGCCAATCAAATGAAATATGAAGGTGGTATTTCTGTAGTACCAGTATATTTAGCAAAAGGGCTGGAATTTGATGCAGTATTACTTGTAGATGTGGATGAAAAGCACTACAAGGATACTAAGCTGGACGCAAAATTATTATATGTTGGATGTACGAGAGCTCTCCATGATTTGAGGATTTTCTATTCCGGAGAAGCATCCCCTTTACTTCCAGCAATAAAACAGTAGATAAAAAGTATAACTGGTTCTGTTACCTATCGCAAAACTCTAATTTGAATCCCAAATTGTAAATAAAAATGCATACTAAAAAGCACTGCGAACTGCGGTGCTTTTTATCGCGAAAAATAACCCAGTTCGGTAAAAAAATGAGTCATTATTGATATTTACTTTTGATTTCCTGGTTAAACTAAAGCGCCCATTAGTTTAAGTGAAATAATTCAAAAGCTTGCTATGAATAATCAAAACCCCGTTGTTAAAGTGCATATTATTGCAATTGCTTAGTAATTGTATTATTATTTAAATTTAAATGCATGTGCATACATTTAAATTTATAGGAGGTAATTTACTAATGAAAACAATCGGAACGCCTTATGAAGTAAAAGGCTTAACACTTAAAAACAGAATTGTCATGGCACCAATGTGTCAATACTCTGTAGAGAAAGAAGATGGCATCCCGAACGATTGGCACTTCGTTCACTATGTATCCAGAGCTGTCGGTGGCACTGGATTAATCATTATGGAAATGACGAGTGTAACACCTGAAGGTAGAATAACGAATCAAGATTTAGGTTTGTGGGATGATAGCCAGATTCCCGCATATCAACGTATTGTATCTGAGGTTCACAAAAATGGAGCAAAAATTGGCATCCAAATTGCTCACGCCGGTAGAAAGGCTGAGGATGCAGTACAGCCAGTTGGACCTTCTAACATTGCAGGTGAGGCACTTCCTGAAGAAACAAAAAATGGTTCATTAAAGCAGTCACGTGCGTTAACAATTGATGAAATTCAGGAAATCATCAAGCAATTCCAAGCTGCTACTAGAAGAGCAGTCGATGCAGGCTTTGATACAATCGAACTTCATGGCGCACATGGATATTTATTACATCAATTTATGTCACCGAGTATTAATAATAGAACAGATGAGTATGGGCAAGATCTCTCGAAATTTGGTGTAGAAGTAATTCGTTCAGTCAAATCCGTCATGCCAGAAGACATACCTTTAATCATGCGAATTTCCGCTATTGAATATATTGATGGTGGTTACAAATTAGATCATTCCATACAAATAGCTGAGCAATTTAAAGAAGCTGGTGTCGATATATTCCATGTATCTACTGGTGGTGAAGGCATACCCGGCTCACTAAAACCTGGCAATTTTCCTGGTTATCAAGTACCTTTTGCGAGGGCTTTCAAAGAGAAGTTAAAGATGCCTGTCATAGGTGTAGGAATGTTAAATAATCCGCAAGTTGCTGAATCAGCATTATCAAATAACGATGCAGATTTAGTCGCTGTTGCGAGGGGCATGTTAAACGATCCTTATTGGAGTTTACATGCTATCAAAGAAATAACAGGGAAAGTAACCCCACCATTCCAATATGGTAGAAGCATTCGATAACCAAGATATGATACACTGGGATTAGTATTTTTTGAAAGGCGATGACTATGAATAATCCTGAACAATTAATCCATACATGGGTAAACTTTTCAAAATTCCATAACAGAATAACAAAATCATTAGACCAATTACTTCAACAAAAATACCAATTAAATTTGAATGAGTTTTATCTATTGATGTTTCTTAATGAAAATGAAGAAAAGAAATTACCATTATCACAGCTTCAGAATATGGTCGGTCTTAGTCAAAGTGCTTTATCCCGTTTAGTTTCAAGGCTTGAGCAACACCACTTTCATGCAGTAGAAAGAGTTAGTTATGCTGGCGATAAACGTAGTGTCTATGTTCTGCTAACTCCACGTGGACAACAGTATATTGATGAAATAATGATGGAAGTAAACGTTATTTTACAACATTCTCTTTCTATAAAAGATATAAAGAATTTAAGTTTATTCGCTGAATAATATTAGTGATCGAAATGCATTACCAATGCTGTCTTTATACTGGATATGCTTCGGTAATGCAAATTGCAGGTCAAATGCAATCGTACACCAGTTATTGCACCCTTCCCGATTTATCTACGATTCCCTATACAGTTTCCAAGTAAATCTGGTAGCTATTCCTTTATACCAACAAAAAAATGACCACAAAATGATAGACAAATTGGTGGTCACTTTTACTTACATTTTTAATGTTTGCAATAGGAAACGGAACTTGTTTTAAAAATTAACATAAGCCCAAAAAGAAAACACCTAGTGCGCTAATGTACTAGGCGTTTTTCGTTCAACTAAGTTTTTTCCCAATTAAAATCTCCAGGTCCACGGTTATTTCCGCAGATTCACTTTCTAAAAAGGCTTTTAACTTTTCTTCTGAAGCTGCCCAAGTTAAAGGAGTCATGCGAACTAATGCATGGATAAGTGGATTATCCAATTTCACTGTATAACGTACACGAGAAGTACTCACTATTTGAAAATTGTCTTTAAATAGATCCACGGTATCTGCATTAGAATATGCTTGTTTTTCGGGTTCATCATAGACAATCTCTCTTAGTTCTTTTAAATAATCTGTTTGAGGAACTATTTTAATTAATAAGCCATCGTCTTTCAATAGACGATTAAACTCCACATAATTAGAAGGGGATAGGATATTCAAAATAATATTAAATTGTTCCTCTTGAAACGGCATTTTCGCTAGATCTGCTACTATCCATAATTTATCCGAATAGTTCTTAGCAGCTGCTAAGATACCTTCTTTGGAAATATCGATACCTACTCCAGTTACAGGTTTCTCTAAATCAGCACTAACTGTATCGCATATGGACGACAGATGCGAGCCTTCACCGCAACCAGTATCTAGGATAAATGCAGGATTTTTTTGTTCTTTAATAATTTGAGCAATTGCGCTGCTTAGAGGTTCGAAAAATTGACCTTCCGCAATCAGCTTTCTGCGAGCCTCGAATAAATCATTTCCGTATTTTGTTTTTATCGGATGGCTAAGCATATTAATATATCCTTGTTTACTAAAATCATATGTATGATTGTTTGCGCAAACTAAACTTTGCAATTCATAAACGCTCATGATTGAGTCGCAAATGGGACACTTGAAAATGCACTCCAGCCCACTAACATACTGTGCGCTTTTCATTCTGTTGGTCATTTTAGACAAAATAACACCTCTTGTTTTCTATAGAAAATGAACAAATGACCTTGAAGGGTGATTGTTATAAACAGTGTAGCAAGGCTGTTTTTTAATTGCAAATAATGGGCCAAAGAATCATATATAGAATGAAAAAGGTTGTCTCGATAGAAATTGGAAACAAGCTTTTCTCGTTTTTCATGACAAATGAACTGTTTGCTAGTTTTAATTGTAAAACCCTTCTTTCAGTAAAAAGTATGAGGTTCACTCAAGACGTATGACTGAATGCAAAATAAGAAATTTCAATTATAGTGAGAATAATAAGAATTTCGGCGAAGAGAACTTAGGATCCGGGTGAACCTCGCAATTGGAAGGGGTAAATGAAGATGAAAAATCTATATAAAGATTCACGATTTCGTTTAATAATTTTTGCAAATATTGCTTCGTCTATTGGGTCTGGCATTACGATGATTGCGATACCATGGATGCTCGTATCAAGTGAAAATGGCAATGCGGTATTTGGCTACGTTACATTATGTATGACGATTATTAGTTTCTTAATCACCCCGTTAGTCGGGAATCTAATCGATAAAATGTCACGAAAGAAATTGCTTTTAACGAGCAATATAGCAAGCTTTGTGATGTTGCTATTTTTCTCAGTTATTGGATTTGTCGGCCTGTCTTATGAAATATGGCATTATATAATCATTTATATTATTGGCAGCTTGTATTACACTATATTTTTCCCGACAATGTTTGCTTTAAATCAGGAAATTTTTCATAAAGACCAATATAAAACACTAAATGGAACAATGGAAGTGCAAGGGCAGTTATCCAGTGTCATAGCAGGTGCGTTGGCTAGTATTTTATTGTCAAAGTGGGATTTGCACTATATTTTACTCCTTAATGTATTTGCCTATATGGCAGCAATTTATTTGTATGTAAAAATTCCATATGTACGGCTTAAAAATAGTGAGACGAAGGGCACTTCCAAATCTAAAGGTGCAGAAGGTTTAGTATATATGTGGAAACGTCCTGCTATGTTCTTGTTTTTATTCTTTTCCATTATGCCATTCATCGGCGTTATGATTACAAATTATTTGTTTCCTGTGTATTTAGCGGATGTGCTAAAAGCTTCCGGCAGTTTTTACGGGATTCAAAGTATGGTTTATGGGGTAGGAGCAGTAATTGCGGGAATGATGGTCCCTATTATTGCTAGGAAACTAGGGGATGAAAAGACGATCGTATATAGCGTTATTACGTATACAGTTGCTATTTCGTTAATTGTTCTCGCTAATATTCCTTTTTACTTATCCCTTATGTTTTTTATCGCTCTAGGAAATAGCGGAGCCCGTGTTGCTCGAAATTCTTTCTTAATGGACCGAATACCAAATGAAATAATAGGTAGAGTAGATAGCTTATTTCGATCGGTTGGGCTTCTACTAAGAATCGCTTTACTCGCCCTTTTTACAGGCATGGTATCAGCAGGACTCATTATTTATTGCTTTTTCATACTTAGCGGAATACTAATCATTGCATCTATTTTCGTGACTTTTTCTTGGAGAAACGGCATCGAGGTAAATGAAAAAACTATTAATCTTAATATGGAAAATAAACAATTAGCAAAAGCTAAAACTTGAAACCGCCATCGGAATGTGTATAATGTAAATTAATTGCATACGTAAAAAGTTTTCTAGGGTTCCGCAACGAGTAAGTTGGTCCGTGACCGAGAGAAAACGCTCAGCTTATGCTGTGTCACGGAAGGATAAAAGCCTGGGAGAAACTGTTTTTACAGTTCTCCCAGGCTTTTTTATTTTGTAACCTGAAGACATTTTTGCGAACAAATAGGAGAAACAGTTTTTACAGTTCTCCTAGACTTTTAAAAAATTTGGAGGGATTTTTGTGAACAAAGAATGGTTGAAAGTGTATATTGCTGCTTTTTTTGAAGTTTTTTGGGTGATTGGCTTGAAGCATGCGGATAATTTTTGGAGTTGGTCAGGGACCGTTATTTCTATAATTGTGAGCTTTTATTTGATGATCATTGCGGGTCGTAAGCTTCCTGTTGGGACTGTATATGCTATTTTTGTCGGAATGGGAACAGCGGGAACCGTTATTTCGGAAATTCTGTTCTTTGGAGAAGCCTTTAAACTAAGTAAAATACTGTTAATTTTTATTTTATTGGCTGGTGTCGTTGGGTTGAAATTAGTTACAAAAGACAAAGTACAGGAAGGAGATGAATCATAATGGCATGGATTTCGCTAATAGTAGCAGGGATTTTAGAAATGTTTGGTGTTGCGATGATTACCAAATTGCATAAGGACCGAAACTGGCAATCTTTTGTTCTTCTGTTTCTTGGATTTGGAGGTAGCTTCTTATTTCTAGCATATGCGATGAAAACTCTTCCTATGGGAACGGCATATGCCATTTGGACAGGAATAGGGGCATCTGGTGGTGCGATTTTAGGGATGATTTTATATGGGGAACCAAAGGATTGGAAAAGACTTGTTTTTATCGCAATGGTATTAGGAGCAGCAATCGGATTAAAACTGGTCTCTTAAGATTAATAGTAAAATTCAAAGATAATCTGCTGATCAAAAGCGGATTATCTTATTTTTTTCTATTCATCAAGTAAAATGCAGTACCAGCAATAAATAAAGCGGTACTTAATGCCATTGCTATACCATTCCATTCTCCGTTGAATAAGGTAATATTGGTTAACGTTATAAACTGCATTAAGATAATGATGATATATAATCCGGTTATTGTTTTCATAAAGTTTTCTCCTTTGAAATAAATTTATTTCTTCTCTCTAATAGTTGATAATCTTTCGTTTTAGATGTCGGTATGTCATGTTTATACGCGAAAGTAAGTAATTCATTAAAAATCTCATTAGGTGAAAAGAGAGCGAGTCGTAAATTTAAACCCTTCTTTATACGAATGAGAGCTCCTTGTGTAGTCCAACTATAACGTTTGAACTCCACTCTTTTCATTTGAGAAGGATAGATTACTCTTTTATAAATACAAATAGTCATAAGAAAAGTTTCAAAACTCAAATGCCCATTATGAATGGTGAAAGTATATTTTAAAAAGAATAGAGTAATAATGAAGAGAGTAAGCAAAATATTATAATAGAAAAAGTACCCCAAAGAACGATTGATTACAGTAAATATAATATTTATCCCTGGGAGTAACAAAAATACAGCTAAAAGTAGTCTTTGGTTTTTAGCTTGGAAAACCATTTTCATTCACCTCGTTAAAGTATTAAATAATCTTTAATCAGATTCAGTAAAATCATGTAAATGATGAAAAGACCTAGAGACAGCCCGATAGAAAAGTTTAGAGGATCTTGATTCTTACGTTCATATGCATTAACTATGGGATGAGTAGCTATCAAAAGTAATAATAGGCTAGTAGTAAAGGGGGAAATGAAATAGGGATGAATAATAAGAGGGCTAATATTGTTTTCAATATTGGGTGTTTACGTATATGACTTAGCAAACAATTATCACCTCTACTTGTAATGTAACATGGATATATATGTTAATAGTATAGCACTTATGGAAACCAATTCCTATATATTTCTGAAAGTTCCGTCCGTTTTCTTGAGCATATTTTTCCTGAAACCGTTCAACCTTTCATCCGTATAATAACTAAGTAGAAAAAAAGAAAGAGAGATGATTGTATGACGTTTGTATTTATTATTTCGGCAGTTGTAGCCATTGTTACTGCACTTATAGTCATACCGCTAACTGCTAAGAGGAAGAATATGATGTCCTCTCTCATTGGTCTAGCGATTTTGACATTTGTTTTATTGGCGATTCTATATTATTTAACGAATTTAGACCGTAACTGGACTGCTTTATGGCCTTGGCTTGTACTCGCTACTTTAGCTGGGATGATCCTTTCAAGAGGAGTTGAACAAAAAGCAAAAGGTGTGCTTTTCCTTGCTAGTTTAATAGTTGCAGGTTATATGTTATTTGCTCCTTTTGGGAATGCAGATGAAAAATTTGAAGTGGCTAAAATGGATGAAAAAGTAGAAATCGAAGCGTTCGATGAAACAAAAACACCTGCAAGTGTACCACCTCAATTTGCACGAAATAAAATGAAAAAAGCATTTGGGCAAGTGCCAAATACAAGCTATTATGAATTAGGTAATTTACAAATTCAAAAAGTGAATGACGAGTATGTTTACATTGCACCAGTTGAATTTTCGGGGCTTTTCAAATGGTGGAATGGAGATGTAACACCTGGTTATTTCACGATGAGTGCAACAGATTCATCGGACAATCCTGAATTTATCGAAGCGGAAATGAGCTATACCCCGTCTTCTTATTTCCATAAAAACTTAGAAAGACATATGCGTATGAAGCATCCAAATAAAATATTTTACGGGGATGTTCAATTAGAAATAGATGAAGAGGGAAAACCATTTTATATTCGTTCTTATGGGAAATTCATCTCTGCTCGGAACGGTTTTGACGTAGAGGGAATCGTTGCAGTAGACCCTTCTACAGGTCAAACAGAGGCTTATAAACTAGCAGATGTCCCAGCATTTATAGATGGAGCGGTATCACCGGAAACGGTTAGTTTGCAAAATAGCTATTATGGTAAATATATTCACGGTTTTATGAATAGCTTATTTGGTAAGAAAGATGTGAAGCTACCTTCTGATGAAGGAACAGAAGCAAATGTTAGTCCGATTTTCGGGGAAGATGGTCAAATGTATTATTTCACTGACTTTACAAGTCCAAAAGAAGGCGTCGATTCGATGCTCGGTTATTCATTAACAGATGGTCGAACTGGTAAAGCCACTTATTATACTGGCAATCTAGAAGATTCGTATATGGATTCCCAAGGGGCATTACAAATTATTGAAAAGAAATTTATCGAGAAGAAATGGCAAGGTGAAATGCCAGTACTGTACAATTTCTATGGAGAGGCTAGCTGGTTAACGCCTGTACTCGATTCGAATGGGTTTTTACAAAATTACTTCATCGTATCAGCTGCAAATCCGGAAATCTCTGTATACGGAAACACACCGAACGAAGCGTTGAAGCTATATAAAACGGCTATTCAACGCGGAGGAAGCTCAGTGGACGGCAGCTCCAAAGCGGAAGAAAAGGCGGTAAATGGTACAGTTGCGCGCGTGTTCAAAGAACGTGTTGGAGACTTCACGCAAGTTTCGTTCTTACTTACAAATAAAGAAAATTATATAGTATCCTCCGAAATAGCTCCATTTGCGGTTTATATGGAAGAAGGAGATATCGTAGAAGTAACATACCTAGACACTGGAGAGATATTCTTACCTGTAAAAGAGGTAACGATTAGAGGACTTGAGAAGGAGTAAATTAGAATGTCGACAAACCCTCATTCATAGGGCTTGTCGACATTTTTAGTGTAAGTATGAATGCAAGGCTAGTTGTTTTATGGTGCCAGAAACCAATACAACTCTAAATAGTTTGGATTAAAAAAGGACTGTGATGTTGTTTTTTTAAAGCCTCTAAAAGGCCTCTTATAATGCCAACATTTCGATATCTTGATTGAAAATCACTGCTTAGATGGTATAATAAAAACATAGCAAGGATATATTAAAAAGACTGTTCGGTGCGGTCAACACCAAACAGTCATGTAATAAAATAGCATCGCTTCAAAGGCGATCAGCAAATATGAAGAGTAAATCACCCTATTGCTTGCGGCTCAGGGGCGGTTTACTTTTTTTCTTTCGAAAAAGTAAGAATGGAAACGATCAAACCAGCGAACGCAGGCTGCGAACATCAAGGCTTCGAAAGTTGACATTGGCAACACCTCCTCTCCCTATTCTTGTAAGTAACAAAAATAGTAGATAGGAATAAAAGAGATGCTGACCGCCCATGAACACTCTATTCTATTACTCTTCTATTATAACATGTACCTCTATCCTAGTTGTCGGAATTATAAAAATATATATAAGAGCAAGAAACAGGAGTGATCCCTTGAAAATACATTACTTAACAATAGGAGAAGTGGCGAAACTCAGTAATATATCTATCCAAACTTTACGTTTTTATGATCGTATCGATTTATTTAAACCGATAAAAATTGACCCGAAAAATCAGTATAGATATTATCAAAATACCCAATTATATTATTTAGATATTATTAAATCGCTAAAATATCTTGGTCTATCCTTAGAAGAAGTGAAATCTGTACTAACATTGAGTCCTGAGGAACTCGTGAACTATTTGGCAGATCAAGAAAATAAAATTGAAGAGGAGTTTCGAAGACTGATCGAAACAAAAGAAGTGTTAAAACGAAAGAAGGAACAAATACAATCATTTGTAGTGGAGTCCGATAAAATGCATGTTTGTGTAAAGGAAATCCCTGCACAAAAAATAGTAAAGATAAAAACATCCGATATAACGATAAATGATATCCCAAACAGAGAATATGGACTTATTAGCAAGGTGCTAGAAGATATGGGAAGTGTATTCGATACACTATATGGTGGTGCATTTGCTTTGCATAAATATGAATCACTGGAAGATATCCATTATGACTACTTATTTACATATGCTGTGACAGACAAGGAAATCCATATTAACTCGGAAGATGTAGAAATAAGCACTATACCTGCCGGACAATATCTCAGTATTACTTTTACATTTACAGATGACGCATACGAAATTTGTTATCAAAAATTAATGGACTATATGGAGCAGCATCAGCTAAAAATAGAGCCAATCGTTTATGACGTTTGGATGCCGATCAATTTCACCGCTTCAAATAAAGATGAATTCTTAGTGGAATTAAAAATACAAATTCAAGCTACTTGACCCTATAGTTACTATAGGGTTTATTTTTGTAGGTAGAAAGTATTTTATTAGATTGTTAGGAGCTTGAAAATGGTTATGCAAAAAAGTAGTTTAAATAAGACAATATATTTAGTGCTTATAAATTTGTTTATTGTGTTTTTAGGAATTGGACTAGTGATTCCTGTAATGCCTACACTCATGAGAGAAATGCATTTAGAAGGGTCTACAATGGGTTACTTAGTAGCAGCATTTGCGTTCACCCAACTATTAGTATCTCCTATAGCAGGTAAATGGGTCGATACATTTGGTCGCAAGAAAATGATTGTAATCGGGATGCTTCTTTTCGCACTATCCGAGATGCTTTTCGGATTCGGAAAAGACGTGTGGGTATTGTATACATCCAGAATGTTAGGCGGTGTTAGTGCTGCTTTCATGATGCCAGCAGTGACCGCTTTTGTTGCGGATATTACATCCTTAAAAGAACGTCCGAAAGCAATGGGATATGTTGCAGCAGCCATTAGCACAGGTTTTATCATTGGACCTGGAATTGGTGGTTTTTTAGCTGAACATGGTACGAGACTTCCTTTCTTTTTTGCAGCAGCTTTAGGGTTTTTAGGATCTGTTTTTTCGTTAGTAATATTGAGAGAACCTAAACGACCAGAAATAGAAGAGAAGAAAACAGAAAAGCAAGTAGCAAAATCAGGATTCCGCAAATTGCTGGAGCCGATTTATCTCATTCCGATGCTTATCATTCTTGTATCTAGCTTTGGTCTCGCTGCTTTTGAAACAGTCTATTCACTCTTCGTCGATCATAAATTTTCCTTTACGCCAAAAGATATTGCTTTAATCATCACAATAAGCGGAATTCTAGGTGTCATTGCACAGGTGCTATCGTTTGACCGTATCGTAGAGAAAATTGGAGAGATTAGACTAATTCAAGTTTGTATGGGCGTATCCGCAATATTTATATTTGCTATGATTAAAGTATCGACATACTGGTCAATATTAGTGGTGACTTTTGTTATTTTCCTAATGTTTGATTTGATACGTCCTGCATTGACAACGTATTTATCTAAAATAGCTGGCGATGCACAAGGCTTTGTAGGAGGATTAAATTCTACTTTTACGAGTATAGGAAATATTATAGGTCCTGGAATTGCCGGTATACTATTCGACGTGAATATCGATTATCCGTATGTATTATCTATGTACGTGCTTGCACTTAGCTTTGTTATTTCGCTATTTTGGAAAGAGCGAGCTAACTAAAATAAATGAGCTATCCTCTTGAAAAAAATAGGGGATAGCTTTTTGTTTTGGCTTTAGGAGAAAAAGTATCTTGCGATTCTCCCCTAAATAGCTCAACACCTCATAATCAAAGAGCACTTACTTGATATTTATGAAAAAAACGATTGAGTAAATGATTATATTCATTCTTCTTTTCTAAAATTGGCAAATGTCCACAGTTACCGAGAATGACTAATTCCGCTCGTGGCATAAACCACTTCGTTTGGAAGACACTAAACAAAGGATTAATCTCATCGTATTGCCCTCCGATGATGAGAGTTGGAACTCTGATAAAAGGCAGGATGGGAAGATAATTAGATTTGATTGCCGAAAAAGAGGATGCGAGATAGGGCGTTTTTTTAATAAGAAACATTTTCTTGGCTGCATCGATTAAGTTGGTTTCTTTACGATATAAACACTTTTCCGCGGTATAGGTTGTATATTCGTCGCTTGTAGATGAATGTAAATTCCTTGCGCCTTTCATAACGGTCAGTTGGCCTAAACAAGTAGGAGCGTACGAAAATGTATTGGATAAAACCATTGACTGAACGATCTTATTGTTTTGGCAATAAATTTCTTGTACGACTAGTCCTCCCATTGAAAGTCCACAAAAATGGGCTTTTTCAATATCTAGAGAAGCAAGGAGGGATAAAATGTCCTGCGCGAAAATGGATATTGAAATATTATCAAACTCTTCGGATTCGCCGTGTCCACGAAGGTCGGGTATGATCAAACGATAATTAGAGGATAGTTCGTATTGGTTTTCCCAGGATTCTTTTTTACTACCTAATCCATGAATTAATACTACAGGCTCACCTTGACCAATATCTAAATAATGGATGGTATTAACCTCCTTTACTATGTTTATTATTGTCTAGTGTTCCCGTGCGACTTCCCATTATTCCTATTTTATTCAAGGAGCAGAAGAAGGCTACATTTCTTCTATATGAACAAGGGAAGTCATTTTGTCTTTTCATGAAAATCCGATACAATAGGAGATAAGAACATTTAGTGGTGAAACGGAGGACTTCATTGTGCCGGAAGCAGCAACTTTACAAAAAGAAGCAATGGACATGCTAAAACAGACAAGCAGAACTTTTTACATACCGATCACATTTTTGGAACCAAAACTGAAAAAAGCGGTTGCCTCTGCTTATTTAGTGATGCGTGCAATAGATGAAATAGAGGATCATGAGGCATTAGGTTCGCAGGAGAAACAAGCACTATTGCGTGCTACAAGTAAAATGTTAGCAACTGAATTTAATACAAAAGAGTACGAACAGTTAGTAGAACCTTTTCAAGATATATTGCCAGAGGTTTCTTTAAGACTTGGCGATTGGCTTTCAATTTGTCCGGTAGATTTAGTGGATAAAGTAAAAGAGTCTTCAAGCGAGATGGCTGAGGGTATGGCTAAATGGGTAGAAAAAAACTGGCAAGTAAAAACAAAAGAAGATCTGGATGAGTATACATATTACGTTGCTGGTTTAGTTGGAGTGATGCTATCTGACTTATGGAAGTGGAATGCAGGTATCGATACGGACCGAGAGCTAGCGATTGCATACGGGCGAGGCTTGCAAGCAGTGAATATTCTGCGCAATAAAGACGAGGATAAAGAACGAGGGGTCCAATTCTTCCCTGAAGGCTGGACGCGAGAGGACATGTTTCACTATGCAGAAGGTAATTTAGCAAAAGCAGACGAATATATGAAATCCATTAATCGTCGGAGCATTAAATTATTCTGTAAGCTACCACTTGCACTAGCACATAAAACGTTAAAAGCGCTGAAGAGTGGAAAAGAGAAAATGACTCGTGCAGAAGTGGAAGCGACGGTGGAAGAAGTACAAGCAGAATCGTAATTACTAGGGGCTATCCTATATAGGATAGCTTCTTTTTGTTTAGCTTTCCTTTAATTGATAATGATTATCAGTTATTGATTGCATTAAAAATGAGTGCGGTTGTATACTTGTAGTGGAAGGTGAATCTTTCATCTATCATACTATCTAAAAGGGAGGAACTTATGTTGTTATCTGAAAAACTACATGAAGCATTGAATGAACAAATGAACTTCGAGTTTTATTCTGCACATGCATATCTTGCAATGGCTGCATACTGTACAGCGGAAACATATGACGGATTTGCTAATTTCTTTTTAGTACAAGCCGAGGAAGAGCGTTTCCACGCAATGAAGTTTTACAACTTTTTAAGTGATTTAGGATACAGAGCTACGATTGATGGGTTTGCAAATCCACAGAATGATTTTACCTCTATTTTGGATACTTTTGAAACTGCATTATCCCATGAAAAAGAAGTGACACGTCGTATCTACAATTTATCAGATATCGCTTTAGATGAGCGTGAGCATGCAACGATGGCATTTTTAAAATGGTTTATCGACGAGCAAGTAGAAGAAGAGTCAACGTTCGATACACTGATCAACAAAATTAAACGAATTCAAAACGATTCAAATGCAATCTTTATGCTAGATTCCGAGCTAGCTTCTCGTACATTTACACCTGGTGAAGCATAAAATTAGCATTAATCAAATAGAAAATCCCAAGAAGAGAATCATTTTACTTCTTGGGATTTTTTATGTTTCAAATAAATGAGTTAACCAAATTTAAAAATATGTTTACACAAATGGAATTTCAAGCTATGATTTATTTAATTCATAGATGTCGACTTCTTTTGAAAATTTGTAATTGTACATTACTTATACGGGGGAAAAAATGAAAACAAAAGAAATGGTATTCGCTGCATTATTTGCAGCATTAATAGGTGTATTAGGCATGATTCCGCCAATCCCATTGGGCTTTATACCAGTGCCAGTCACTGCACAAACGCTTGGTGTTATGCTTGCTGGGAGCTTTTTAGGAAAGAAAACGGGCGCTATTAGCTTGATTTTATTTATCGTATTAGTTGCTTTAGGTTTACCTTTATTGTCAGGAGGACGGGGTGGTCTAGCTCCTTTAGTTGGTCCGTCAGCTGGGTACATTTTCAGCTGGCCCATTGCCGCATTTTGTATCGGACTGGCGATGGAAAAAGTATGGCCAACGTTAAAAATATGGAAAGTAATTATGATCAATTTTATTTTTGGGGTTGTATTGGTTAGTTTAATTGGTGCGCCTGTAATGGCAATTATTACGAATACATCCGTTTGGGCTGGACTGGTAGGCGCTACCGCATTTTTACCTGGAGATTTAATAAAAGCCATTATTGTAGCTATTATTGTTATGCAAATAAAAGCAGTTAGTCCAATTGAGCAGAAGATTAACAACTAAAATATCGAACGATTAAATAGGATGATGAGAGATGAATCTAGCAGAACTATTCATATGCAAGGCAATGCAACATCCGAACAAAATTGCTATATCAGCTGGACAGGAATTCCGTACATACTCAGATATTGTACAGTCGATGAAAAAGGTAGCTTATGGGTTACAGCGAAATGGTTTAAAGCATGAAAATATCGCCATTTTATCAACGAATCGAATAGAATTTGTAGAGGTTTTTCTTGGAGCGATTTATGCAGGCTGTATTCCTATTCCACTAGATCCCAAATGGAGTGCAATTGAAGTAACCGTTATTTTAAAACAATGCATGCCGAAAATAATATTTGCTGAGTCTGCATTTGCAAAGAATTTAAAGTCGCAACAGAGTGACATGCAGCTCTTCACCTTTTCTGATAGAGAGACTGGTTCTTATGACAGCTGGCTATCGAGCTTAAAACCTGAAGCTGAAATGGATAATACGAATGAATTATTATTTATAGGCTTTACGTCTGGCACAACCGGAATCCCAAAAGGGTATATGCGCACTCATTTATCATGGAGCAAGAGCTTTGCGGCGACGAATGAAGCATTCCAATTCGACGAGATGGAGCATATTTTAGCGCCGGGTCCATTCGTCCAATCATTGTCTTTATTTGCTTTAATGCAGAGCTTGTATAGCGGGGGAACTTTTCATATCTTACCTAAATTTAATGCTGCAGAAGTTTTACGGCTCTGTAAACAGCATCCCAATGCGATTTTATTTGTCGTACCAACAATGATTGAATCGATGCTTGAGCAGGCTGCTCCGAGTCAGATACCTATCCAAGCATTGATATCGTCGGGAGCAAAGTGGTCCGAGTCATCGAAGAAAAAGGCGAAGGAAGTGTTTGGAGAAGCAAGGCTATACGAATTCTATGGTTCATCTGAAGCAAGTTATATTAGCTATTTGGATATATTCGAAGAAAACAAACCCAACTCATTAGGAAAACCCTTTCCAGGCGTTCAAGTCTCTATTCGGGATGAGTATTTTCGGGAAGTACCGACTGGAACGATTGGGCAGCTCTGTATTCGAAGTGACATGATGTTTTTAGGATATCATCATTTGCCTGACGAGACGAAGGCAGCTTTTCAAGACGGTTGGCTTATGCTTGGAGACTATATGTCTGTAGAGGAGGACGGTAATTTATATTTAGCAGGTCGTGCAAAAAATATGCTTATATCTGGTGGTCTTAATATTTATCCAGAAGAAGTAGAAGCGGTGCTACAACAGCATCCTGCAATTAGGGAAGTTATGGTGCTCGGCGTCCTAGATGCATACTGGGGGGAGCGAGTGATGGCACTTATAAAATGGGAAGGGCTACATCGTTTATCAATAGAAGAAGTGAAAGCGTATTGTCGAAAATATTTAGCGAGCTATAAAGTTCCAAAGCAAATTATAACGGTGAATGATTTTATTTACACAAGTAGTGGGAAATTAGCACGTCAGGCGATGAAAGACTATATGGAGAAGGTGATGGTATGACAGAAGCAGTGATTGTCCTAGCAAAACGCACGCCAATAGGGAAAATGGGGGGCATGTTAAGTGCGCTAGAGCCGGAGAAATTATTAGCACCTCTTATCAAGCGTATTGTTGCGGAAGCGAATTTACCGAAGGATATCATTGATGATGTCATCATTGGCAATGCCGTGGGACCAGGAGGGAATATTGCCAGAGTTTCTGCGCTTGAAGCAGGGCTTCCTGTTACTGTTCCTGGCTTGACCGTAGACCGGCAATGTGGCTCTGGTTTAGAAGCAATCAATATAGCTGCTAGATTAATACAAAGCGGTGCAGGTGGTGTCTACTTAGCGGGTGGTGTGGAAAGTACGAGTCGTGCACCTTGGAAAATGGCTAAGCCTCAAAGCTTAATGGGTTTACCAGAGTTATATACACGTGCTCGTTTCACACCGAGTAGCTACGGTGATCCAGATATGGGAATCGCAGCGGAGAACGTAGCAAAAAAATACACAATTACAAGAGAAGCTCAAGATCAATTTGCTTTGGAAAGTCATCGGAAAGCCATTCATTCTCAACAAACTGGACGATTTGAGCAGGAGATTATGCCTCTTTATGTTAATGGAGAATGGATAACCAAAGATGAATGCCCAAGAGATAACACAAGCATGGAAAAGCTACAGAAATTGTCACCTGTATTTCAGGAAGATGGCACGGTCACTGCTGGAAATGCATGTCCGATTAATGACGGGGCTGCTCTTATATTGATTATGTCCCATGAAAAATGTGACGAGCTGAACCTTAAGCCGATTTTACGAGTAGTAGATGCGCAAGCGGCAGGGGTAGATCCAAATTATTTAGGAATTGGTCCTATACCAGCTGTGCAAAAAGTGTTAAAGCGTCAGCAACTAACGGTAGATGATATAGATATAGTGGAGTTTAATGAAGCTTTTGCCTCTCAAGTATTAGCCTCTTTAAAGGAACTTCATATTCCACTGGGAAAGGTAAACCGAGGGGGCGGTGCATTGGCGATTGGTCATCCTTACGGTGCATCAGGTGCAATCTTAATGACAAGACTATGTGCTGAAATGCTTTACAAACCTTATAAAAAGGGGCTTGCCACACTGGGGATTGGTGGCGGAATAGGGCTTGCAACGCTTGTAGAGGCAGTCGAATGAATAAGGTCCAACAACAGCTTTATGTGACGTCGGAGTGGATTTCGCAGTACGCACAAAGTATAGAAGCCCCTTTACAGAAGATGAATGGTATCTTAATTGCCCCTTCCACCATGCCAATTATATTTTGGCAAGAATTCGATATTCCATGGCTTAAAGAGGCTAGAACCCTGATCCATGGTACACAGCGTTTTTCATATATGGCACCAATTACAGCAGGCATGTTGCTGGATTGTGAATTAGCGTTAACGAATGTAGAAGAAAAGGTAGGGAAACAAGGAATGCTTACTTTTTTAACCCATACGCTCGTTTGTAAATGCAACGGCGAACTAATAGCCACAGCAGAAACAATACTAATACAAGTAGGTGACCCGTGTGAAAAAGCATATAACAGTTGAAGTAATTGCACAGTATGCAATTGCTTCGAAAGATACGTCAACCATTCACTTAGACGTAAATGCCGCAAGAAAAGCTGGATTCAAGCGTCCAATTGCGCATGGCATGTATATCATGGGTCTAGCACAGTCATTGTATTTATCGGAGCATCCTACACTATGGATCACAACGTATAAGATGAAGTTTCAGAAGCCACTTTTTGTGGGGACGGTAGCCATTTTTAATTTTGAGCGTGTGGAGAATGGTGTTGAATTGACAGTTACTACGGAAACTGGCGATAAGATTGCAGCTGGATCTTTTTTAGTAAAGGAGTTGCAACGATGAAAAAAGTAGCGATCATTACGGGTTCCACAAGAGGTATTGGGCGGAGCCTTGCCTTGCATCTTGGACAATTAGATTATCAGGTTGTTGTGAATGGCACAAAACAGGAGTTAGTAGACGAAGTTGTGCAAGATATCAAGCGAACTGGCGGAGTTGCGATGGGATTTGTTGCTCATATTGCCGATCCAATTGCAGTTACTAAAATGGTTGATGCAGTTATAGTTCAATTAGGTCGCATAGATGTGCTCATACATAATGCAGGTAACTTGCATGATCAAAAATGTATAAAGATGACAGATGAAGAGTGGCTAGCTGTATTAGGTGTGCATTTAAACGGTGCTTTTTATAGCATTCGACGAGTACTTCCCTATATGCAAGAAAGTGGTGGTGACATAATTTTAATGACCTCTACAGCCGGGTTAGGAGGCTCGATTGGTCAAGTGAATTATAGTGTGGCAAAGGCAGGGATACTCGGTATGACATGGACACTTGCAGCTGAACTTAGGCGCGATAACATTCGAGTAAATGCTATATCCCCAGCTGCTTTAACAGATATGACGAGACCTGTGATTGAACATATAAAAAACAAATATGCCAGTAAAAATGAGCCGTTTCCGGATTATTGGAAAGTAGGAGAGGCAGAGGACGTTGCCCGTTTTGTAGGGGGGCTACTTGCACAGCAAGATCCAGAATTAACTGGTGAAATATTTGGCGTTAACAGTTCAAAAGTGACCCGGTGGCAAAAGCCTATTCCTACATTTTCCGAAAATAATATAGATGCATTTTTCACTACATGGCAAAGTCGAAAAGGAAGTGAATAGATGCTTACTTTAGATCACGTTCATTTTTATTATAAAAAAGGTCAGCCTGTTATCGATGATGTGAGTTTTACGATTCGAGCGGGGGAGTTTGTGTCGATTGTCGGTGCAAATGGTAGTGGGAAATCTACAGTTGCAAAGCTAATCGACGGATTGCTTTTACCTAAGAAAGGAACCGTAAAGTTTCACCAATTAGATACGGCAAATCCTGATGATCTCATGAAAATTCATCAACAAATAGGTTTCGTCTTTCAAAATCCTGACGACCAATTTATCACAACGACTGTCATGGATGAAGTGCTTTTTGGTCTGCAAAATATTCGTGTTCCAAGGGAAGAAATGCAAGGGAGAATGGAAGCTTCATTGCGGGCTGTACATATGGAGGATTATTTAGAAGCAATGCCGCACCAACTATCAGGTGGTCAAAAGCAGCGTGTGGCGATTGCAGCTATATTAGCAATGCGACCACAAATGCTTATTTTTGATGAAGCGACTTCTATGCTTGATCCAGAAGGAAGAAAACAAGTGCTAGCTATTATGCAGGATTTACATCATCAAGGCATGACGATTGTACATATCACGCATCATATGGAGGAAGTGCTACGAGCAGAGCGTATTTTACTCATACATGAAGGACGTCTTCAATTTGACGGGGACCCATTGAGATTTTTTGAAACAGTAGCTGTTACAGACTATCAATTACAGCTACCTTTTGAAGTTCGTTTACATCAAACACTCCAGCTAGAAGGGTCAATAGCCGTCGATTGGAAAGAAGGGATTCGTTCACAATGGTCTATCAATTAAACAATGTGAGTGTGAAATATTCCAATCGAACAGCATTAAGAAATATCAGTTGTACAATCGAAGAAGGTAAGTGGATTTCGGTTATTGGCCAAACAGGTGCAGGAAAGTCGACGTTTGTTCAAGTGTTAAAAGGGTTGATTGCTAATATTGATGGAGATTATTTAATCGATCAACGGCCTGTTAAAAGAGATGCTAAAGGGCAACTAATGGTTATCCCAGAAATCGGTTTTGTTTTTCAATATCCAGAGCACCAATTATTTGAAACGACCGTATTCAAAGAGCTTGTTTTTGCACCAAAGCAACAAGGCTGGTCTCATCAGCAAATTTCAAAGAGCATCTCAAACGTTTTGCCACTACTCGGTCTGGCAGAAGATATTTTACCATTAGCTCCTTTTCAATTAAGCGGTGGCCAAAAACGCCGTGTAGCAATTGCCTCTGTGTTAATGATGAATCCACAACTTCTTATCGTGGATGAACCGACAGCTGGTCTCGATCCAGTTAGTAAAGCTACATTATTAAAGTTACTGAAAAAATGGCAACAGCAAGAAAGCCGGACGATTATTTTCGTAACGCATCAAATGGAAGACGTTGCAGAATACTCGGATGAAGTAATCGTATTTCATGAGGGCTGTCTAGTAAAACAGTTGGATACCCGTACATTATTTTTGGAACAACCTCATTTACTAGAGAAAATAGGAATGCCACTACCAGAATCCATCCAATTTTTAAGAATAGTAGAGGAGTTATCTGGAGAGAAGATTAACATCTCCAGTTGTAGGGAGCAGGAAATTTTCGATAAGATTCTCCCGATTTGGAGGGCAAGGAGGCTTCTAAATGTCTTATAGCTTCTTGATAGGCCAGTATATGGAGACCAATTCCGTATTTCACCGACTTGATCCGAGGGCGAAGATTGTAAGTATCTTTATCATCATGCTAAGCTTTCTGATGCTTGAAACTGCTATGAGTTATGTAATTGCCACTTTATTTGTCTTTGGTATTTTGATGCTATCGAAAATCCCGTTACCTATTTTTATAAGAGGGTTAAAGCCAATTTTATTTATCTTGTTTTTTACTTTTTTCTACAATATCCTGCTCACAAAAGGTACTGTCATTTGGTCTTGGTCATTTATTGAAGTGACTATGGAAGGAATACAAAATGGAGTGCGTTTCGTCTGGCGAATTACTTTACTCGTGCTATTAGCTTCTATTTTAACGTTAACGACAAAACCATTAGAGTTAGCAAGTGGCCTTGAAAAGCTATTGGCACCGCTCTCCAAAATTCATGTGCCGGTCGAACAGTTTTCTTTAATGATTGTAATTGCAATTCGTTTTATACCGACAATTTTACAGGAACTAGAACGGATTATCCTCGCACAAAAAGCAAGAGGTCATGATATTAGTAATTTACCGTTTGTAAAGCGAATGCTTGCTTATATTCCAATTCTAGTTCCTTTGCTGTTCACCACTGTACAGCGTGCGGAGCAGTTAACTTACGCGATTGATGCACGTGCTTATGGTAAGGGAAAGGGAAGAACTGCGTATAAGGTTTTGCAATTTAAGCAAATAGATTACGTAGTAGGAATGGTCGCTGTTTTATTTGTAATTACAGTATTGGTCATCAAGATAGGAGGAATGTAAATGAAAGTATATGGTGCTATCGTGGACGATGAAACGCGTTGTACGCATTATCATACCGAAAAAGATATTATTGCCATAAAGTTTAAGTGTTGTAACCGCTATTATCCTTGCTATAAATGTCACGAGGAAGATGCCGATCACAAAATCGAACGTTGGCCAAAGGAGCGGTTTGACGAACTGGCTATTCTATGTGGGAGCTGTCAGACGGAGTTAACGATTCATCAATATATGCAGACGGATAGCTGTCCGGGATGTCAGGCAACTTTTAACGGGCGTTGTAGTGCCCATTATCCGATTTATTTTGAATGCTGCTTAATAGATAAAATCCCAAGATATAATGCATCTTGGGATTTTTGTGGTTTGCAATATAAATTTAAAAACCAAATACACATAAAACTAAAGCAACTGTTCCAATTAGATGATTAATAATGGTCAATTGAATGGAGCGCATGTGCTCATCCTTTTTTAATCGATATACTACTTGGCAGGCACCATATATAAGCCATATAGTAGCATAAACAACAATGTGGAAGGTTCCATAATTGTTTTCCCAATAGGAGAATCCCACTAGAATCGTAACAATTGCTAAGTAGTTTAATAAATGATGTGTCCAGTTCAACGACCATTCACGATATTTAATAATAGGAAATTTCCGTTTAAACCACAATGTCATCGAAAATGGAGCGAAAAACAAGAGAAGTATTCCAATGATTTTTCCCCAATCAGCATTGGGATTTTTAAAGAATTCTCTTGAAAAATCAAGCCAATTATCAGAAGGAATGTAGAATAGTTCATCTGTTTTCATATCAAGAAAAAACGAACTACTTAGTTCTTTTAATCGACGTTCTGATCCATCATTGTACATTATGAGAATATCCATCGCTGAAAAATCGTTGCCATACCAACTATTATAATAATCGTCTTTAGAACGGGGGATCATGTCTTGTAGAAAAGACTGGAACTGTTCAAGCATCTTCGAATCATTCATAACCCCAACATGTAAATAAAAAGGGGACCATTTTTCAAAAAATGTATGCTCATCCCTATTCCCATTTGTAAAATAATATACCTTATTAATTGATTGGTTTTCGCTAGATGAAGTAACTGGTGGATTAGATTCCATAGTCACTAAGTAAAAGGTTAACAAACAAATAGCTATGATTGAGACAGTCCCGATAAAAGAAACCACCCAATTTCTGATTGGCTTTGTTGTTGCGTCAGTAATGGCTTGGATAGATGTGTTTTGTTCTGTATCTGTTTGTTTTAGCTCTCGCATTTGCTCGTCTTAGCGTGTTTTTGACTTTTTCTTCATTCCAACTAAGTATTTCCGCTGTCTCTTTTATAGATAGTTCCTCAATTTTTCTCCATATAATGACTTCTCGGTAGGAAGGTTTTAATTTTCCTAAAGCAATATATAATCCGCGAACTTCCTCCAATTCGAAAAATGGGTGCTCAACTACTTTTTCATGAATTGGTATAAAAGAAATAAATTCAAATAGACGCTTTCTTCGCAAAAAGTCAAACGCAATATTTCTAGCTGTTTTACGAAGTCAAGCTTGAATTTCAATAGGTGTTCTATGTACATCTCCTGTCCTGACAAAACGTATAAAAACTTCCTGTGTCAAATCTTCTGCTACTTGTTTATGCTGCACTAAATAGATCATATACCTAAATATGGATGGACTAAATTGCTTATATACATTTGCTATTTCATAATCATTCAACAAGGGCACCTCCTTACTACTTAATACGAACGAATAGCTAAAAGGGGTCAAAAATGATTTATTTATTGTTTTTTTCAAAGAAAAGGGTGTCCCAATCTGTCTATTGGGACACCCTTTTGTTGGCTATTAGTATTAAACGAATAAGGAAAGTATCACAGCGGTACTAAACGCAACAAGTGCTTTCATAATCGTAATTGCGAAAATATCCCCATAGGCTTGGCGATGAGTAAGACCACAAATTACGAGAATAGTGATCGTTGCACCACTGTGTGGCAGGGAATCTAAGCCACCAGCTGACATGGAAGCGATTCTATGAAGATATTCCGGATCAATCCCCATCGAATTGGCTAAGTCCAAATAGTGTTGACCCATTACCTCAAGAGCAATTGACATCCCGCCCGATGAGGAACCAACAACACCAGCTAGCACGTTGACAGCAATAGACTCAGATATCAAAGGATGAGAAGAAACTCCAGTAATTGCATTCCTAACTACTTCAAAACCAGGTAATGTTTTGACCACATTTCCAAAACCTACTTCGGAGGCTACATTAAATACAGCCAATAATGATCCGCTTGCTGCTATAGTGAGCCCGGAGGAAAGCTTTGAAGCGGTAAATGATTTAATATTGATGAGTAACGCAGCAATAATCCCTACTACAAGTGCAACAATAAGTACCCATGTAGAACTCAAACTGCTTAAGTTCTGAATATTAAAAGTTTCTTGCAATAATTCAGGGGCATACCAGTGACTAACTGCTAAACTTGTTTTTGTAAATACAAAGTTAAGAATCACAACGACTGCTAAAGGAATAATTGCTAGCCAAAAATTTATAACTTTCTCATCTGGATTGATAACTGGCTCGTTTGTATGACCTTCTCCATAACCTTCTCCAGCTAGATTTGCTTTATTTACTCTTCTTGATAACCAAAGATAGCCTAACAAGAAAATGACTGATCCTGCTACAAGTCCTGTTATAGGCGCAGCATAAGCATCCGTACCAAAATAGTTTGTCGGAATGATATTTTGGATTTGAGGTGTACCTGGAAAAGCATCCATTGTATATGTACAACCACCCAAAACTATTACTGCAGGGATAAATCTCTTCGGTATACCTGCCTCGCGAAAAACTGCTGCTGCAAATGGATATACTGCAAACACTACAACGAACAGGGAAACTCCGCCATATGTCAAAATAGAACATGCGAGTATGGTTGCCAGAAGTGCTCTTTTAATCCCAAAGATGTTCATAATTTGTTTTGCAATTGCAGTTGTAGCACCGTTTAACTCCATCAGCTTTCCGAATACCGCTCCTAAAATAAATATAGGGAACCATGTTTTAATATAGTTTGATAAATTAGGCATGTAAACTTCGGTATAACTAGGCAATAAAGCTGCTCCCGATAGAGCAACTGCTAGTAATGTCACAAGGGGAGCAATAACTATAACAGGAAAACCACGGTAAGCTAAAAACATAAGTAATCCTAATGAGATGAGAATAGCAAAAACTTCGATAAACATGGGCGCACCGTCCTTTTCATATAGCTATCTGGAAAGAGCGGGTTTATTCCCGCTCATTCCTACATTTTATTTCTTTCAATTGAATGCTTTTTGCTCATCGCTCACTAAGTTAAATTCTTTTATATTTTCAGCAAAAACAGGCAGCTCTTTTGTATCTTCTGATCTTTTAACAAGGGCACAGACTAAATCGTTATAAGGGGTAGCGATATTTTTCTCTCTTCCTTTTTTCGACACATGCCCATTGATAAAATCGATTTCTGTTTTAAGGCCTTTCTCTAAATCTTGTAGCATACTAGCTTTAAGGTTTGCATGAGGCCCCCACACTTCTTCATAAAATGCCATTTTTTCAGGGATGTCTTCCTGCTTTTCCAACTCTAAAAACTCAAAGTCTTTCCCTTGCATTTCTACTAGCTGAACATTATTTGCACGAGCAACCTTGATTGTTTCATCGGCGATATTTGCTAAGCTTTTCATAGCGTCTTGGTTATACAATACCTCCCCGAATGTGCATCCCAATGCTGCAGACATTCCACTAAAGGTAGCATTCATTAACAGCTTCGACCATTTCATTCCATTTATATTAGTAACGATTTCGCAATAACCAACCGTTTCTAATATGTCTTTGATCGTTTTTAATCTTTCGGTGATCTCTCCGGTTAGTTCGCCGATATCAAAAGCATATTTTTGCACTACTTCTAGTTCTGTTGTAAGCTCCGATACCCCAGGTCCAATCCATGTGGCACCAAAGCCGACTACACCACCAATCGTTCTTTCCTTCCCGACAATAGCCGCAACATTTTCTTCAGGTATACCGTTTTGTAACGTACACACCACACTATCTTCATGTAAAAAAGGAAGAATATTCTCCAATGAGTCTTTTGTGTAAACTTGCTTTGTCAGTAAGAATATCAAATCATATTTTTCAGTTAAGTGGTTTGGGTGTATCGCTTTTACAGGAATAATCTCTTCTAAAAAAGCCTGTTATTTTTGCTCCGCTTTGATTTAATTCATCTACATTTTGTTGATTGATATCTATTAAATCAACTTCATATCCTCCTTTCGTAATCAGTGCACCGATAATTGTTCCAAGTGAACCTACTCCTAATACGCCTATTTTCATCAAAGTCACCCCTTAATTAAGTTCTTGGATAGTCGTAAAATTTTTCTTGCTTCATCTGGTGTGGCAACCTCTCTACCTAGAATGCCTGCCAATTCCACTATTCTTTTTACAAATTGAGCATTCGTAGTAGCTAACTCTCCTTTTCGGTAGTACACACTATCTTCCATCCCAACTCGAACATGTCCGCCTAAAAGTATACTCATCGTATTGATGGTTAGTTGTTCCTTGCTAGCCCCTATCGCTGACCATGTGGAGTCTTTAGGAAGGCTATCAATTAAAAACATTAGGTTTTTAGGAGTTGCTGACATTCCTCCATGAACACCTAATACAAATTGAAAATGGAAAGGTTCTTCCAATAAACCTTTTTTAGCAATACGTAAAGCATTATCTATCATGCCAATATCGAAAATTTCAATTTCCGGTTTTATTTGACGTTCCTTTGTAACCGTTGCCAATTCTTCTAAAAAGGAAGGAGTATTATGAAAAACTTCTTGACCAAAGTTCATAGTACCCGCATCGAATGTAGCCATTTCTGGGTTTAGCTCACAAACTCTTAATCTTGCTTCTTCATTATTCACTAATCCTCCAGCGGTTGTGAGGTTTAAAATAATATCACATTTATCCTGCACTCGATCAATTACTTCTCTATACGTGTCTAAATCAAGTGTATTATCTCCGTTATGATCTCTAACATGAATATGAGCAATAGCCGCGCCTTCTTTCCATGATTCATAAACTGAATCTGCAATTTCCTTTGGCGATAATGGCACATATGGTGTATGTTCCTTCGTAGTTTGTGATCCTGTTGGTGCTACTGTAATGATTAATTTTTCCATCCCTTTACCCCTCGCAATCTATATAATTGGTTATTCGCTTTATATAATGCAATTTGCGTGCCAACTATAAAAAGTGCAATGTGAAAGGCTTTCTTTTACCGTCTGAAATAGAGTGATGAAATAATTCATCGTTTTTAAATTTAAATTATAACTATGTGCCAAGTATCGAGAAGTATGGGCGATTAAAAAAGGAATCAGTTTTGATTCCTTTTTTAATCACTTATATGTATACCTAATTTTTTTGCCTTTTTTACGACGGATGATTGGCTGATTTTTAAAGCTACTGCTGCTTTTCTAGTACTGCCATAATCTTTTAGTGCCTTTTCTATTACCTTTTTTTCTACTTTTTCGACAATCTCTTTCAGACTTAGTTCCTCGGAGGGTGTATCAGTACTTTCTGGCTCCAAATTTAATATGTTTCTGGATAATTCCGCATTGATGGTTTTATGTTTTTCTGAGGTTATAACTAAGCGCTCTACGACGTTTTGTAACTCTCTTATGTTTCCTGGCCATGTATAAGTTTTAAATACCACATATACTTCGCGATCAAATACTATTTGTTTTCCATACTTCGTGTTATAAAAGTCTAAATAATGCTTCGCTAATAATCCAATATCTGAAATTCGATTTCGAAGAGGAGGGATACGAATAGGAAATACATTTAATCTGTAATATAAATCTTCTCTGAATTTCCCTGTTTTCACAAGTTCATATAAATCACAATTAGTTGCAGCGAGAATTCGAACATCGAATTTAATCGGTTTTGTTCCACCAACACGGGTAACCTCTTTTTCTTGGATAATTCTCAACAGTTTGGATTGTAATTCAAGAGGCATCTCTCCAATTTCATCTAAAAGCAATGTACCCTTATCCGCCAGTTCGAACATACCAATCTTCCCTTTGCTAGATGCTCCGGTGAAAGAGCCCGCTTCGTATCCAAACAATTCTGCTTCAAGCAAGTTGGCAGGGATTGCTGCACAATTGACTTTTATAAAAGGCTTGTCATGTCTATCACTATTTATATAGATTTCATTTCCTATTACTTCCTTGCCAACTCCTGTTTCTCCCATTATTAGAACAGTTACATCTAGATTGGCTACTTGATGAACCATTTGAATAATCGGTTGAATTTCATCGCTTTTTCCTATTAATTTATTCGTTATTTGCAAGTTCCTTAAATGTTCAACTTCATTTTGTGATGCAATCAGTTTCTTTTGTATATCCAATAGATCTGACATGTCCCGGTTAATAACAACGACCTTTTTTAAATTTCCATCCTGATCTAAAATAGGGGAACCAGATAGCAATACTTTTACACCCGTACGAATTTCCGCCATCGCATTGATTGGTTTTTTTGTTTTAATGATGTCAGGTGTGATTGCATTTTTATATAAACCTTCCTTCATAAGATCACTTACATATTTACCTAGAACAAGGTCTGGTGATAATCCAGTTATTCTGCTATAAGACTTATTTACATATAAAGTCTTTCCTTTTTCATCAGCGAGATAAATTCCATCATATAACTCGTCACAAATTTTTTTATAATCGACAGATTCCACATGCTCTTTCAATTATTCATAAGCTCCTTTTAAACCCGATTCCATTTCATTCTAATCTAGAATCAAGTAGCCAATTTTAACTGCTTGTCTAAAACCTTTCTATATTTTCAGTATAATAGACATTAAGTTTACCAGCTACTACTCTATTAAGCGTAAATGAAGGAGAAACAGCAAAAAACCTCCTGATTATTTAGCAAATAGCTATACAATCAGGAGGTTTTATAAAGTGAAACTTCAATCAGTGGGGATTTTTCGACGCACAGGACGTCGCGCTTTTAGTCCCCGTCATCCCCCACTGATTGTTAGTTGTGTCCCACATGATGTGGGTCACACAGACGTTGCAAACGCTCTTTTATTTTGCGACGAGCTTTGCGCAGGAGCAACACGATGTTGCGTACTTAGTCTGGGATCATTTCATCGGGCGCATGCCAGCAGTTGATCTCCCACTTATCTTTTCGCTTTTCTTCAATCTTGAAGTGGGAGTCTTACTGTCCGTTAATGCGGGATAAAAAATGACTATTTTAGTTATTTTGCTCTCACAAATAATACCTTCAAATAATTTCCCTCTTTAAAAAGCGGAGAAGTTTTAAAATCACTTGGAAGGGAAAATTCTTCCTCAATCGTATATTTGCGATTACTGTCTTTAAAAGCCTTTTCTACAAAGGTTTTAAATTTTTTCATTCCAAACGTCGCGTTGTTTGTAGAGGCTACAATGACGCCGTTCTTTTCAGTAATAGAAATAGCATCTTTCAATAAGTTCGTGTAATCCTTAGAAGAGCTAAACGTGTACTTTTTAGAACGTGCAAAGCTTGGCGGATCGAGAATTACTACATCAAAAGCTAATTCTTTTCGTTTGGCATATTTAAAGTAATCAAATACGTCCATTACGATAATGTCCTGTTTCTCTGCATCAATTCTGTTTACTTCAAACTGCTCAGTAGTTTTGCTTAGGCTGCGTTTTGCTAGATCGACACTTGTTGTTTTGGTTGCACCCCCTGCAGCTGCGAAAACAGAAAAAGCACCCGTATAAGAAAACGTATTAAGCACTGTTTTTCCTTTAGAATAAGCGTCGCGAATCTTTTTCCGAACGTCACGCTGGTCCAAAAACACGCCAACCATAGCCCCATCATTCAAGTAGATAGCAAAGTTTTGGCCACTTTCCTTCACAATTAGCGGAAACTCGCCACGATCCCCTTTGACAAAGTCATCGTCTTCCAAATACTGTCCTTTTGTATCGAAGCGTTTTTTCTCATAAATGCCTTTATAGGTAACGGAAGCTTCCAGACCAGCTAAAATCATTTCTTTAAACGAATAAATCCCTTCACTATACCAGCTGATTAAGTAAAAACCGTCAAAATAATCAATCGTTAAGCCGCCAATCCCATCGCCTTCTCCGTTAAATACACGAAAAGCAGTCGTTTCGCTATTATTGAAATAATCCGCACGATGTTTAATAGCAGCTGCAATTTTCTTTTGGAAAAAATTTGTGTCGATTGGTTCGTTTTCATTTTTAGTTAGAAGCCAGCCCATTCCTTTATTTTGCTTTCCGACATAACCTTTGCCGACAAATTTGCCACCAGGATTGCGCAGTTTTAAAACCGTTCCTTCAGGTAAGGAGTCCGTATCGTCGAAGCCATCTTTCAATAAAATAGGAACTCCTTTATGTAAGTCTTGCGCTAGTGCATCTTTTATTTTAATATCTATTTCTTTTGGCATAATCGTCATCCTCAAAGTTCATTTTCTTTTATTATCACATATCGGGGGATTTTAAAAAAGGAATGCGTCAAATTGGATAAACTAGCTTGAAGTAAGATGCTCCATGTCTCGGGTTTATCTACTCCCAAAATATTTAACCATCTAGTTGAATATTTGCCAGAAGTCGGTTATATTTAACTACATGGTTAATCAAAACGAGGAAAATTTAAATGAAGTCTTTCATGCTCTATCAAATGACACGAGAAGAGACATGATTCGTATGATGGCAGAAGAAGAAAGAACAGTTTCTGAACTGGCGGAACCGTTTGATATGTCCTTGGCGGCCATTTCAAAACATATAAAAGTTTTGGAAAGGGCAAATTTAATCGAGCGGATTGTGAATGGGAGAACGCACATATGCCGATTAAAAACTGAATCATTGTCTCAAGCAACAGAATGGCTTCACTTTTACGAGAAATTTTGGAGTAAACGCTTTGATCTTCTTGAAAGTGAGCTAATGAAAGCAAAAAGGAAAGAACATTAAACGTAAAAGGAGCAATCACATGAACAATTTATCTACAACGACTTTAACAATGAAAAGAGTATTCGACGTAGCGCCAGAGCGAGTTTTTGACGCATGGTTGAACCCAGAGATGATGAGAAAATGGTTCTTTACCTTGGAAGGGACAAACAAAGTCGCACAAAACAATCCTCAAGTAGGTGGAACCTGGGAAATTGTGGATCACCGAGAAGGTCAAGATTACCGGGCGATTGGGGAATATCTTGAATTAGATCCTCCTCAAAAATTAGTTTTTACTTTTAAAATGCCTCAATTCAGTGAATTAGAGGATACGATCACCGTATTATTAAAAGAACTTCCGCAAGGGTGCGAAATGACATTTTCACAAAAGATCCATGTTGCTCATGAAGAAAATTGGACCGAATCCGATATTGAGAAAGCACTAGGAGAATATCATGATGGGTCAGAACATGGTTGGAACTTAATGTTTATGGGACTGAAAGAATTACTTGAAACAGGAAAAATTAGTTATACAGGAAAATAACAAAGTGAAACAATAGCCGCATTTTCTGATTGGAAAATGCGGCTATTTGTTAAGGAATAAGAAAGTATTACTAAAAAGATACGTTCTCGTTCTTATTCCGTTAAAGCATCCGTTAATAAAATAAGATAATCTATTTATTATAATCTTACCAGTGAACTTGAAGCTTATTACCATTTGGGTCATAAAAGTGAAAAAAGGCATGACCATTATCTTCTTTTATATCTTCGACCTTAACTTGATTATCAATTAAGTGTTGATGAAATTTAGATAATTCTGAACTTGTAAAGCCAATGCTGAATTCTTGTTCATTATCAATCGTAAAATGTGCAAATGTTTCATCTTCGGTAGGAACTAAGATCAGTAAGAAAGGTCCTTCATTTACTTTTAAAATTGCAAGTTTCTCAGTATTGTTTAATAACTGCAGTCCTAATACATCTCTATACCATTGTGCAGAGAGTTCTAAATCTTTTACAGGAATTCTAATATAATGTACTTGTTCAATAAATGATTTACTCATAGACCTCTCTCCTTTATTTAATCCGGTATATCAAATAGTTCCCTCTCTATATACCTTTTTCCTTCCGATTATTGAATTAACCTGCTTTTTAACGGAAACGTTTTTTCTATAATGGGTGGACTAAAAGTTTTAATGGTGAAGCTACTAAATATCTAGACCATTATTTGTACTCCTTCGAATTCTTAGACAGCATCAGACATTCGGAAAATCAAATAACAACATTATTCTTTCACAAAGCCTATTGTAAAGAAGCCTTGTTGGATATACTTTCATCCGCTCTTATTCGAGGTGTTTATGGTACAATATACTATACATATGTACGAGGAAGGAAGTTCGTTGTGAAAAAGTCGAAAGTAGTTATTCCGATAATGATCGTGGTAGCAGTACTCGCTACATGGATTCTGAAGGATCATACGGACGTACCAATTCTCCATAAAATTCTTATTACAATAGGTGCATGTATCTTATCAGGAGGACTTGGTTACGTATTACTAGGATCCGATGTTCAAAAAGTTGACCCGAAACCAAATCAACAACATACAAACAAAAAGGGAAGCAGAAAGTGATCTGTTTTCCTTTTTTCTTAAATAGACAGGAGGTATAAGAATGCTCGAGAATGCACGCCGGTTATTACAAACCTATTTTGGATACGATTCCTTTCGAGAAGGACAAGAAACGATTATTAAAAATGTGCTAAACAGCCATTCAAGTCTTTGTGTAATGCCTACAGGAGGAGGAAAGTCGCTTTGTTATCAAATCCCCTCTTTAATGTTAGAAGGAACTACGATTGTTATTTCCCCACTCATTTCCCTTATGAAAGATCAAGTAGATACTTTAGTGCAAGCAGGCATCTCAGCCACGTTTATCAATAGTACATTAACCGCAGAAGAAGTAAGAGAAACAATGGAAGAAGTGCAAAACGGGCAGTATCGTTTACTTTATATTGCGCCTGAACGACTAGAATCTCAAAGCTTTTTAAATCAACTAAAGCGTGTCAAAGTACCATTAATCGCAGTCGATGAAGCGCATTGTATTTCTCAATGGGGACATGATTTTAGACCAAGCTACCGTGCAATTCATAGACTGAAGGACATATTTGAAGAAGCACCAGTCGTTTTAGCTTTAACGGCTACAGCTACTCCAGAAGTTCGTGCCGATATATGCAGATTGCTTCAAATTGAAGAAGATAGCACCGTAATCACAGGATTTGCGCGAACTAATCTAACTTTTTCTGTTGTTCTTGGACAAGACAAAAACAAGTTTCTAAAAGATTTTATTAAAAAGAATGCACATGAAGTAGGGATTATATATGCAGCGACTCGGAAAACGGTGGATCAGCTATATGATTTATTAAATAAGACGGGAGTACGCACTGCAAAATACCACGCAGGACTTCCAGAAGCATTTCGCAATAAAGAACAGGAACGTTTTCTAACGGATGAAGCGCAAGTAATGGTAGCGACAAATGCGTTCGGAATGGGTATCGATAAATCGAATGTAAGATACGTGATTCATTATCAGCTTCCTAAAAATATGGAAAGCTATTATCAAGAGGCAGGAAGAGCTGGACGAGACGGCCTACCAAGTGAATGTGTAGTGTTGTATGCATCCCAAGACGTACAAACCCAACGCTTTTTGATCGATCAGGCTTTGGACCGTGAACGTATTCCAGGGGAGCTAGAGAAGTTACAAGGAATGGTCGACTACTGTCACACAGAAAATTGTTTACAGCAGTTTATCGTAACCTATTTCGGGGAACCAGATGCAAAAGAATGTGGTAGATGTGCGAATTGCACAGATGAAAGGGAAGTACAAGACGTCACAAAAGAAGTGCAGATGGTGTTATCTTGTGTTGTTCGAATGGGACAGAAATTCGGAAAGACGATTACAGCGCAAGTTTTGACCGGTTCACAAAATAAAAAAGTGATCGACTTCGGTTTTACGAAGTTGTCTACTTATGGAATATTAAAGAATCAGTCATTAAAAGAAGTATCGGGATTAATGGAATTCATGATTTCAGAAGGAATCCTATTAGTAGATCACGGGAGCTTACCGACGATATACGTTTCAGATAAAGGAAAAGATGTATTGCTGGGGAAAAGACAAGTTATGCGTAAAGGAGTCGCAGTAACTAAACAAATTGCGAAAAGTGATCCGTTATTTGAAGGATTAAGAGCACTTCGGAAAAAACTTGCGGACGAAGCAGGTGTACCACCATTTGTTATTTTTTCTGACAAAACACTACAAGATATGTGTGTAAAGCGTCCGCAAACCGAAGAACAATTTTTAGAGGTGCACGGTGTTGGTGCAAATAAAAGAGATAAATACGGAAAAGCTTTCCTTGAAGAAATTAACCGTTATACCACTGTATAGTTTTTATGGGATACGACAGTTAAGTTAGAAGGAACATTGATCTTCTTCGCATCTTCTGTAGATATTTCGACAATAACTGAGTGTTCTAGAATCTTGAAAATAGTACCTTGTACTTCGTGGTCGTTACGAGAAAAAGAGATCTTCTCATCAATTTTCCGTGCTGCTACGAAGTCCGAAACTTCTTTTGGTTGTCGTTGGAAACTCATGTATCTGCCTCTATTCTAGTTTTTTTACGCAAATTGCGATACTTCTATTATAACATAAATAAACTATTAAAATGCGTGATAGAGATTATTAGAGCTAAATACAAATATTTCCGTTTTAAATTAAAAATTTGTTGATAGAAAAAAGTCGTGCAGGTTGTAGAAATGATTTGTGCGATTTTTCTGGGTTCACAGTAAATGAGTGAAATATCAAGTATAAAAGAATCTAGTACAGTAGAGCGTTGCAATTTTGGATTTGCAGAGATTATTGGATATGATAATGTTAAGAGATTGGTTTTGGGAGGAGTACGCATGAATATTATCGAAACGCCATACTTATTGGAAGAAAAAGAGAAGCATATGTCGAAAGTGGTTCAATTTGAAAACCATCAAGTGTTGAATATTCAGTTGCGAAAAGGAGAAGAAATAAAAGAGCATGATGCAAAAGAAGATGTTTTAATAGTTGTAAGAAAAGGGAAAGTATTATTTACAGTAAAAGGCGTGGAACAACTAGTAACGACGGGGCATATCCTTCATATGAACCCTCTGGAAAGACATGCATTAAAAGCAGTAGAGGATGCAGACGTAATCGTTATTAAAATTGGAAACTAAGAGGAGATTATGCATAGTGCGTTTTAACGAACTAAAATTAGACGAAAAGATTTTACGGGCAATCGAACAATTAGGTTATACAGAGCCGACAGAAGTACAACAGAAAGTTATTCCTGTTGCACTAAAGAAACAAGATATTTTAGTGAAATCAAAAACGGGTAGTGGAAAAACAGCAGCGTTTGCAACACCGCTATGTGAACTAGTCGAGTGGGAAGAAAACAAACCACAAGCATTAGTGCTGACACCAACAAGGGAGCTAGCTGTTCAAGTACAAGAAGATATTACTAACATTGGGCGTTATAAGCGTATTAAAGGACTTGCCTTATACGGCAAATCTCCATTTGCTAAACAAAAACTAGCGTTAAAGCAAAAAAC
Organism: Psychrobacillus sp. NPDC093180; assembly: GCF_044754065.1. Classification (NCBI taxonomy): domain Bacteria; kingdom Bacillati; phylum Bacillota; class Bacilli; order Caryophanales; family Bacillaceae; genus Psychrobacillus; species Psychrobacillus sp. NPDC093180. The sequence goes on along the minus strand of NZ_JBIVOJ010000009.1, from coordinate 153,928 downwards.
CCATATCGTTGTGGGTACACCAGGAAGAGTTCTTGACCATATTGAAAAAGGGACGCTAGATGTATCGAAAATCGAATATCTAGTCATTGATGAAGCAGATGAAATGTTGAACATGGGATTTTTAGAGCAAGTTACATCAATCATTAAATTACTACCTACAAAACGCACAACGATGTTATTTTCAGCCACTTTATCTGGTGAAATCAAAAAGTTAAGTAGTAAATATATGAATCAACCCGTTTCAATTGAAATCGATGTTGCCGAAGAAAATGCTCCGGATATTGAGCACGTGAAGTATGTAGTGCAGGAGGAACTCAAACTTTCATTTCTAGAAAAACTAACAATTATTGAAAATCCCGACAGTTGCATCATCTTTTGCCGTACAAAGGAACGAGTGGAACAACTTGTAGATATATTAGATGAAAAAGGATACACTGCCGATAAAATTCATGGTGGCATGATGCAAGAAGATCGTTTTGAAGTAATGGATGACTTCCGAACAGGGGATTTCCGTTATTTAATCGCAACTGATGTAGCAGCACGTGGAATAGATATCGAAAATATTACACATGTTGTTCACTATGATGTCCCGCTGGAGCAAGAAAGCTATGTACATCGTACCGGTAGAACAGGCCGAGCTGGCCGAAGTGGAAAATCGATTATGCTAGCTACACCACATGAAGATAAATTTGTAAAAGAGATTGAAGAATTTATCGGCTTTGAAATTCCGGAAGGTCCCGCAGTGACTGCTGAAGCAGTAGCAAAAAATCGTGCTGCATTTGATGTGAAAATGCAAGAACAGCCAGAATTGAAAAAATCAAAAAATGAACAATTAAATGCTAATATCACTAAATTATATTTCAATGGTGGAAAGAAGAAAAAGCTTCGTGCCGTAGACTTCGTTGGAACAATCGCCAAAATTAATGGCGTGTCAGCAGATGATATCGGGATTATCACTATTCAAGACAATGTCACATATGTAGAAATACTAAATGGCAAAGGTCCACTTGTCTTAAAAACGATGCGGAATACAACGGTTAAAGGCAAGCAGCTAAAAGTGCATATTGCACATAAATAGAAGCGAACACCACATAAACGAGCTTGGGGCTATTTAAACCCCAAGCTCGTTTTCAATAAATGTTCGATAGGATGACAATATACCATCTGGCAAATTATTCCTTTGAAAAAATTGAAGACTGCGCGATTCAATCCCATCGGGAGAAAGATTCCCTTCATATTCTTTCGTTTTATAAACTGCCGTTACCGAATAAAACATATCACCATTAGGATTTTCCATATAATATTCTGGCCCTGAATACACGTGACATAATGTTAGTTTTCCAATATGTAATCCCGTCTCCTCTAAAACTTCACGGCGAGCAGTATCTTCTAAGCTTTCACCAAGCTCCATTAGTCCTCCCGGCAATCCGTATACGCCAAGTTCTCTTTCTTGCAATAGTACTTCCTCATTGTCATTTAAAATGAGTACGACCGATCCTGGAAGTATTAATGGACTATGGCCAACAAATTTTCGAAGTTCCTTATAATATTCCATTCCCATTATCCTTTCCAATGCGCGATTCTATTATTAGTTTACAGTAAAAAATGGTAAGATACATAATAATGTGAAACCTTGGTGACTGGGATTCGTATATTGAATAATGAGTAAAAAGTAAGGATGTGAGCGTCGGTGACAAATAAACGATGGTTTCAAATAGGTGTGGCAATACTGCTAACATTATTAATCATTTTTCTATTTATGAAAGTACAAAGTATTTTTTCTCCACTAGTCATTATTGGACAAACAATTTTTATGCCATTATTGATAGGGGGCGTTTTGTTTTATTTAACAAGACCGCTTTTAAAATGGTTGGAGTCTTTAAAGTTTCCAAGATGGGCTAGTATACTGTCTATTTTTTTAGTGATTGGATTAGTTGGATGGGGTTTTTATGCATTAGTGGGTCCACCTCTAACGAAACAAGTAAACGCGCTTGTGAAAAATACGCCAGTAATTGTTTCAGAGGTGCAAGAGTTTTCGCAATATGTATTTGCAAACCAAGAAAGATTTCCTGAGTTTCTGCAAAAAACAATAACAGAAGTATCAGATAGAGTTGATACTATTGCGGTTGGTGCTGGTTCGTTATTGATCAAGTTTATCCAAAATGTGTTCCAAGGTGTTTTCCTATTTGTTCTTGTGCCGTTTTTCCTTGTGTATATGTTGAAGGACCATGAAAAGTTTGCTCCTTTTATAGCGAATTTTTTTAGAGGAGATAAGAAAACTTGGATGCGCAAAACATTAGCTGATATTGACGATGTATTACGTTCTTATATTCAAGGACAACTTTTTGTCAGCTTTTTAGTTGGGGTCATGTTATTCATTGGGTATTCCGCAATTAAACTTGAATATGCTTTATTGCTTGGTGTATTCGGAATGATGATGAATGTGATTCCATTTTTAGGACCCTATATTGCGCTTGTGCCAGCAATTATTATTGCATTAATACAAAAGCCGAAGCTTGCGATATATGTAGCAATTATCATGCTTGTTTCACAACAAATTGAAAGTAATCTTATTACACCAAATGTAATGGGGAAATCATTAGATATTCATCCTTTGACCGTTATTACGATTATTTTAGCGGCTGGTAATATTGCTGGACTTTGGGGAATTATTTTAGGGGTTCCTACGTATGCGGTCATCAAAGCAATACTAAAAAATATTTATGCACACCGAGTAGAAATTAAAGAAGCGGCTACGGAGTCTGTATAAATGGATAATAACCTGTCGTTTAAATCAAAAAGGGATACAGCTTTTTTGAGAATGATCATGGTGGCAATTGTGATTGTGGCATTAGTTACACTTGTGCCGGCAATATATGAATTATTTTTTTCGGAAGAAAGAGATATGCTCGCCGTTATTATAACTACCGTCCTATTTTTATTATGCGCTGGTTTTATTGTTTGGATTTCTATTGATATTGAATATACTTTTACAGAAAATCATTTATTTGTACGTGGCGGTCCTTTTCGTAGCAAAATTCCGTATGAAGATATAATTAAAGTAAATCCAACGACGAATATCCTTGTTGGATACAGAGTTCTTTCTTCCAAGGATGCGTTAGAAATTCATTATAAAAAAGCGTTATTGGGAAGTGTGATTATATCACCTAAAAGGCAAGAGGCATTTTTACAGGTTTTAGTAGAAAAAGCACCACATATTCATTTGATGAAATGAGGGTTTTAGCTAATGGAAAAAGAAAATTTCAATAAACCAAGTAATGATTTAATCGGCGATATTCTAAGGAATTATGAAAAAACGGGTGGTATGGATAATTTAAAAGGGCAAGGAAAGCCCTTACCAGATGAGTATTTTTCTGGAGATATATTTCAGCATTTCCAAAAGATAGCGAAGGATGCTGGTTTTAAACCCCATTGGTTAAAACTACAGCATGCGATTCGTGATGAATTAAAAGACATAGCCAAAAAGTATGCAGATGGGCAAAAGGATGGTTTACAATTCCGTGTAACAAAAGTAAATGAAAAAATAATAGAGTACAATAAATCCTGTCCACCTCCTATGCAAAAAGGTGTCGTGCGATTGGAAACAATCGATGTATCAAGTCAAATGTGGTAAATAATTAGAGTTCTCATTTCTTTGAGAGCTCTTTTTTTTATTGACGGAAAGTTGCATTTTTATTATGATAAATTTTAGTTAACTAAATTAATTTGATAGTTAACGCATTGGGCAAAAGGGGAAAATAATATGAGAAATAATCGTTTAAAAATGATGATTGTGGCTGCATTGTTTGCTGCAATTATATCTGTTGCTGCTCAAATAATAATTAATATACCGCCAGTTCCATTTACGTTAATGACAATTGCGGTTATGTTGACGGCAACTATTTTAGGAGCAAAATATGGGACGCTTGCTGTCGCAGTATATGTATTGATGGGGGTTATCGGCATTCCTGTTTTTGCGGGGATGAAAGGCGGATTTGGAGTTGTTTTAGGTCCAACCGGTGGCTATATTATGGCCATTATTCCTGCTGCTTTATTTGTGGGATGGTATTTGGGGAATTTTGGACATACGAAAGCTCAAGCAATTATAGCGAATATGATTGCCGTATTAATAATTTTAGCGCTTGGAACCGCTTGGTTAAAATTTGCTGCAGAATTACCTTGGAATGGAGCAATTAAAGGTGGAATGCTTCCGTTTATTTTACCAGATTTAGCAAAAGCAATTGTGGCTGCCATTATTGGAATAATAATAAGAAACCGCTTAGTAGCAGCTAAACTAATATAAGAAACTTGCCTGAGGGGATTCAGGCAAGCTTTATGTTTTAGGGGTATCGTTCTTCGCTTAACGAACGATTTTTTGTGTGGTGGTGGAAAGCTTCGTCTTGCACTTGTATGTTTAGTTCTTCCACTGGAATGGGATCTACTGTTTGCATATCTTCGTGCATATCAAAAAGGCTTTCTTTTGTTGTTCGTACGCCATCTGGATTATCAAGAAAGCGTCCTTGTGCGTCATGACGGATTTTATCCTTCATTTTTTACAAGGTTTAAAAGCATGTGACTAAGAGCGTGCTGTTGCTCTTTGTCTCCACTTTTCCAAAGTTGTTGTAAAAGATGTTCTTCGCGATTTCGTGGTTCCTCATGGTTTGCAAGATAACCAGCTACCTTCTCAGTAGCTTTAGCTAATACTTCCTCGCTTAATCCCATCTTTTCACCAGCTGCTACCTTACCTGCTAAATACGATTTAAAGGTAGTAAAGTTTTTAAGAATCTCTTCTTTTTCTTCCGAGTTGATACTATTTAACTTTGCATCCAGACGGTCATCAATGTTCATCGCCATTCACATACACTCCCTTCTTTTAGAATCCTTCATAGTTATGTCCAAAGAAGGGGCAATCATGCATAGTTATTTTAGGAATAAAGTGGACAAAAACCGCATTTTTGCAAACCTGGAATATCTTTAGAAAAACAGCAGGTTGTACGAACTGGACTATTGATTAATTGAGCTGGGCTTTTTCCTTTCAAATAGTTGGATAAAAATGATTTAGAAGCAAAAGCAGTCCAAATGGCTTCATCTTGCATGAGAGTCCAATCCTGTTTCGCTTGATCTGCAATGGCTTCATTGTCGAAAAAAGTGTAATAATGCCAAAGTAAATAGCCAAAGACGTTTTCCCATAATGTTAAAGGGGAAACACTACACGTCGAACGTAATTGTTGAATGATGGGATAGCATTGTTGCTCCCAAATAAGTTGCACGTCTTCGGCTCGATTTTTTCTTGTTTCACGAAAATATTCTTCTCGTATATATGTGCTGATTGTTTTATTTCCATACTCGGTTGTTGAAAAAAACATTAAATTCTCTAATGGACCATCCCAAATTTCATCATACATCGTCATCATATAAAACTGCATCGAGATGAACATACCAACTCTTCGCATGAAAAAAGACGCTGCAATAGGATCAGTCGGAGCACCAGAGATTAGCTTAATCATGGAAATTGAACTATCCACATTTTTAGCATGGAAAAGGGGAGTTCCGGAAGGCTCTAAATACACGCTATAATTATTCAATTGTCTGATTTGATCATTCGATAAAGTAGTCATATACATATTATACAGAATTTTATCAAAACTGTTGACTTTTTAAATGAAAATGATTATCATTACCATATAGAGAAATCCTCTTTAGATGTGAGGACTCTTACCAGCGACTTTTCTCCAAAAATGTGGCTGACTTTCGCACACTTAACCCCCCTCAAAGTTAAGACAGTGCTATATACGTATCGGTGACCAAATCTGGTTACCGATTTTTTTATGTTTTGGGAGAGAAAAATTAGTATTAAGGAAACTTGTTATTTTAGAAAGTGGTTGCTTTCACCAGTAATTTGGTTGCTCTTATGCTTGTTTAGTTGCTTACCGAATAGAATTGATTGTTTTCAATGACTGGTTGGTTTCCCGAAGCCATTAACTGGAGAGTAGTGCAGGGAGATATTTCACATTTTAGGGAAACTGCGACGTAGTTAGTTGATGAAGTTGTCCGCTAGATTTTCACTGCAGTCGTACGCTTTCCGCCGGGTGAGCGATGAGCCATTCCCTCCGCTTTGGGCGTCGTTGGGATGTCTCATTAGCCCACTCGTCCCACAGGAGTCGCCGACTGTAGTGAAAATCAATGGTAATTTCTTTTTATTTATGATCGACTTGCTAAAAACAAAAACATCTACAGTTTTTTGACTAAGTAAATCCAATAAATGGCTAAGGGCAACCAACTGCTGTTGAAAGCAACCAGTTCTAGTCTGAGAGCAACCAAAAGTCTGTTGAGAGCAACTAGTCTAGACTGAAAGCAACCAAATTGATCTTGAGGGCAACCAATTTTCATAAAACAAATTTACTTAGAGTGAGACGTCGATAACTACGTCGCAGTTTCCCTATATTGTGAACCATCTTTATTATTTTAAACAATTATGTTTGAATAATTTTACATATAAATATAAACATAGGAAAAAATATGTGAAGAAGTTCACTAAGACTTAAGCATTGACATTGAATTATACACCGTCTATAATTTTCAGAATATAAAGAAGATTGGATGTGTGCATCTGGTTTTCATTATAGAAAAGGGGAGCATTTTGATAAATCTAGAGGATAGGTGAGTGAGAAGATGGATTTGAGAACACGTGCATTGAATTTGCATCGAGAGAGTAAAGGGAAGTTGGAGTTAGTAGCAAAGGTCCCAATGGGAAGTAGGGAGGATTTAAGTTTAGCATATTCCCCGGGAGTAGCAGAGCCTTGTATAGAGATAAAAAATGACCCCTCCGCAATTTATGAGTACACAGCAAAAGGCAATCTTGTCGGTGTTGTAACAGATGGTACTGCTGTTTTAGGTCTTGGGGATATTGGGCCAGAAGCCGCTTTACCTGTGATGGAAGGAAAAGCAATTCTCCTAAAAAGATTTGCGAATGTCGATGCATTTCCAATTTGTCTGGATACAAAAAATGTTGATGAAATTGTCCAAATTGTAAAAGCTTTAAGCCCAACCTTTGGTGCGATCAACTTAGAAGATATTTCTGCACCACGTTGCTTTGAAATAGAGGATCGCCTTCGTGAGGAACTCACTATTCCCGTATTTCATGATGACCAGCATGGGACTGCAATTGTAGTAGGGGCTGGACTTCAAAATGCGGTGAAACTTGTAAATAAACAAATACCAGCACTCAAAGTAGTGATTAACGGTGCTGGTGCAGCAGGAATGGCTATTTTACGCATTTTACAACAACTAGGCTATCGTGAAATTATTATGTGCGATTCTACTGGAATTATTTATGAAGGTAGAGAAGAAGGAATGAACTCAGTAAAAGCAATGATTGCAAGCAGTACGAATCCACGTAATGTAAAAGGATCTTTGCAGGATGCAATGGAGGATGCAGACGTATTTATCGGCGTTTCTGTAGCTAATCTTTTAACAAAAGATATGATCGATTCGATGAATAATGACCCAATCATTTTTGCTTTGGCAAATCCAAATCCAGAGGTAGCCTATGATTTAGCAAAAGAGTGGGGAGTAAAGGTTATTGCAACTGGTCGCTCTGACCATCCAAACCAAGTAAATAATGTGCTAGCGTTTCCAGGTATTTTTAGGGGAGCACTAGACGTAAGAGCAACTGATATCAATGAAGATATGAAACTAGCGGCTGTCCATGCAATTGCATCTCTTATTGAGGAGCATGAGATTAGAGAGGATTATATTATTCCAGATCCGTTTAATGAACAGGTTGTAGACGCTGTTGCAAAGGCAGTAAGTGAAGCAGCAATCCAATCAGGGGTATCGACTTTATTTCAACCTGTATTGAAATAAACATAAGAAATTTTTTATAATTCAATTGGAAAATATTTGATTAAAATAACAATATTCGTATAATAAAAAACATATGAGACTATTAGCTTTCTGTGTAATCGGTTCTCTTCATAGAAAGTAGATGATTGAAAGCTGGATCCTTAAACAAGGGCTTTTACTTCAATGCCTGTCGGAAAAATGTTCCTAGAGAAACCACTCTACGGAACATTTTTGTTTTCTTCCATTCTAAGAAACTATTTTCACTTTCAAACGTAAAAGTAAGTATAAGAGGAAATGGGGGTATTCGAATGGATATACGCGACTTTTATGTTTCACTAGAACCTAAAGCTGCGCTAGATGTTTTGCAACAACATATCGTGCAAGGCAGTATTTCCGGCACGATTATAGATGTGTACGAACGAGTTATAGGCGAACATCAAGTGGTAGTATGCGTATTAGAGAAATATTATATGCGTACAAGCAATCGGGCTTCATTAACTATTACGATTGATAATTTAGAGAACCACACAAAAGTACATGCTGCATCTGCAGGCGCAGGATCAGGTGCTATTTTTCGCTTTGATTGGGGAGCGGGAGGCGATTTTGTAAATGGTGTAGAAAGGGCTCTTGGAGAATATATAGTGTAAAAAAGTACATGGTTTTGAGGATGTTTACTCATAACCATGTACTTTTTGATCAGTCCTATTTGAAGTTAATGCTGCTGCTCTAGTATTTAAAACCTTTGTATAATAGCTGTGTAAAAACATACCTAAAATAATAATTCCAAGTCCTACTAAAGCAATCGGTGTAGGCAATGGAATATGGAGAATGATCATTTCGCCGGCAATTACAAATAGGATTTCTGTCGACTGAGTTGCTTCTACAGCAGCAAGCTTTCCTTGGTGGTTGCGGACACGATCCGTTGCCATAAAAAATAGAGTAGTAGCGACAACGCCAGAACTAACAGCAACTATTAACGATTGTACGACCTGACTCGTAGAAGGGAGTCCGACTGTAAATAGCGCAAATACTACAAGTACGATCCAAGCTGGGAGGGAAGCAATTGTCATCCCAAGCACGCGTTGAAATGTATCCAGTTTACCATCTAAATGCTCCATCATTTTACGATTACCTAGTGGGTAGGCAAACGCCGCCACTATGACAGGCAATATACCTAGAAAAACAGCACTCATCGAAAGAGAGCTTGTATTTGGAATTTGAATAAGAATAATACCTATTAAAATGATGAGTGAGATTAGTAGGGAAATGACCGGAATTTTTTGTTTAATCATACGATCTTTTATTTTCACTGAGAAAAATGGCGCGAGTAGTACACCTGCAACAATAGTAAACTGCCACATTCCGGAGATTAACCAGCCAGGTCCATAGCCGGCTGCAAATGTAAGTGGTGCATAAAACAAGACAAAGCCCACAAAACTCCATATAAGCCACGGAGCAGGAGCAGACCTAAGCTCTTGGAACGTAACAGCCAACCCTTTTCGATAAGAAACTATGATAAAAAGAAAAGGCAACATAAAGAAGAAGCGAAGGGAGGAGCTCCAAAGCCAGCTTCCTCCCGATACTTCCATCGAACGATTAAGAATAAACGTTACCGCAAAAAACAAAGAGGCAAGAACCCCCAGTAATATTTCCCGCATGCATTCACCTACTTATGCTTGTTTTTCAAAAGCTTGAATAATTCCTTTAACAACTTCTGTAGATTTTTCCATAACGTCTACTGAAACGTATTCATATTTACCATGGTAGTTTTCTCCGCCTGTAAATATGTTAGGTGTCGGCATACCCATGTAAGAAAGCTGAGAACCGTCTGTGCCGCCTCGAACTGGTATGATTAATGGCTCAATATTTAATCCAACCATTACATCTCTAGCGACGTCTACAATTTCCATTACAGGTGTAATTTTCTCACCCATATTGTAGTATTGATCCTCTAGTTTAACTGAAATAGCATCTTCTCCGTATTCTGCTTTAATTTTTTCAGCAGTGTCTAAGAACAATTGCTTTTTCGCTTCAAATTTTTCACGATCATGATCGCGGATAATATAGCTAAGCTCTGTTTTTTCTACATCCCCATTGAAATTCATCAAGTGGATAAATCCTTCATAGCCTTCTGTTTTTTCAGGAACAGCGTCTACTGGCATATGTGATTGGAATTTCGTAGCGATTGTAATAGAATTGATCATTTTGTCTTTTGCAGAGCCAGGATGCACACTAGTCCCATTCGTTACGACATGTGCACCAGCAGCGTTGAAGCTTTCGTATTGTAATTCACCAAGCGGACCGCCGTCCATTGTATATGCGAATTTCGCACCGAATTTTTCTACGTCAAATTTATGTGGTCCACGACCGATTTCTTCATCTGGATTAAAGGCAACACGGATTTTCCCGTGTTTCACATCTGGGTTTTGAACGAAGAATTCCATTGCCGTCATAATAATGGAAATTCCTGCTTTATCATCTGCACCTAAAAGCGTTGTACCATCTGTTGTTAAAAGTGTATGTCCAACATAGTTTGAAAGCTCTGGGAAGTCTTTCACAGACATCACTGTTGATTCATTTAACTTAATATCTTTTCCATCATAGCTATCAATACGCTGTGGGTTTACATTTTTTCCAGTGTAATCTGTAGCCGTATCTACATGTGCCAAAAACCCGATTGTCGGTATATCTTTATCCGTATTAGCAGGCAATGTAGCAAATAAATAGCCGTTTTCATCTAAAGTAATTTCTTCTAAGCCAATTTCAGCAAGTTCTTTTTCTAATACATGTAGCAAATCCCATTGACCTTCCGTTGAAGGGCAAGTAGTGCTTGCTGCGTCTGATTGTGTGTCTATTTTTGCATAACGAGTTAAACGCTCGATTAATGTTTCTTTCATGAAATGAGATCCCCTTTCAAATTAAAACGCATATTTCTATTTTAACAGATTCTTTCGACTTTCGGAATTATTACTGGTGCTAGGTACAGGTAATAATTCATCCAGCAAATTACAATTCCAACTAAGTTGGTCATTTTTCCAACTAAACCTTCAAAATTTCCAACTAAACTCTCCGTTTTTCCAACGAAACCTAAATTCCACAAGAAAAGGCTACCGAAATTGCCTCTTTTCGGTAGCCTTTGGTTCAAATTTGTTCTTTTTCTTCTAATATTTCTTCCGGACGATCATACGTTACATACGTTCCGGCGATGAAATCATGAATTGCTCGTTTATCTTCACGAATTCCTACCATAAACGCACTGACAACTAGGGCAATTCCAAACGTGAAGGCATATATAAGACCCCCTACAAGAACGCGCAAGAGCATCGTTCCATAGCCAAGTTTTGTACCATCCACTTTTGCAATTCGTATGTCTAAGATTTTCTTGCCTACTGTATATCCGGTCCATAGAACTGGGACGATAAGGGTGTAAAGGATATTACCAATACTTGTAACAGGAGATTCATTCCAGTTCCCAACTATTAAGAAACTAATAAAAGTTAAAGGTATTCCAATGATTAACCCATCTAATAAACTTGCAGCAAATCGAGCCCAAAAACCAGCTGGATTCAACATGTACACTCCCTCATACAATTATTATAATGCAGAGTCATCCACACTATTTAAATATTCTTCAATCGTGCCAACAACCGATTCCACACAACCATCCTCAAATGGAGAGATTAAATTCGCTTCCGCTACTAATTTAGTGAAAGATTTCGAACCTCCTAACTGACATAGATGTAAGTAATCTTTCCATGCAGCCTCATGATCTTCTCTTGAACGCTTCCAGAACTGGAATGCGCAAATTTGCGCTAATGTGTAGTCGATATAATAAAACGGACTAGCGTAAATATGACCTTGACGTTGCCAGAAAGCACCGGCTTCTAAATAACTATTGCCATCATAATCACGATGCGGTAAATAGATTTCCTCAATTTTTTTCCAAGCAGCTTTTCTCTCTGCTGGAGTCATTTCTGGATTTTCATATACAGCGTGTTGGAATTCATCTACTGCAACTCCATAAGGTAAGAACAGAAGTCCACTGCTTAAATGTGCAAATTTATATTTATCCGTTTGCTCTTTAAAGAACAATTCCATCCAAGGCCATGTGAAAAACTCCATACTCATCGAGTGAATTTCACAAGACTCATATGTTGGCCAAATGTATTCTGGAATACCAATGTTACGGCTCGTATACACTTGGAAAGCATGACCTGCTTCATGTGTTAATACATCTATATCACCCGAAGTCCCGTTAAAGTTAGAGAAAATAAATGGAGATTCATAGTCATCGATAAACGTACAGTATCCTCCAGATTCTTTCCCTTTCTTCGCAACTAAATCCATCAAATCACGATCAATCATGAATTGGAAGAACTCTGCAGTTTCAGGAGAAAGCTCCTCATACATTTTCTTCCCGTTCTCTACAATCCACTCTGGAGAACCTTGTGGAGTAGCGTTTCCTGTTAAGAAGTTGAGTGATTCATCGTAAAACTTCATTTGTTCCACACCAATGCGTTTGGCTTGGCGTTCATATAGTTTAGTTGCCAAAGGAACAATATAATCACGCACTTGGTCACGGAACTTTTTCACCATTTCGGCATTGTAGTCGATACGATTCATACGTACATAACCAAGTTCCACAAAGTTTTTATAACCTAACTTTGTCGCAATTTCATGACGAACTTTTACGAGTTGATCGTAAATATCGTCAAATTTTTCTTCATGCTCTTGGAAGAAACCGAATCTAGCTTCTGTCGCTTTTTTACGCACATCTCGGTCTGTCGATTCGGAGTAAGGCCCAAGCTGTGCAAGTGTCAATGTCTCTCCGTTAAACTCTACTTGCGCGGAAGCAACTAGCTTAGAGTAATCGGAAGATAGTTTGTTTTCCTTCTGCAAAAGCGAAATCACTTCAGAAGAAAATGCTTTAATTTGAAAATCAGCTAAATCAAATAATTGGCTGCCCCATTTGTTTTCTAGCTCTTGACGGAATGGTGAAGCTACAAGTGCTTTATAGTATTCCGTGACCAGTTCATCTACTTCAGGACTGATTTCATCAAAATAATCTCGTTCTTTTTGATAATACTCATCGTTTGTATCAATCGATGCACGAATGTACACCAAATTGGCTTGAGTCGAAAAGTCGTTACGCAATGTGTTTAGTGTTTCAATTGCTTTACTTTGCTCTTCCATAGTAGAAGCTTCCTTAAATTTTGCTAAAGCCTCGCTAAACTTTACCTTGTCTTCTTCTAAATTTGGTCTTTTGTATTCATAGTCTTTAAATGTAACCAATGCTATTCTCCTCCTGGTCGCTTCTTCGAAATCCGAAACGTTTTCTATTTTATTGTTCAATATTTTCTGATATATTGCAACAACTATTTGCAAGTTGATATTTTATAGACATTAATATAAAATGTTTATAAAATGATAAACAATGAATGGAAGTGTTTGTTTTATGGAGAACAATGAATTATTTTGGAATGCTAACATAGAACAGTTGAAAGCGGGTTATATAGATGAAAAAGAAGCTTTTGTCTGTTTGGTTTGTGGAGCAAAAGTAGAAAAGGGTATTATTTATCCTTATCAGTCTGTTTTATTGGAAGCAGAGCGTTTTATGAAGCTACATCTGGAACAAGAGCATGGGTCTATGTTTCAGTACCTCATTGGTTTAAACAAAAAACTAACTGGTTTAACGGATCACCAAAATAGCTTACTACGATTATTTTATGAAGGGAAAAGCGATGCAGAAATTCAAACCGAACTAAATATAGGTAGCAGTTCCACTATAAGAAACCATCGCTTTGTTTTAAAAGAAAAAGAGCGACAAGCGAAAATTTTCTTAACGCTGATGGAACTACTAAAGGAAAAAGACGACCATGCACCAGCGTTTTTACCGCTTCATAAAAATGCAACAATGGTTGACGATCGTTACAACATAACGAAAGAAGAACAAGAAGAAGTGGAAAAGAAATTTTTCCTTAAAGGCGTTAATGGTCCATTAGTAAAATTCCCGAAAAAAGAAAAGCAAAAGCTAGCAACACTGCGCGTTATCATCAAGCGATTTGAACAAGAAAAGACATATAGCGAAAAAGAGATAAATGAAGTACTCAAAAATGTATATGCAGACTTCGTTACTTTAAGACGTTATTTAATCGAATATGGATTTTTAGACCGCAAAGACGACGGTAGCGAATACTGGGTTAAAAATTAGTAGAAAAGGATTGATTAAAATGGAAAGAAAAAAAGAATTGAAACAAGCTTATAAAGAAGTAAAGATAGAAAGCGGCATTTACACGATTACAAACAATCAAAACGGAAAAAAGTTTGTCGCATCAACCCGTAACTTTAAAACACTTAACGGAACGCAATTCACACTTGAAAATGGTATGCACACAAATAAAGAGCTCCAAGAAGAGTGGAACGAATATGGAAAGGCAGCATTTGAAATTGAGCGAGTAGAAGTATTAAAAATTCCAGAAAATCAATTTATGAACGAAAAGAAAGAACTAGAAAAGCTGTTAGACCAGTGGATGGATAAATTGCAGCCATATGGGGAGAAGGGGTATCATACAAAAAAAGATTAATAAAAAAACGCAACCAACATGGAAGTTCTATGTTGGTTGCGTTTTTTTATCCCCAGCAAACTTTGGAAGGAATTGTACAACACCCACAATATTTTAGTAATTCAAAAGAGTCTGAAAAAGTAATTGACTTTGGTATAACAATATTATAATATTTCATTATCAACTTAGACATTACAACGATACATTACTTCAAAAGAAAGCGATTACACCTATAGGAGAACGTTCTAAAATAAAGAACTATTAAAATGATAGGAGGTTTTAACTATGCTAGATAATATACAAGAAAATAATTCAGGGGTTGTACGTACGGTTCTTGGACCGGTGCCTACAAGGGAACTCGGTGTTGTACTTATTCACGAGACACTTCTCTCAGTAATGCCTGGGGCAGAGTATGCACCTGAGATTAAAATGGATAAAAGTGAAATTTTTGAGACATTAAAACGACAACTAATGGATTACCGCCGACTTGGAGGGAAAACGATTGTTGATCGCAGCGGTATGTTCCACGGTCGCGATGTTGAACTTTACCGAACGCTTTCCAAAACAACGGGTGTACATATCATTGCATCCACTGGATTAGGACCTGAGCCGATGTTAGGTGGTTATTTTATGACACCTCAAAAAAATCCACCTACCCCTTGGTCAGCTGAACAGTTTTCTGGTCTTTTTTCAAAAGAAGTGACAGAAGGGATTGTTATACCGCGTGTTGAGCGTTCGAGTTCAGCCGGATTAGTAACATCAATCGCATCTGGTACAGGGAGAACACAAGTAGAAACTAGTCTGTTCCGAGGCTCAGCATTGACGGCGCTTTCAACTGGCATACCAGTATCCGTACAATACGGTGCTGATGCTGTAAACGATTTAGAGGTTTTATTAAGTGAGGGTATTGCTCCCAATCGTGTCATTATCGGAGGTCTTGATAGTTTAGATGCGGTAGAAAGTAGAGTAGTTTTCGAAATTGCTGAACGTGGAGCATATGTCGCGATTGACCATGTTGGTTGGTCATCCAGTGAAGGCTATGTAAGTGATATAGAACGTGTTGCGTTAGTCGCTGAATTATTTGCAGCAGGGCATGGTGAACGAATATTAATCTCTAGCAATACGGTTGGTGTAGCTAAAGGTCATGAAGCAAAAGAGCTTGGTGTTAATCACTTATTAACATCATTCGTACCGCAACTTCGTAAAGCGGGAGTGACAGAAGAACAAGTTCGTACTTTACTTCAAGAAAACCCACAAAAAGTATTAACGCTGGATCCTTCAGCGGAACAAAAGATTTCTGGATGGAACTATGAATGGGATAAATTATATCAACCTGTCACTAATTAAGAGGAACTGATAAAAAGTGATTTTAAAATAAGGAGTGATAAACATGGGGAAAATTAATACTGTTTTAGGTCCAATCCCAACAGAAGATTTGGGAATCGTAGCAATGCACGAGCATATTGGGTTTGGTCTACCGGGATGTGATTTAGATACACAGTGGTGGAAAAAACCTGAAGAGGCATTCGAGGTAACACTACAAAAGTTACGTAGGTTCCGTGAGCACGGAGGAAAAACGTTTGTTGACTGTACTGGGATTGGGAATGGTCGTGATATCGAGTATTTCCAAGTACTTTCACGTAGAACAGGGGTACATATTGTTGCCGTTACAGGGTTTGTGGCAGCAGACTCAGCCCTACCGTATTTCCGTAACAAATCAGTCGAGTACCTTACCGATTTACTTGTTCATGAAATAACAGTAGGTATTGATGGTACAGATGCAAAAGCCGGTGCTATAAAAGTAGGAGTTAGCCGTGGCGGTAAACTAAATGAATTAGATAAACGTATATATCGCGCCGCTGCACGTGCGGCATTAAAAACTGGTGCCCCAATCATTACACATCTATGTGTAGATGCTGAGACTGCAATTGACATTTTCCAAGAAGAAGGTCTATCACTTGATCGTATTCTTTTTGGGCATGCAGATGACGGTGGATATCTGGATGAAGTCCGTGATTCAAAAATTGCAGAGTTAGGTGGTTATGTAGGTTTTGACACAATCGGTTATGACAGTGAAGTAGAGGGTGCGCCTTATTGGGCACGACCACGTCAAGACCGTGTGGATCATTTCCTTCGTTTTCTTGATAAAGGATTTTTGGATCGTGCAGTTATCTCTGCAGACGCCAACTGTTGTGCGTTAGGATGGCCTGGATTGAAAGGGCATTCGGTCAATTATTTATTCGAGGAATTCATTCCGGATCTTCGCAAAGCTGGTGTTGGTGAAGAAGTATTTGAGCAGCTCCTAATTCATACTCCTGCCAGAATCTTAACAATGCAAGAGCCTCGTTTAGTCGGCGTACGTGAAACGGTAGCAATATCCGAATAAAGTGAAGTAGACTTCTAAATCTAGAAGTCTACGAAAAAAGGAGATTATGGCAGATGAGTATTAAAGGGATGGCTTATATTGTTGGTGCATACGAACACCCAACGAGAAAAGCTGAGAACAAATCCGTTGCAGCTTTACATGCGGAATGTGCCAAAGGTGCTTTGGAAGATGCAGGGCTAACATTTGCGGATGTTGACGGTTACTTTTGTGCGGGAGATGCTCCAGGTGGTGCCTTATCGATGGTCGATTACCTGGGACTCAATGTTCGCCATATCGATTCTTCGGAAATGGGAGGCTCATCCTATATTGCACACGTTTCACATGCAGCGCAGGCAATTGCAGCAGGCAAATGTAATGTAGCATTAATCACAATGGCAGGTCGTCCACGCTCGGAAGGTAGAAGTGGTGTGAAGCAAAAGATTGTTGGTGCGAATGTTCCTGATGCACCATTTGAACTACCTTTTGGTCCAACTGCCGTGAATGAGTACGCAATGGCCACGATGCGTCATATGCATGAATTTGGCACGACGAGCGAACAGTTAGCGTGGGTCAAAGTTGCCGCTTCTCATCATGCCCAATACAATCCCAATGCAATGCTAAGCGATTTAGTGACCGTTGAAGACGTGCTGGCATCTCCTTTAATTGCAGAACCATTACACCGATTAGATTGTTGTGTTGTAAGTGATGGTGGTGGTGCATTAGTTGTCGTGAAACCTGAGATAGCGAAAAGCCTTAAACGTCCACTTGTCCGAGTAATGGGTAGTGGTGAAGCACCTAAAGGACTATTAGGTGGCAAAGTAGATCTTACATATACAGGCGCAATTTGGTCAGGACCTAGGGCTTTCGAAGAGGCGGGGATAACGCCTCAAGATATTAAATATGCTTCCATTTATGATAGCTTCACGATTACGGTGTTGATGCAGCTGGAGGATTTAGGTTTTTGTATAAAAGGCCAAGGTGGTAAGTTCGTTGCTGACGGGAACCTAATTTCAGGTGTTGGTAAGCTTCCAGTTAATACAGACGGTGGTGGTTTGAATAATAATCACCCAGCAAGCCGGGGAGGCATCATTAAAGTTATCGAAGCTGTTCGCCAATTACGCGGAGAAGCTCAACCAGAAGTACAGGTGAAAAACTGTGACATTGCATTGGCTCATGGTACTGGTGGCGGGCTAGCAAGCCGTCACGGTAGTGCGACACTTATCTTGGAGAGGGTGTAGATCATGGTAACTACGTATCAATCAAGAACAATGGCAATCCCTGAAATCCATCCAGAACATAAAGAATATTGGGATGCTGCTGCAGAAGGAAAACTACTGATCAAGCATTGTGATTCCTGTGGTGATTATCATTATTATCCACGTGTCTTATGTCCAAACTGCATGAGCGATAATACGACATGGATAGAAGCAAAGGGCACGGGAAGTATCTACACATATAGTGTGATGAGACGAGGCGTGCCATATGCGATTGCCTTCGTGGAGCTTGATGAAGGACCGAAAATGATGACGAATATCGTCGATTGTGACCTCGATAAGGTTCACATTGATCAAAAAGTAACCGTGGTATTCAAGCAAAGTGGGGATTTAGACAATGCGGGACCTTTTGTTGCCTGTTTCACACCAGTTGAGCATGTATAGAAGTATTTTATAAAAGGAGCGGACTCAAATGATTATTACGAAAGACGAACGCATAAAAATGCGCGACGGTGTGCATATCGCTGCAGATATTTACCGTCCTGAAGGTAACGAAAAAGTACCAGCATTACTTGCTATTAGTCCTTATGGTAAAGAACTACAAGCACAGGCACTCACCTTACCGCCACAAGCACGTCCCAGTCACCTTTGGAATGGAGCAATTGAAGCTGGGGATATTCATGAAGTAGTGTCACGAGGTTATGCGCATATTATTGCTGACGTACGAGGCACAGGGGGTTCGGAAGGACAAATGTGCGGTAATTATAACTCCGGTGGTCATGGAGATGGTAAAGACATTTATGACCTCGTTGAATGGTTAGCCGAGCAAGATTGGTGCGATGGTAATATCGGGATGATTGGTATTTCATACTTTGCATCAGTTCAAATTTTAGGTGCAGCTGAGCAACCACCACACTTAAAGGCAATTTTTGCAAACGGTGGTCATTTCGATCTATATGAACTTTGTTATCACGGAGGAATTATGTGGTTAATGCCACGTGCTTCTCGTGAAGGACGCGGCGGCGATAGCGGAAACGCATTTAATAACGTAGCAAGTAAGAGCTCGAAAGTATTTTCGCCAGAAGAGCTTAAACAAAAAACGCAAGAACGTTTAAACGATCCAGATATTGCCCATTGGTCAGATTTTGTTCATCTATTACATTATCAAGATCGTCATGAATTGTGGATGGATTACTTATTAAATCCACTGGACGGCGAGTTCTGGCAAAAAGATTCTGCCATAGAAGTAGCACATAAAGTAACAATTCCAACTTATTTCCAAGCAAAATGGGGACGCGGTTGGAATGTAGAAGGCACGATCGAAGGCTTCCATAAAGTATCAGGCATTAAAAAGCTTGATATCCAAGCATTACCACCGATGTTAGAACGTCCATTTCATGAAAACCATGACGAAATGTTCCGCTGGTATGATTACTGGTTAAAAGGTATTGATACAGGCATTATGGATGAACCAGCAGTTCAGTTCTCGGTAGAAGGTTCTTACAAATGGCGAGGTGAGGATCAATGGCCATTACCATATGAAGAAAAGAAGGAGTTCTATTTACGTCCGCGTCACAAAATTAGTGCTAAACCAGAGCCATTAACATCTGAATATGCACATCCAGATGGCTTCTATCAAGCACCGTTAACCGTAACAACTAAATCAGAAGCGATTAAATGGACGAGTGATAAATTCTTAGAGCCTGTAGAAATGACAGGTACTGGAGCGTTGTATATCCACGCAGAAATCGACACGGATGACACGAACTTCATCGCCAAGCTTTATGATTTAGATCCAAGTGGTAAACGTACTTTGATGACTTCAGGTTATTTAAAAGCATCGCATCGTGAACTAAATGAAGAAAAATCTACATACGGGGAACCGTGGCATCCACATAACCGTGCAATCCCAGTACCACCTGGTGAAATTATCGAATATGCCATTCGTCTATATCCATTCTCCTTCCTTATTAAGCAAGGACATCGTATTGAATTGGAACTTGCATGTAATGAACCACTTGATGGAGAAGATGCCAAATTATTACCACCAGATAGCTACCACTTACCTAGTGGTCGTGCGACAATGCACAAAATTTATCGAGACAAGGACCACCAATCTCGTTTAGTTTTGCCAGTCATTCCAAAAGAGTTCAACATTCTTAACTAGAGGAGTGAAGCGATTGGAAAATTTAGTACGTATTATTCCGATTGAATGTAAATTTGGTCCAGTCTCTGCATTCGCTTATTATGTGGATGCGGTAGAACCAGCAATCATTGATACAGGCGTTCATATATCTGCTACGCAAGATATTGAGCCAGTTTTAGCTGAACACGGTATACGAATGGAGGACATTCGTTGGATTCTCCTAACGCATGGTCATGTGGATCATCTCGGCGGCGCTTATGCAGTATGGGAAAAGACAGGACGCCTCGCAAAAGTAGTAATACCGAAAAAAGAAGCTCGATTATTACGAGATTGTAATGAACAAATTGTGGATTACAAAGCACTGCAAGGAAAATATATTACCGATCCAGTGATACAAGAAAAGCATATCACCATGTTAACAACGGATATTGGCGGCAATATAGAACCTGAACTTGAAGTGGAAGATGGCGATCACATCAGCCTTGGTGGTGGCTTATCGTTAACTGTTGTAGAAACACCAGGACACTCTATTGGATCCGTAACATTTGTGCTAGATGGCCTGAACTTTGCATTCGCAGCGGATGCGGTCCAAATGTATGGGGGGTTAAGCGGCTTACCTACGATTGAAAAGCCGAGGTTATACCGTGAAAGTATACATCGTTTACTGGAAGAAGTCCGTCCAAGTCGTTTGTACTTAGGGCATCCATTCCGTAATATCAATGGTGAACTGCAAAGTGCACAAATCACTGGTGATGAAGTAGCGTCCGTTCTCCAAGCGAGTCTTGAGATGGATGCGAAATTGGCAGACGTTGTACAGCGACATCTATCAGGAGATACAAGGACACATGAAAGCGACGGAATATATGGACCGTTTGAATCGATTGCAGCGGAGCTTGGCTATACGGGAGATCCAAGGCACTTACCTTGCACATTTTTTGTCTCGATACACGGTTATCAAGAAGAAATAAATGGGAGGGGGAAATATAATGATCCAGAAAAAATATGAAAACGTAGCACAATCCATTGCAGATATGCAGGACGGAGCAACGCTTTTAGTTGGAGGATTTGGAGGCAGTGGACTACCTTTAAATCTTATCGCAGCCCTTACAGAGAAGGGCACGAAAGATCTGACAGTTGTATCAAATAATATAGGTGCCGTAAGTGATGGTGTGGCGTCGCTAATTAGTAACAACCAAGTAAAGAAAATTATTTGCTCTTTCCCAGTTGGTCCTCACGCTGATGATTTAGTAGAGCGACTTCAAAAAGGTACGATTGATTTAGAAATTGTCCCTCAAGGTACATTAGCGGAGCGCATTCGTGCAGGTGGTGCAGGAATTCCAGCCTTTTACACGCCAACGGGGGTGCAAACAGAGCTTGGACAGGGGAAGGAAACACGTGATTTTAATGGTCGTGACTACCTTTTGGAGCATGCGATTGTAGGCGATTATGCTTTTGTTAGAGCACATCGTGCAGATCGTTGGGGAAATCTTGTTTATAACAAGGCACAGC
Source organism: Psychrobacillus sp. NPDC093180 (assembly GCF_044754065.1). NCBI lineage: Bacteria > Bacillati > Bacillota > Bacilli > Caryophanales > Bacillaceae > Psychrobacillus > Psychrobacillus sp. NPDC093180. The sequence continues at coordinate 132,286 of NZ_JBIVOJ010000009.1, read as the reverse complement.
GTAACTTTAACCCAGTGATGGCGACAGCGGCAAAAATTACTATTGCTGAAGTAGACGAAATTGTAGAAATTGGACAAATCGATCCAGAAACGATTGTTACACAGAGTGTCTACGTACATCGTTTAGTGCAATTGGAAAGCGAAGGGAAGGTATTAGTACATGAGTAAAGATCAAGAGCAAATTGGATGGTCCATGCCGGAACTAGCCTCACGAGTAGCTTTAGACTTAGAAGATGGGTGGTTCGTGAATCTTGGAATCGGTTTACCTACACTTGTAGCGGACTACATTCCTGAAGGAAAAGAAATCATTTTACACAGCGAAAATGGACTTCTTGGATTAGGACCAAAACCAGAATCAGGTGAAGAAGACTGGAATCTTGTAAATGCAGGAAAAGAGCCCATTACACTAAAACCTGGTGGCTCATTCTTCTCGCAATCAGAGTCTTTTGCCATGATTCGTGGAGGTCACCTGGATGCAGCAATACTCGGGGCATTCCAAGTATCACAATTTGGTGACTTAGCAAGTTGGAAACTTCCAAATGCAACGCTTGGACGCGTTGGCGGCGCAATGGACCTCACTGCGGGTAGTAAACGTGTTTTCCTGTTCATGCAACATACAAGTAAGCAAGGGCCAAAAATTGTAGAAGAATGTACGTATCCACTAACGACTCCTCGTTGTGTAGACCGAATTTATACAAACCTGGCAATAATCGACGTGACAGAAACTGGACTTGTTGTTTTAGAACTTGCTCCTAATGTTTCATTTGAATACGTACAAGAACACACTGCAGCACCGCTTAAGCTACATGTTGGCTTACAAAAAGAGACGATTGGAGTACAGCAATGACTAGAAATGCACTAAAACTTACTATTGACCGTCAATCGGGGGTGCCACTTTATAAACAGATTAAGGAAATATTGATTAAGGAGCTACAGGCAGCAGCTGGGGAGACGGGTCGTCCATTTAGTACCGAGCATGAACTTGTGGAGCGGTTCCGTGTGAGTCGGGCACCTGTCCGCCAGGCATTGAAGGAGCTTGCAAATGAGGGGTACGTTTATCGAGAGCGAGCAAAGGGCACTTTTCCTGTTCAGGAAATGCCGGTACGACCTCCGGGGCTAGAATTAGGGGGACTAGTTGGTTTTCTTCGTGATCAAGGGATGGATTGCAAATCGAAAATATTAAGTGTTGACTGGGTATTACCTACAGAGAATCTATGTGAAATCCTTCGTATTGAGCCAGATGACAATGTTTTGAGAATTTCTCGTTTAATCATGCTTAAAGGGAAACCGCTCGTATGGGCACAGACTTATCTGCTTGTACCAGAGGATTTTCAACCGGGTAAAAGGGAGCTTGAAGAAGCCGAGAGTGTCTTTGTACTCCTTGAGAGAGAACAGGGGATTCTCATTTCTCGAGGAGATCATCAAATTTATGCATCAGGTGCAAGCCAAATGGTAGCAGAGGTTTTAGATATTGAAGATAGAGATCCTGTTCTGATAACGGAAACCAAGTTGTACACGCGTAATGACCGTCTTATAGGCTGGAGAAAGGCTGTTCATATCGCAGATGATTACAAGTTATCTTTTTCAGTGAATCGTTGAGATGGTTCACAATTGGGGTGTATGAATAAAAAATAGTTGTGAAAACACATATGGGGGGAAATGTTCATGAAATCAAAAGCTGAATTAAGAATTGCAATTATTGGCGGAGGCATTGGGGGAGCATCAGCTACAGTAGCGTTAAAGGCAAAAGGAATTCGTGCAGACGTGTATGAGCAAGCATCATCTATGAAGGAAGTTGGAGCGGGTATTGGAATTCGGCCGCCAAGCGTGAGATGCTTTAAGGAATGGGGTCTATATGAAGCGTTAGAAAAAGTAACGACACAAAGTGACCACATGGAAATTATCGCTGGAGATGATCATGTTCTTATTAAAGAAGCGTGGCCGGTATTAACCGATGATAAAACAGAAGCTTACGCTCGTCTGGTTCACCGTGCAGATCTATTAGAAACAATTGTTTCGGGTATTCCAGAAGATCAAATTCATTTAAATCATCGTTGTGAGAAAATCATCGATCACGGGGATTATGCGGAAGTCACGTTTGAAAATGGCACAACAATTGAAGCAGATCTTGTCATTGCAGCAGATGGTATTCGTTCAACAGTTCGTAATCAGGTCTTAAAGCATGTGGAGCCGGTATATTCAGGCTATCTTGCGCACCGTGTATTAATTGACTTTGATGATGCACTTGGTTTGGCTTCAAAGGACAATATTTTACGAATTTACGTAGACGGCGATAACTCCTTTTATTTATTGCCATTAGAGCATCGCAATCAAGTGTCTGTAGATATAACCGTGCCGGGTGAATTTGCATGGAAACCAGAATTAACAAAAGAAGAGATTTTAGCGAGCATTACAGGTTTTGGTCCAACACTTCAAAAATTAGTAGAGAATATTGCATTTGAAGACATTGTGACTCGTCCATTATGTGATTTAGAACCAATTGAAAAATGGAGTACGAAATCAGTAACGCTAATTGGTGATTCGGCTCATGCAATGCTTCACAATCAAGGGCAAGGTGCAAACATGGCCATGCAAGATGCGGAGGTATTAGCAAAAGCAATCCTGGAAGCGGATACAATTGCTGAAGCACTACAAAACTATGAAGAGAAACGTAAACCAATTACGAAGCTTTACCAAGAATTATCTCGTCTATTTCCATCGGATCAAGCTGAAACTGCTTTCCCAGAAAAAGCGCACTTCTAAAAATTTACTTAAAATAACAAGTTCCTTACCTATTTGAATAGGTAAGGAATTCCGTTCGTTTATAAATGAATCAGAAAGATAAAAAATAAGGAGGTTCTCATAGTGCCAGTACATCCAGAGATAAAAAAGATTTTAGAATTTATTCCAAAACCAGATACAAAACAAAAGGTGATTCCAGCAGAACATCGTAAAATATTCGATGCACCATCTTTACCAGTGGAACAAAGAGAACAAGTATATCAAGTCGAAGACAAAACTGTGTCAACGCCTGATGCGGAACTGACTGTTCGTATTTACACACCTAATGAAGCAGATGCTTACCCGGTTTTAATGTATTTCCATGGCGGTGCCTTTTTCTCTGGAAACTTAGAGAGTCATGATGATGTAGCGCGTTCCTTATGTGCAGCATCTGGCTATAAAGTCATTGCTGTTGATTTTCGTCTTGCTCCTGAACACCCTTTTCCTGCCGCACTAGAAGATAGCTATAATGTAACAAAATGGATAACAGAACAGAAGGATAAATTAAAATGGGATGGTAAGAACCTGGCTCTTGCTGGTGATAGCTCAGGTGGTAACTTAGTTGCTGCTGTTTCTTTAATGGCCCGTGACAAAAAGGAATTCACAATTACAAAGCAAGTATTATTCTATCCATCATTAGACCTTGATTTTAGTGAATTCCGTTACCCATCATTAGTGGAAAATGGTACAGGCTATTTCGTGGAAAGTAATCAATTAGCTGAACTTAATAGTTTCTATTTGCTAGGTGATGTTAATACAGATAACCCGCTTGTTTCACCGATGCGTGAAGAAAATTTAGAAGACATTCCAGAAACTCTTATTATCACAGCAGAATATGATCCATTTAGAGATGAAGGAGAGCTATTTGGTGAGAATTTAAAGAAAGCTGGAGTACATGTAGAAGTGAAGCGATATGAAGGCGTTACGCATGGATTTTTGGGGAAATGGACGCATCTTGATGAATATAAAGAAGTTTACAAATTTACAGGTGATTTTTTGAATGCTAAGTAAGTTTCAAACCTCACTATAATTTGAGATAAGAAAGTTCATAGTTTTTTACGGAAGTGATTAATGCAATATTGCGTTTGATTACTTCCGTTTTATAATGCTTCAAACGGGTACTTATTTACATGCCACAAGGCACTTTGTATATAGATGCTTTTGGAGTGCTTTGAATGGAAACGAGTTCTACGCCATTACCGGAGACTTCTTTATATGTAGGGATGCGACTTCGTCGCATCCCTACATATTTTTTTCGGTAATCGTCTGTTGGTCGTCCGTCCGGCGCACTCCAAAAGCACGGGTAATCAGAGTGCCAAGGCTTTTGGGGACAAAAGAATAGCCACTTTCCTATTCAGATAAAGTGAAACTTCAAACAGTGAGGGGGCTTCATCCCTCACTGTTTGTTAGTTGAGGCCCACACGATGTGGGTCACGCAGACGATGCAACACGATGTTGCGTACTTAGTCTGCGATCATTTCATCGTGCTTTTACGGACAGTTAACCCCACCAACGTTTCTTTTCCTTCATGTAAGTCTCAATGTGGGGTACTACTGTCCGTTAAAGCGGGGTAAAAGCAACCAAAGATGCAATTTTGGCTGCTCAGTCCTTCTCTTTCGTATTTCCACTCTTTTCAATCGGAAGGAAGCGTTCCTGTTCTATAAAGCATCAATCATTTTACCGGTACATACTTTGCCAAAAATAAGCAAGGAACGCTTTATAAAAGGCGATAGAGTGCCCGAAATTGCATCTTCGCGTGAAGGACAAGTATCCACCACAAGATTATCGAAAATAGTTTAGCAGTCACTTCCTGCTACACTTATTCCACGGTAATGATGTAGTGATAATTTCGTCCAAAACGAACCGAAAACGTAGAAGTGAAATAGATTTTACTCACATCTTAAGGTTGTACTGAAACACTAGTGTTAACTACTGGTTCCGGTATTTGATGAACTTTAGACGGTGCTGTTTCTTTAAAGAACAATGTGAACACAAATGCGACAAGACCTGCAGCAGCGGCAACGTATAATGGCGTTTGAATACCGTACATATCTGCTAAAGCACCATTTACCATTGGATTTAAGAATCCACCGATCAACTCACCAATACCGATGGTTAAACCGATTGCAAGACCAGAGTATTGTAGTGGAACAGACTCCACTGGAATAACCGACATTGACATCCCGATGACGCCAGAACCAGCAGAACCGATGAATAACAGAATCATCATTAATGGAATAGAATCTACAAATACGATACTTAGCGGTACGAGAATTAACAATAAACCAGAAACTGCAGAAGCAGGTTTACGACCAGTTCTTTCTGAAAGAGTTGGGATTAAGAAACCGAAAATTGCATAACCAACCCCGAACGAAGCCATTACTAAACTCATTGTTGTACTAGATAAACCTTTTGCTTGTACTAAATAAGTCGGTGCGAAAATTTGGAATGCCATTAGTGTGGTCATAACTAAGCTGAAAACAACAATGGATAACCAAATATTGCGATGTTTAAGAACATCTTTTACTTTCACTTTTTCAGTAGATTTTGTTGTATGCATAGAGTGGAATTTCGTCGGATCTGGATTTTTAACTCCTTTTAAAATTGCAAAGCTTAATAGAATCCCTGGAATAATCGTTAAATAGAATGCAGTATGCCAGTCGAACTTAGTTGCTAATGCAACGATTAATATAGGTGCTAAAATACTTCCGAATAATGCGTTGCTTGTGTTCATCGTAAAACCTAAGTTAAATCCTTTGCGACGCTCTGAAGATTCTATTGCTAAAATAGATTGTGTTTGCGGAATCAGCGGACCTTCTACAATACCCATTAATAGACGGAGTACAAATAACATACCGAATGTTTGTGCTAAACCATGTAATAATGAAATTATAGAAAATGCCAGTACTAAAATTGCTAACATTACTTTCTTACTTTTCACTTTATCCGAGATGAATCCACCTAATGGACCCGAAACCGACCAAGTTAATGCAAGTGCTGCTCCCAGCAAACCTAATTGCGTGTAGTTTAATCCTAAATCTACAGAAATCATTGGGAATAAGTAGTTAATCGCTAAACGGTCAAAGAATACAAACCCTATTACAAAGAAGAAGATTATCGTTAATTTATTTTCATAGTTCCAAAATCTCTTTTTTTCCATTAATAAAACACTCCTCTTATTAAAGTTAGAATATTTAGAATATTTTACACGTTTTTTCCCCATTAAAATAACATTACCTTCAAAGATATGTTAAATATCACCACCTTCAAATATTCGTTTTCAACCGATAAAGCGCTTACATATTATTGGAAAAGCTATTCGCAAAAATATCCCGTAAATGACAAGTTATGATCTTCATTTACGGGATTACTTCGATTCATTGTTTAACGAAATGTTGCTTTAAATTCACTAATAATTTCTTGATGACCATTATTTGAGTCAAAGGCCTGCTCTTGTTCTAATTCGAAACGGTCCATGATTGGAATGTCGTTTACAGAGAAAAGATAGGAATCTGTAGTTGCTTTATGTTCATACCAAGCCCAGTTAGGTACGACAAAGTAGTCTCCAGCTTTCCAGTCAAAACGTACACCGTTAATAACTGTGTAGCCTTCTCCTTTATGAGCGTGATAAACCGTTGAATGTGTATGGCGCAGTGCTTTTGTATGCATCCCTGCTGGCAAATGTTGCATGCGTGTTCCTAATGTTGGATTTGCAGATTTACCTGTTGATGGATTGATGTACTCGACAGCAAACCCATGATGTGGATTTGGGTCAAATGCCATTAAACCTTTAATACCATCAATCGTACGATCCCATTTATAGTTTGCTAAAGGTGCAACTGTAAATTTATCGTCTCCAACTGGACGAATCATACCACCCCGGTAGCGCTGCTCAGAAAAGTTATCTGGTACTCCAGGTTGTTGTAGTCCGTCCCCGTATGGTTCAAAGAATGTACCACCGATTGAATATAGAGTTGGAATATCTAAAGCATCCATCCATAACATCGGCTCGGTGCCTAAATGTTCATGACCATGCCATAGGTTTTTAGGTGTAGTTAAGAAATCGCCTTCTTCCATGAAAATACGTTCACCTTGCACGATTGTATAGGCTCCAGTCCCTTTTGAGATGAAGCGTAAAGCAGACTGCGAGTGACGGTGAGAAGGTGCTTTTTCTCCTGGGAGCAGCATCTGAACAGCTGCATAAATTGTTTGGGATGTAGATGCCCATCCCCAAGGTTTACGATAAGTTAAACCAGGATTTTGAAAGTAAATAGCGCGGCGTTCTCCTCCACGGTCTGGTGTGAAAATTTCTGCCGCTTCAGCCATCTTATTATCGATTAATTCCTTTGACCATAAATAAGCTTCGGCATGTGGTTTTGGTGTCTTATTCATAATTTCAGGTATTGCTTCCCAAAGTGGTCCAAGGTTATATTGAGCAATTTCTTTCGTAAAGTCTGTTACAATTTGACTCTTCATAAATTCTGCAACTTCTGGAGTTACTCCAGCCATAATTCCTCGACTCCCTTTCAAATAAGATGATAAGTATTAAGCATTCACTAAAGCACCTGCTACAGTAGCTACTTTATTTTCCAAAGCACCTACTTGATCGATTTCAATACGAACTACATCGCCATCTTTTAAGAATGTAGGTGGTTCCATTGCAACTCCAACACCGCCTGGCGTGCCTGTTAATACAACATCCCCAGGTTCAAGCGTCATCAAATTAGATAGGAATGACACTAGTTTCTGAACTGAGAATACTAGATTAGCTGTATTCGTTTTTTGACGAACTTCCCCATTTACTGTTAATACGATATCTAAACCAGATGGGTTTTTCAATTCATCAGCTGTGACTAAATAAGGACCCATTGGTGCAGAACCGTCTACAGTTTTGCCTTGGAGCCATTGTAATGTGCGACGTTGGATATCGCGATAAGTCACATCATTAGCAATCGTGTAACCAGCTACATAATCTAGTGCGTCTTCTTCTGAAATATTGCGCGCTTGTTTTCCGACTACAAAAGTGAATTCTGCTTCATAATCTAATTGCTCTGAAATTGGATAAAATGGGATATCATCTTCAGGACCTAGTATAGTGTTTGCAAATTTAGCAAAGACAACGGGATGTGAAGGCAATTCACGACCCATTTCTAAAATATGTTCACGGTAATTATGCCCTACACAAATAATTTTTCCTGGGTTCATAACAGGAGCTTCTACTTTTACTTCGTCTAGTGAAAAAATAGCTTTCTGAACAGAAGCGGTTGGATTAGCCAATAGGAAGTTTACAGCTTGTTGTGCTAGTTCAATTGATTTTTTCCCCCCTTGATATAGTTCATCTGTTGTAGAAGGAACATATGCATGGGCAATTTCCTTGTAGCGATATTCTCCAGCTGTTTTCAATTGTGTTTGGTAAGCATAATTTAGGTCAATTACTTGTTCGTCTACAATGGCTCCGGCACGTGTCGTACCATTAAAAGAATAGTTAATTAATTTCATTATAATCCTCCTTTTATTAAAATAGAATACAATGTTCTCTATTTATAGAAAATATAATACAAGATCCGTCCTTATGTCAATTATTTTATAGAATTTTAATTTTGTTCTGAAAAAGTAGAACATTTAGATTTATCGTTGACAAATACCTTGAATTTAAGTTAAATTTCATTATAAGGGAACTAAGTTCACTATTTATATAATATAATTTATATTAGGAGGTTAATACTCATGACGAAAATCAGTGACATTATTGTAGTTGGTGGAGGAATCGGCGGTTTAGCGACAGCGCTTTCAATTGTACAAAGAACGGGCAAGTCTGTAGCGGTATTAGAGCAAGCGCCAGAGTTTGGTGAAGTTGGTGCCGGAATTCAACTAGGAGCAAATGCCTTATTTGTTTTAGATCAACTAGGTGTAAAAGAAGAAATTGCAAAAGTTTCTGTATTTCCAAAACGTCTTGTTTTGAAAGATGTTTATTCAGCAAAAGAATTAGCCGTTTTAGATTTAACAGAGGGTTTCCAAGAACATTTTAAACAACCATATGTAGTACTCCATCGTTCAGATTTGCATCGTGTACTATTTGAAGCATGTAAAAAACATGGTCGTATTAAATTTATGAATGACGAAATTATTCAGACCGTTGAACAAACTAATGGGCAAGCTACCGTTACAAACCAAAAAGGGGAAACATATAGTGCCGAAGCAATTATTGGTGCAGATGGTTTAAAATCAAAGGTTCGTAAATTGTTTTCAAATGATGAACCTATTTGCTCTGAATATGTTGCCTATCGGGGAACAATTCCGATTGAGGAAATTACTGCTAAAGGTGATGTAGCAATGGATGATGTAATTATGTGGATTGGTCCAAACTTACATTTAGTCCAATATCCTGTACGTCGCGGTGAACTATACAATCAAGTTGTTGTGTTTAAAACATATGACTACAAACCAGAAGGGGACTGGGGTACACCAGAAGAAATGACACAACGCTTTGAGGGAGCTCATCCACTAGTAGAGCGCGCATTAGAATTTATCTCTACGCAATTCCGTTCGCCAATGTTTGACCGTTTGCCTCTTGAAAACTGGACAGAAGGTAATGTGACATTGTTAGGGGATGCAGCCCATCCAATGCTACAATATTTAGCGCAAGGTGGTGCACAGGCACTAGAAGATGCCTATGTTATAGGAGAAGCATTGGAAACCGAAGCTACTTATAATGAAGCCTTTAAAAAATATCAAGCGGAAAGACAACCTCGTAGTGCAATGGTTCAAACGTCTGCACGTAAATGGGGAGAAATTATTCATGCGGAAGATGACATAACGGTTTTACTACGTAATACAATTTTCGGTAATCATAAAGCTACAAATTATGAAGTGGCGGATCATTTATACAATTACTTTAATGTTCGAAAAAACGAGGTAAAAGCTTAATAGAAAAAGAGAAAGAGGAGTTATTCCTCTTTCTCTTTATATCCATATATAGCAGACATTTCTTTACTTAATGAAATAATACGTTGAATAATTTCTGAATTGAAGGCACTAGGTACGTCTTCAGTAAAACCGACAACAGAAAAAGAACCTACGAGCTCATGTTTATAGTTAAGGATTGGAAAGCCGATAGACGATACATGACGCACAAGCGGCTCATAGGAATAAGTAAAATGTTCCGCCCTTATTTGCTTTAGCTCACGTTGAAATTTAGCTATGTTAAATTGATCAATTGATTGTTGTTCTTGTTCAATCCAATTGGTTATTTCCAATGAATTGGCATAAGCTGCAAATATTTTACCGGAAGCTGAGGATAATGGTAATTTTGTACCTATCTGTGCACCAATATTTAACCCGTAATTGGTATTCCAAATATTCGTAATAACGGGTCCATCATTAATCCAAGTTGCTAATAGAGTGGTCATACTTGTCAGTTTACTAATTTCTTTAAAATATGGAGTTAATCTTCCTGTAAAATCAGCATTTTGCGATGCTGCTGTTCCGTATTCTAAAAATTTATAGCCTAATGAAAAATATCCCCGTTTCTGATCACGATATAATAAGTCCATTTGCGTTAATGTATTTAAATATTTGTATAAATTACTTTTGGAAATCCCGGTAATTTCTTGGATATCTGAAAATTTTAAAGGAATATCACTTTGGGCGACGGCGTCGATAATTTGGATTCCTAAAGTTAAAGAGCCGATGGTTGTATTGCTAGACATTACACTCATTCCCTTCTTCTTTTGCTTATTTGTAATGCGTCACAAATAACGGTTTAGAACCGACACTAAGGAGTATTTTACTATGACATTAGAAAATTTGAAAGAAAGTTCAACAATTATCCAATCAATTATTGAACAAATGGTTCGTCTAATAGAAACAACAGACGCACCCCTATTATATAAAAAGCCATCAGCTGAAGAATGGTCCCTCATGCAAATTGCTTGTCATGTCAACGAAGCAGTGGAATTCTGGGTAGCCGATTTAGAAGCATTATTAATCGTTCCAGGAGCAAAATGGGGGCGGAACCACGAGCATGTTCGACGCTTGGCTGCTGTGGAAGAAAATTATGTTACTTCGGTTTCGAGAGAACAAGCTATTACATGCCTTGAATCGCTAATTTCTCTTACAGAGCAAGCTTTAGGTAAAGTCCGAGCGGAAGATTTAAGTAAAACTGCACCAAGCTATAACCCAAATTTTGATGGTAAACCGCTGTCTTTCTTAATCGATCATTTAATTATAAAACATATAGAGAGTCACTTAGGTCAAATGGAACGTCATTTAGAAAAAGTACAATATCAAAATAGTTAATAGTTATTAGAAAGCACAAGAGACGCATATGCGCGCTTTTGTGCTTTTATAGCGAATATGCGATAAAATCGACGAAACAATGATAAAATGGCAGTAATAGTGCTCAGGAGGTTTGTATGATGAACTTTTCTTCTTTGATACATGAGTTTGAACAATCTAATTTTTTTAAGTACATAGGATTTGAATGTGTAAGCGTAGAATATGGGAAAGTAATCATTCAAATCCAAAAAAGACCGGATATTTCTAACTTGAAGGATATGCTGCACGGAGGAGTTATCATGTCCGGTCTAGATATAGTGATGGGTATAACATCTAGAACATTAGGGGTTAAAGCGGCATCGACCATTCAAATGGAAGTGAAGTTTGTAAATAGTGTCTTCGAAGGAACAACTGAAATAATTGGTGAGCTTATACATCGCTCGGACCATACAGCAATTTTAAATGGCAAAGTAATCGACGATCAAGGAAATTTAATAGCCTACAGCACAGCGACATTCAGACTTTACTCTTAAGCAAAACTAACTCTGAAATAATAAGAGTTATTTTCAAGACGGAATGCATACGAACAAAGAACTACAAAAAGAATGGAACGAATACGGAAAAACTATTAGACCAGTGGATGGATAAATTGCAGCCATATGGGGAGAAGGGGTATCATACAAAAAAAGCTTCCGAATAACGGAAGCTTTTTTCAACAATAATATTACCAATCATTTTTCAAAACAATTTTTCCTATTGCCTTACCTGACTCCATATACTCATGGGCTTTGGAGACTTTATCAAATGTAAAAACTTTGGAATCTAATAGCGGACGCAGCTTTCCTTCCTCGACCACCTTAGCAACCTTCTTCAAAATTTCACCATTATGTTTATGCAATTCTTTGTTTAATATTTTCAACAACATAAAAGTAATATGGAGGGAAAGTCCCTTCGAGTGCATAGGGGAGAGGTCATGAGTCGAACGAGCGGCGATGGCTGTTACTGTTCCATGTAGTGCTGCCGCCTCAAAAGAGCGATCAAGGTTTTTACCTCCCACAGTGTCAAAGACGAGGTCAAATCCTTTCCCGTTAGTATATTTTTGTACATAATCGTTAACGCTTTCTTCTCGATAATTTATCGTTACATCTGCACCAAGGCGAGTGCCAATCTCCAGCTTTTCTTTTGAAGAAGCAGCTGTGTAGACTGTTGCTCCTGCCCATTTGGCTAGTTGAATGGCGACGTGCCCGACGCCTCCAGTAGCTCCGTGAATTAGGATGTCTTGCCCAGGTACTAGCTTTGCACGATTAAATAATGCTTCCCAAGCGGTGATGGAAACCAGTGGTAAAGCCGCGGCTTCTTCCATCGTCAAATTTTTCGGCTTATGAGCAAGTAGGTCAACATCTGCCAGCATAAACTCAGCAAGAGCACCACCAGACGTCCCTTTAAATCCACCCGCACATCCAAACACTTCATCGCCAATTTTAAAATCGGTCACTCCTTCACCTACTGCACAGACCAAACCAGCCACATCTCCGTGTAATACTGCTGGAAATGTCGGTGCTACGGCTGGAACTGCACCAGCTCGGACTTTCGTATCAATAGGATTAACACTTGTAGCCTTTACTTGAACAAGTACATGTCCAGGTTGTAGCTCAGGTTTTGAAATCTCCTTATACTGAAATACAGATGGTTCGCCGAAAGCTTGGATAATTTGTGATTTCACACTTGTCACTCCTTATTATTTGTTTTACCTGATAAGAGAGAGGTCAACGTCAAATTCTAAAAAAAGAAAAGTGAAAATTTTTAGTCTTCACCTTCAAAATCAATGATACTTTATATAATTTTAAATTAATAGTTTCGGATACGACCAAAAAACTCCGTCTAGAAGCCCGGAGTTATTTCCCAACAATATAAGTCTTCAAAAGCGCAGCCCTTTCACGCAACCGCACTTTTGCCTCCACCACTTCCGGCGTTTCCGCAGCGACAACATCCGTATTCCAACCGAGTTTACTAGCAAGTATTTTCGCCCGATGTAAATGATAATCACTCGTAATAATTGTTACTGAATCCACCTCTTCTGGTAGTAGCTCCTGCGAAAACTTTAAGTTTTCATAAGTAGAGGTTGACTGTTTTTCCACGATAATTCGCTCTTCGGCTACCCCATTTTCCAAAAGAAAATTTTTCATAACAATCGCTTCCTCGATATCTTCATCGGGACCTTGTCCGCCAGATACAACAAGCTTCACATGGGGATGCTCTATAGCATATGCTAGCGCCGCTTCCAAACGGTAATGAAGTGAAAGGGAAGGGACATTTCCTTTCTTCACTTTTGCGCCAAGCACGATGGCGTATTCATTGGATCCATCTGCTTTTGGCTCTAAACCGTCATCTAGCCATTTATTCGTCACCATCCACATACCAAATCCGCCTGAAACAACTACTAGTAAAGGAATAAGCACGATCCACCTCATTTTTCTCTTCATTGCATTCACACGGACGGCTTCTTTTTCTTCAAGAAGGCGGATATTCTTGGTTCTTCTTTACGGACTAGACGACGAAAATTTTCGATATGTAAAACAACAGCCATGATAAATAAAAAACCAGCTATAGCAATAGGTGCTGCTCCCTCTGCAAACCAAATGGAAGCAACGATAAATACTGCATAAAAGACAAATACACCAATCAATAAAAAATCCGTTAAAAAAGTCGTACCTATTAATAATAAAAGTCCGATAAGTCCAATTGGCCAATAAATAGCAAATAAAATACCAATAATCGAAGCAGTCCCTTTTCCACCTTTAAATCCAGTATAAACCGGGAAATTATGTCCTAAAATAACAGCAGCCCCAGCTAAATAAAGCAATAAATCCTGTTCCACAGCGGAAAAATTACCGTATTGCGATAGGCAAAAGCGAATGCCGATAATAACGAGAACACCTTTTAAAATATCAATTAGAGCAACTAGAATACCATACTTCATCCCTAGGACAATTGCCGCATTGGAAGCGCCAGAGTTTTTAAGCCCTTCTTTCTTTATGTTGACACCACTAATAATTTGCGCAACTTTCGAACCGTGGATTGCTCCGATTAGGTAGCTAATAATTAATATAGTCAAAATCCAAACTGCCATCATATCACCTCCGAGTCTAATAACTACAATACATTAAACGTTCAACTATCAAAGAAGTTTCAGAATTTTTTAGAAAAACACTTGACGAACAGATTCATAGAATCTTATACTTTGTATCAAGATGGAAAACTAAATCAAATACTCTTATCAAGAGTGGCGGAGGGAATAGGCCCTGCGATGCCCGGCAACCACCGAGTTCTAAACTCGGAAAGGTGCTAATTCCTACAAATTCATTTACGTGAATTTGGAAGATAAGAGGAGGAACATGCGAAACTGCACCCCTCTTCTTAATCGAAGTGGGGTTTTTGTTTGTCCTAAAAATCTTTCCCCGTTTCCCAATGCGTCCATCTAAACTATTTTCTAGGAGGAATTCAAAATGACAAATCTTCAAAAAGAAACAGTTCTTTTGCATGGCGGTCAGCAACCAGATCCAGTAACAGGTTCTCGAGCGGTACCTATTCACAAAACGACTTCTTACGTGTTCCGCGATACGGAGCATGCACAAAATCTTTTTGCATTAAAAGAAACGGGTAATATTTACTCTCGTATTATGAATCCGACTGTCGATGTTTTTGAACAACGAGTTGCGCTTCTTGAAGGTGGAACAGCAGCAGTTGCAGTATCTTCGGGTATGGCAGCCATTGCATTCTCGATTTTGAATATTGCGGGAGCAGGGGACGAAATAATTGCAGCAGAAAACTTATACGGCGGTACATTTAATTTATTCGCACATACATTGCCTCGTTACGGCATTACGGTAAAATTCGTGGATGCCAATAATCCGGAAAACTTCCGAGCTGCAGTAACGGATAAAACAAAAGGCTTCTTTGCGGAAACGATTGGAAACCCAAGCTTAAACATACTAGATATAGAAAAAGTGGGAGCTATCGCGAATGAAGTAGGAGTTCCGCTTTTAATAGATAACACATTTGCGACTCCATATGGAACGAACCCGATTAAGCATGGTGCTCATGTTGTAATCCATTCAGCTACGAAATGGATTGGTGGACATGGAACAACGATTGGTGGAATTGTAGTAGACGGAGGAAACTTCGACTGGAATTCTGATAAGTTCCCTGGGTTTACAGAGCCGGACGTAACATATCACGGGTTACGTTATGGGATCGATGTACCGAACGTAGCTTTTGCGATTAAATTACGTGTACAGCTTTTACGTGATTTCGGTCCTTCATTAAGTCCAGAAGCCGCTTTTTCATTTTTACAAGGGTTAGAAACGCTGCATCTTCGAGTGCCTAAACACAACGAAAACGCACAAAAAATTGCAGAGTTCTTAGTGAACCACGAAGGTGTAGAATGGGTGAACTATTTGGGATTGGAAGATCATCCTTCTCATGAACTGGCGAAAAAGTATTTACAAAACGGCTTCGGCTCTATTTTAAACTTTGGTGTAAAAGGTGGAAAAGAAGCAGGGCGACGTATTATTGATAATATTGAAATTTGGTCGCATGTAGCAAATGTTGGAGATGCAAAATCATTAATTATTCACCCAGCATCTACAACACATCAACAGCTAACACCAGAAGATTTAGTGAAAACAGGTGTTACAGAGGATCTAATCCGCTTGTCTGTTGGGTTAGAGGCGGTAGAGGACTTACAAAATGCTTTGGATAAAGTACTTGTGGAAAAAACAAATGTCCTCTCTAGATAGAATTTTGTTGTTAATTGGGCTGAAATAGTCTACAATATGTAAAAAGCTCAATTGTGCAGATTTAGTTGGAGGAGAAAGTATGGCGAAAATAAAAGCAGCAATCTTAGGTTTTGGAACAGTCGGCCAAGGGATCTATCATATTGTCAATGAAAAAAAAGAAGACTTAAAAAAATCGCTAGGATTGGATATTGAAATTAGCGCTATTCTTGTCAATAACTTAGCAAAAGAAAGAATAGCAACCCCTGGTGTGCTAGTGACAGATAACTTCGAGGACATTATTAATATTCCAGGTTTACAAGTAGTTTTTGAAGCGATTGTCAATGAAGAACCAGCGTATAGCTATTTATGTCGAGCAATCGATAAAGGATGTCATGTCATTACAGCAAATAAAGTGATGTTCTCCAAATACAGCATTCCCCTACAAGAGCGTGCCAAATCACGTGGTGTATTTGTCGGGTATGAAGCAACTACAGCTGGTGGAGTTCCTGTTATTAAAACATTGAAAAATTTGCTTCAAGTCAATTCCGTGAAGAAAATTCAAGGGATTTTAAATGGAACGTCGAATTACATCTTAACGCAAATGCGTTTAGATGAATGCCAGTTTGAAGAGGCTTTAAAAGAAGCACAGCTTCTTGGATATGCTGAAGCAGATCCATATAATGACGTCTCTGGTCAAGATGCATTCCGTAAACTAATGATTTTAAGTGCGCTTGCTTTTGGTAAACAGCCAAACTGGAGCGATGTAAAAGTAGTTGGAATTGATGAAATTTCACTAGAGGATGTTAGAAAAGCAAAACTAGAAGGACTTCGTTATCGCCATGTCGCAGAAATCGAACAAGACGAAAATGGAGAGCTATTTGCATCGGTTGGACCGCAACTTGTAGGTCCGGATCATCCTTTATATGCGATAGAGGGAGTAAACAACGCTGTATCATTAGATACAAATTATATCGGCACACTGACATTAGTAGGACCTGGAGCGGGAATGTATCCAACTGCAAGTGTCATGGTAGAAGACTACGCAGAAATTATTGGTAAGCGAGCAGGATTTTTTATTACTATTTAAAAAACAAAAGCGCAAGCGCCTATGTCTGCCCCGACAGGCAAATGGGGAAAAGCGAGGAGGCAGCTCCTCAGCCACCACAGCTTTTTCACATTTGACCCCGAGGGGCAAGGCGCTGGAGTCTGGACGGAGAATTACTTGTAGAAAGTTATCTACATGTCATAGACTTTATTATTTTCTAAGGCAGGAAAAAATGACTTCGGCAATTTGCGTCGAAGTCATTTTTGATATGCATATAAATGTTAATCCTCGTCTTTTACATCAATATCATCCGGAATGGGCGTGTTTCGCCATTCGTCAATTTGGCGTTTTAACTCTTCTACTTGCTCTAAATGTGTTTGGAATTGCGCGCTATTCACGTAATAATCTTCTCCATCGAAGATTGCACGAATCTTTTTTTCGGCTATATAACGTTTCACTTGTTCAATAGGCATAGATAAATAATTCGCAGTCTCTTCTACTGTCATATACATGGGGAATGCCTCCTATCTATATAAGTATAAGATACGATAGTTACTATCTCAATATGTGCTATATGGAAAGTGAAATGAGATTTTTCAATAGAGGTGATGGGTTTGTCTATAATACCATACATATTCGTATTACTTGGAGCTGTTTTATGGGGGACAACGGGGACGGCGCAAACATTTTTACCGGAAAATGCGCATCCTTTCGTTATTAGTGCAGGGCGTTCAGCGGTCGGCGGTTTTTCATTGTTAATTGCAATGATCCTTTTAAAGAAAATTAAGTTTAAGAGTTGGCCTTGGAAAGAAACGATCTATGCAGCGATTTGTATATCGCTTTTTCAATTATTGTTTTTTTCGTCTGTTAAATTGACAGGAGTGGCAATTGCGAGCGTTGTCGCTATTGGAAGCGCACCTGTATTTTCAGGTTTAATCGAGTGGTTATTTTTAAAATTAAGACCATCAAAAATTTGGGGAATTTCCACCGCTTTTGCGTTACTAGGATGCATTTTTTTGTTTATGAATAAAGGGGAAATTACGATCAATCCAGTTGGGGTCATGTATTCGCTTATTGCAGGTGTTGGATTTGCGATATACACGATGTCTAGTAAATCACTTTTACAAAAGGAAGAAGCGATTCCTGCGGTAGCGATGACATTTTCGCTTAGCGCTGTTTTCTTATCACCATTTTGGTTTTTATATGATGTTAGCTGGCTACAGAACGGGGGAAATGTAGGAATCATCTTTTACTTAGGGCTTGCAACGACGAGTGTGGCATATGTGTTATATGGAAGAGGATTGAATAAAATTCCCTCTTCCTCTGCATTAACATTGTCGCTTGCGGAACCGACGACAGCCGCTTTGTTAGGGGTTTTCATTGTAGGTGAAATATTGAGTGCAACGTCATGGATCGGTATTTTGCTGTTGCTTGGAAGTATTGTCGTTCTGACAGTTGGTAGTAGATCGGCGAAGCAACTACCTGTTAATAGTTAAAGTAATAAAGAGCTATCTCCGGTTGAGATAGCTCTTTCGCCTCAAAACCCTAAGGCATTTCGAATATCTGCCGTATATGTCTGACTTACTGGAAGTTCTGTGCCATCTTGGAGTAGTACTAGTAAATTAGATGAAAAATCTCGGATGATTCGATCGATAAAAGAAACATTTACAATATAGGAGCGGTGAATGCGTAAAAAGGATTCGGGTAGTCGTTGTTGTAGTTCTTTCAGTGGGATGTTCGTTTTGTAAGGCTCTTTACCCGCGTAAAACCATGTTTTTTTCTGAAGACTTTCCATATAGGCAATTTTTTCGATTGGTATTGGTCGCCATTCTTCTTCTTGTTTACCGGTTAAAAAACGATAGGGGGGTTGGTGGACTAGTGAATAGTCGGGAGGCAATATAACAACCAGTGCCCCGGTTTCTCCTAGAATATCGATTGGATAGGCAATACCATAGTAAGGGACGTTTAGAATTTTATCTTCCACTAATCCTTCTGTTCTACAACAGGTTTGCATAACTATTTCTGCAATGCTTCCTTCCTTAACCTTCTGCCCTTTTTGGAGCTGCAAATCTTGATTCCCTGCAACGTAATAAACATACTCTCCCCTTACTGCGATAGCAATTGCAGCCCCTTTTGGGATCCAATCTTCTAATAATCCTGTATACTTCTTCAGTTGATCTTTCGATATTTCCATCCATTTCCCTCCTGTATAAAAATTCGTTGTTCATCCGTCCTATTTACATTTCATCCTTAAAAAATAGTCGTTTATCGAAAAGTCTATGCAAAATTCTGATAATTGTTATATAGTAGATTACAAGAAAACAAACTGTTATGGAACAGTATAAAAGTAACGTTTTTAACAGTTTAATAAATTAAATGAAGAGAGGATGCTGAATATGTTAACTAAACAGGAACAAATCGAACAATTGCGTACGGAGTGGGATCAAGAGAATCGCTGGAAGGGGATTGAACGTCCTTACTCACCGGAAGAAGTGATAAAGCTGCGTGGTTCCTTACAAATCGAACATACATTAGCTCGCAAAGGTGCAGAGCGTTTATGGAATTCTTTACACAAGGAAGATTTTATTAATGCGCTTGGAGCCCTCACAGGAAATCAGGCAGTACAACAAGTAAAAGCAGGACTTCAAGCGATTTACTTAAGTGGCTGGCAAGTTGCAGCAGACGCGAACCTTTCCGGACAGATGTATCCAGACCAAAGCCTTTATCCGGCAAACAGTGTGCCAGCGGTTGTAAAACGTATTAACCAAGCATTACAACGCGCAGATCAAATTGATCAAGCAGAAGGACGAGAAGATCATTTCGATTGGTTTGCGCCGATTGTTGCAGATGCAGAAGCTGGATTTGGTGGACCATTAAATGTATTTGAGCTAATGAAAGGCATGATTGAAGCTGGAGCAGCAGGTGTTCACCTAGAAGATCAGTTAGCGTCTGAAAAGAAATGTGGACATCTCGGTGGAAAAGTATTGCTACCTACACAAAATGCGATTCGTAATTTAATTGCTGCACGTTTAGCGGCAGACGTATCTGGTGTTCCAACTGTATTAATCGCACGTACAGATGCGGACGCAGCAGATATGGTCACAAGTGATATTGACCCAAGAGATGCAGAATTCATCACTGGTGAAAGAACACCAGAAGGATTTTTCCGTACTAAACCGGGCATTGAGCAAGCAATTGCACGTGGCTTAGCATATGCACCTTATGCGGATCTTATATGGTGTGAAACGTCGCATCCAAGTCTAGAAGAAGCTAAACAGTTTGCTGACGCAATTCATGCACAATTTCCTGGGAAATTACTTGCATATAACTGTTCCCCTTCATTCAACTGGAAAGCAAACCTAGACGATGAAACGATTGCAAAATACCAAGTGGAGTTAGGGAAAATGGGATACAAATTCCAGTTCGTTACACTTGCAGGATTCCATGCATTAAACCATAGTATGTTCGAGCTAGCGCATGACTACAAAACTAACGGAATGGCTGCTTATTCGAAGCTACAACAAGCAGAATTTACGAATGAAGCAAAAGGATACACAGCGACGAAACATCAACGTGAGGTAGGTACCGGCTACTTTGATGAAATTTCACAAGTAATCTCAGGAGGAACTTCTTCTACAACAGCGATGAAAGGTTCTACGGAGGTAGCACAATTTATATAATCAATCATGGGGATGGAGGTTATTCATAAATGGAACAAACAACCGCTAAAAGGATTGAAATAGTTGGAAAAGAAACAGATGCAAGTAGAGAAATTTTAACACCAGAAGCATTAGATTTCATAGCATCCATTCATCGCTCATTTAATGAAAGAAGAATAGAACTTCTACAAACGAGGGAAGAACGGCAAAAACAGTTGGATAATGGAGGAACACTGGACTTCTTACAAGAAACAAAGACCATTCGAGAAGGGGACTGGACAATTGCTCCACTTCCGAATGATCTAAAAGACCGCCGAGTAGAAATTACAGGACCAGTCAATCGCAAAATGGTTATCAATGCATTAAATTCTGGTGCAAAAACATTTATGGCTTGTTTCGAGGATGCCACTTCACCGACTTGGGATAATATGATGGATGGTCAAGTGAATATGCGCGATGCCGTTCGAAAAACGATTTCTTTTAAACAAGACAATGGAAAAGAATATAACTTAAAAGAACATACAGCTGTTTTAATGGTTCGTCCTAGAGGTCTCCATTTGCTTGAGAAACATGTGCTTATTGATGGGGAACAGATTGCAGGTGGCTTCTTCGATTTCGGATTATATTTTTTCCATAATGTGAAGGTATTATTAGCTCGTGGAACTGGTCCTTATTTTTATTTGCCAAAGCTCGAGAGTCATCTTGAAGCAAGATTATGGAATGACATTTTCGTTTTTGCCCAAAAACAATTAGGTGTTCCAAATGGAACGATTAAAGCAACTGTATTAATCGAAACAATAATGGCCGCTTTTGAAATGAACGAAATTTTATATGAGCTGCGAGATCATTCAGCGGGGCTAAACTGTGGGCGTTGGGATTATATTTTCAGTTATATTAAACGTCTTCGCAATCAACCAAATGTAATTTTACCGGATCGTAGCCAAGTGACGATGACATCCCCATTTATGCGAGCGTATACACAACTTTGCGTTCAAACATGTCATCGTAGAAATGCACCGGCGATCGGTGGGATGGCAGCTCAAATACCGATTAAAGGGGACGAAGTAGCAAATGAAGCAGCATTTGCAAAAGTCCGAGAAGACAAACGTAGAGAAGCAACCGATGGGCATGATGGAACATGGGTAGCACATCCGGGTCTAGTCCCTGTAGCATTGGGAGAATTTGATGAACATATGCCTACGCCTAATCAGATTCAGCGGAAACGAGAGGATTTGCAAGTGGCAGCTGGGGATTTGTTGGAAGTCCCGCAAGGCTCCATTACAGAAGAAGGCTTGCGTTTAAATTGTAGTGTAGGGGTTCAATATATTGCATCATGGTTACGTGGAAACGGAGCAGCGCCGATCAATCATTTAATGGAAGACGCTGCTACCGCTGAAATTTCTCGAACGCAAGTATGGCAATGGATTCGTCATCCAGAAGGAAAATTAGAGGATGGTCGAAAAGTTACGGAAAGCTTAGTACGTGAAACTTTGCAGGAAGAACTAGATAAGCTGGAAAAAGCATTTGGCAGCGAAAACTATGCAAATGGACGATACAACGAAGCAGCCGAACTTTTCCTTTCCTTAATAAGTGAACAAGAATTTGTTGAATTTCTCACATTACCAGGCTATGAAAAATTATAGGAGGTGATTTGCATGAAAACAACTACTCAAGAGGCAAATACAAAGCATTGTCGTGAATGTGGATGTGAAATTCATGAAAAAGTAGAGTCATCCCTTTACGAATGCGAACGTTGCATCGGTATGAATGAAGAATAACTCTGTATATGAAAGCCCTATCCTTCTACCAGGGAGGATAGGGTTTTTAGGATTTAGGAAATGATAATTTTTTTGACTGGTGGTGGACTAGAAGTTTGCTCTGTTTGGAGAAGCATTCGCTCGACTACTGTAAGTAAGCTTTGGAAAATAACGGAGCGAATGAAAGGTGAAATAAAATGCAATTAGCAACATTTTCTTGTTGTAAAAAGAACATACGTTTCATATACTAATTAAAAAGGAGGGAACGTTTGTGCGTATTCTATTAGAGAAATATTTCAATCGAGGACAGTATGTGGAATTAATATACCTATCTAAATCGAACGAAATTAGCAGGAGAAGAGTTAAAATACTCAAGGTGCTGGATAGCTCTTTTCAAGCATATTGCTTTAAAAAGAAGGCAAAACGAACATTTCTTATAACGAACGTATTAGCAATCGCTCCTGTTAGTCCAAAAGAAAGCAAGGTGATCTAGGTGGATTTTGATAAAGCAATGGATAGTCTAGATTTATCAAAAGTACGGGATCGAGGAAGCAAAAAGTGGGTTGCAATGATGCTGCCAGAACACGTCAAACTCCTTAGAGAATACATGGAAGAACAAAAGAAGACCCCTCGTCCAAATCTCGATGAATGGGATTTAGATATCATTCAAGAAAATATTCAATTAGCGATGAAACGAAATGTAGAAGTAGAAATAAAAACGTGGCGAAACGGAGCTTTCCATATTCACCTAGGAAAGGTAACTTGGGTGGATATAAACAGAAGAACAATTGAAATGGAAGACGTTTTCAACTCATTCACCTTACAACTAGATGAAATCGTGGATGTAACGATACTATTATGAACGAATAGACGTAAAACAAACCACCAACCATTTATGGCAGGTGGTTTAATTGGTGACTAAGCCTTTACTGGACTGAATTCATGAACCCACACAGTCATTTGAGGTAACCATGGCATACCCGGATGATAAGACAGGATGGATTGTTTATAATCTTCTACCGATTCGAACCCTTCTTGCTGTGCATGCGCATCCGTCAACTCACCCAGCGTTTGAATATAGACTGCGTCAATAACGAAAGACTGTCCACTAAGATCCATTACTTCCCCTACATCTGCATAGCGTCCATTACGTCGAGTAGCATTTTTCTTCCCTTGCAATACCAATTCTATATCGGATTCTTTCGTGATTAGTCGTTCAACTGAACATGTTTTAGGAGGTAAATTCGTTTTTTCAGGATTTGTCATGTATAGCCCACCTTGTTAAAATAATTTTACTTTGCTATTTAAGCTAAGTGTATACGTTTAATGCCTTGTGGACTATGGTTATAAAAGAGTATTTTTTAGTTGGGAGAATCAGTATAGACTTGGTCTCGTGTAAAAGGCTCTGTCACAACTAAATGTGCAAGTGTAACAGGTGATTTGCCTTCCCTTTCAAAATATATTTCCTCTAACTCGGGAAAGTTATCAAAAAAGGAATGTACAATTGTCCCGATGAACATGTGCTCCCCGGCACTACCTTGAACATTATTTAATCCGCTGTCCATATTTAATATGAGTTTCGTGTTATTATTCTCGAAACGATAATCAATTAATCCCACATCAAGCACCATTATTTCTTCAAAAATTTGACGGACTACATCTCCTGAAGGATCAATAGTTATTTCATATGGCTCTACATATTCTGCATTTGCATCCGCTTGGTAGACGGTAATTTTTTCTGTTGCTACAGTGCTTTCAGGCTCTTTATTTCCAACCCACTCATAAGCTACCTCTTCTTTTTGGTCACTTAGTTCATCAGAAGTAGACCACGCGATGAGTGTATAGGAACCGGCGGGTACTTCTGCTAACTCGGTTTGTAGCTCAAGTGGAATGACTAATTCTTCACTTGGTTTTAATATTTTTTCTTGTAGCATTAACGTAAATGTTTTATTGGCTGAATACGTATAAACGATATTATGTTCATTGTCTAAAAGCTGATATTCAATTTCCTGTCCACTTGGATATGTTAAGCTCTTTTCGACTTCTGTTTCATTTTTAATCGTAAAGGAAGCATTGCCATCCTCATTCACTTCTAATTTAGTCGAAATAGTTTTGTCTTCCTGCGGTTGCGGGTCTCCACCTGTAGTAGGATCTCCATTACTTGTTCCACAGCTCGCCAGGAGCAAAATGATGAAAATCGAACACGCGCCCCAAATAAGCTTTTTCATAGAATCACTCCTTTATAGGATTAGACTGTTTACTCCATAGAAAGTTACATATTAATTTCTTAAGAAATTCTTCATAATTATCCTTCTGAAATGTTAAGAAATGAACGGTACAATAAGAAACATAAGAAAGAAAAGATTGGAGGTAAGCAAATGACACAGTTTACAGTATTAGTGACAGACGATGACCAGGATATTCGAGACGGTATCGAAATTTACTTAAAAAATGAAGGCTATAACGTATTGAAAGCTGCGGATGGGCTAGAAGCATTGCAACTTATAGAAGAAAATGAAGTGCATGTCATTGTACTAGATATTATGATGCCGAAAATGGACGGGATAGCAGCGACATTTAAAATACGAGAGCAAAGAAATATCCCTATTATTATGCTTAGTGCGAAGGCAGAGGATTCCGATAAAATTCATGGATTATCGGTTGGAGCAGATGATTACGTAACGAAACCTTTCCACCCCATGGAACTAGTGGCACGCGTGAAGTCGCAACTTCGACGATATACAAAGCTCGGTACGTATCAAGGACAGCAAGCAATCATTGAAGTCGATGGGCTTGTGTTAAACAAAGAGGCAAAAGAGCTGACAGTAGAAGGTGAACCAGTAAAACTAACGCCGATTGAATTTAAAATTACAGAGCTTCTGATGGTGAACGCAGGGCGAGTATTCTCGATCAATGAAATATATGAGCGTGTCTGGCATGAACCTGCCTACAACGCGGAGAACATTGTAGCGGTACATATCCGAAAAATACGCGAAAAAATAGAAGCAGATCCGAAAAACCCAAGATATGTGAAGGTGGTGTGGGGCGTTGGCTATAAAATCGACAAGTAAATGGAGTTTACTATTGTCTATTTTAGCAATTGCGTGCGGCATCATTTGTCTAACCTACTGTCTAGCTAACTGGATGCCACTAATCGAAATTAAAGAAAGCTTTGTACAAATTATCCAAAACATGAGAGGGGGCGTTACGGGATGAAGCATGCAATCGGAAGAAATATATTACTTAGCACATTGGCGGTAATCACCGTATTAGGTCTATTTACACTAATCGAGCAAGGGCGACAATTTATCGGTACAAGCTATTTCGATAGCGATGACTTTGAGTGGCAGCTCGATGAACTGGAAGAATCCATTGTTCCATTAGTGTTAGCACCGCCAGATAAAGAAGAAGTGAAGAAAAAAATTACGGTGACTCCAGAAGAAATAGAGGAATATCGCTTTCGATATGGAGACCTAGAAAGTCAATTGAATTCGATTAGAAATCAATATCAAAGTGAGACAGGGGAAGTCACAACAGAAACATCGACAGACGGAGCATCAGAAGAAACAACAACCGTTGAAACACCAAACGATGCTTTACTTGCAGAGCGTGATAAAAAGCTAGCAGACATTACGAAAAACTTCACAGATGACAGCTATGTAGAAAAAAAGATTCGAGCAGAAAAAGAAGCAGAAGTAGATAACTATTACAAAGCTGTCGAATATGCAAAAAATGATTTATTAAGTCAGCAAGAGGACTTTGTATATGATTTAAAAAATGTCGAAACTGGAGAGCGTTTTACAAACGGAGAGATTGGCTCGAAAAACGCATTTAACAAAGAATATTCTAGTAAATATGGCCATTTAAGAAAGCGCACAGTTTATCAACAAGTGGATGAAAGTGGGCTGGTCACGGACATAATGGGAAATCCATTTGCACGCTTCGAAGGAACTGTTGCTATTCCAGAAGGTAGTATTTTGAGTGGGCATAGAGCTAATGAATATAAAAACTATTTAACAAACCAACGTATGTTTTATGGGGTAGTCGTAGCAGGAATTTTAGCTGCAGTTGCATTTACTCTATTGTGGAGAAAAAATAGCGAAACATTTCGAGATAAGAGCAGGGAAGAAAAATATCGCCAGTTGCCGATTGATGTAAAATTAGCATTCTTCCTCATTAGTATTTTGACGGCAATTATTACTATTGTGATTTTAGAGGATTTCGTATTATATAGAGACTATGACATGCAAATAATCACATTTATTTTTGCAGTAATTTTTACGGCGATAACGTTATATCAATGGAAGTGGATGCGTGCAGGCTTTGGCACAGTAGATTGGAAAAAGAGCCTTACTTATAGCTGGGGACAATCATTACAAGGGTTTTTCTTGAAGCAATCTATCGGGATTCAAACGTTGCTTATGCTAATCATCATATTCTTCTGGGGCATTGGAACATTACTTGTCCTTATGATACCGGTAGCATTGATCGTGTGGATACCAGCGACTATATTGATAGGGATTCCAGTACTCGTTGTTTTAATGTCAAGAACGGCGTACTTAAACCGTATCTTTGTGAAAACAGAAGAAATGGCAAAAGGCGTAACTGGCCATGAAATTGAAGTAAGAGGAAAATCACAAATTGCAGAGCATGCCGCCCAGCTGAATGAAATACGTAGCCTAATAAAGTCTTCTCATTCCGAGCAAGCAAAAAGTGAGCGATTAAAAACAGAGCTGATCACCAATGTAAGCCATGATTTGCGAACACCGTTAACATCCATTATTACCTATACGGACTTATTAAAAAATCCAAGCATTACAGATGAAGAGCGAGCATCCTATATTGCAATTTTGGATAAAAAATCAATGCGCTTGAAAACACTGATTGAAGACCTATTCGAAGTGTCGAAAATGGCAACTGGCAATATCGAGTTAGATAAACGGAAAGTCGATTTAACCCAATTATTGCAACAAGCCATTGCCGAACACCAAGAAGACATCGACAAATCAGGGTTAGATTATCGTGTAGCAATAGGTACAAAACCAATCATGGCTTATGTGGACGGACAAAAATGGTGGCGAGTACTGGATAATTTAATCATCAACACATTGAAATATGCTCTCCCAAATACAAGAGTGTATATCAATTTGGATCAACTGGACGGAGAAGCCGTTTTTGTTATCAAAAATATTGCAAAATATGAATTAGGCAATGACGTAGATGAATTAACCGAGCGATTCAAACGAGCAGACACATCACGCCATACAGACGGATCTGGTTTAGGGTTAGCGATAGCCCAATCAATCGTGGATTTACACGGAGGCAGATTGCGAATGGAAGTAGACGGAGATTTGTTTAAAGTGACAGTGAAAATTGAAGTGATTTAACGAAAAGCGGGGAATCCAATGGCGGATTTCCCGTTTTTTGTTGTGAGTAAATGGAGAGGGAGGGATAGTTAGCTGTAAAACCATGAGTTTTAGTTGTAAAAGGAGATTATATCCAGTGAAAAGAACTGTTCTGGCTTAAAAAAGTGGCTTGGGGTGAAAGTCGGAAGAAGAGTTGTAATTTCGGAGGATTTAGTTGTAAAAACTGCGAGTTTAGTTGTAAAAGGGAATTATATCCAGATAATTATCTTGTTTTAGCTACAAATTGGGGGCTTTCAAGTGGAGGGAGCCAGGTTAGTTGTAAAAGCGGAAGTCTTAGTTGTAATTTCGGAGGATTTAGTTGTAAAAACTGCGAGTTTAGTTGTAAAAGGGAATTATATCCATCTATTTATCTTGTTTTAGCTACAAATTGGGGGCTTTCAAGGGAAGGAGCCAGGTTAGTTGTAAAAGCGAAAGTCTTAGTTGTAATTTCGGAGGATTTAGTTGTAAAAACTGCGAGTTTAGTTGTAAAAGGGACTTATATCCAGCTGATTATCTTGTTTTAGCTACAAATTGGAGGCTTTCAAGTGGAGGGAGCCAGGTTAGTTGTAAAAGCGGAAGCTTTAGTTGTAATTTCGGAGGATTTAGTTGTAAAAACTGCGAGTTTAGTTATAAAAGGTAATTATATCCAGTTAATTATCTTGTTTTAGCTACAAATTGAGGGCTTTCAAGTGGAAGGAGTCAGGTTAGTTGTAAAAGCGGAAGCTTTAGTTGTAATTTCGGAGGATTTAGTTGTAAAAACTGCGAGTTTAGTTGTAAAAGGATAAAATATCCAGTTAATCCTCCCGTTTTATCTTGAAAAGCTGAATTTGCGCAAGCA
This sequence comes from Psychrobacillus sp. NPDC093180, assembly GCF_044754065.1. Classification (NCBI taxonomy): domain Bacteria; kingdom Bacillati; phylum Bacillota; class Bacilli; order Caryophanales; family Bacillaceae; genus Psychrobacillus; species Psychrobacillus sp. NPDC093180. Next base: position 103,747 of record NZ_JBIVOJ010000009.1, on the reverse strand, counting down.
AAAAGACGACCGTTTTTACAACGGGTCGCCTTTGTTTGCAAAGGATATTTTAGGTTTTCGTAAGACATAATATCTGGATTTGAAGCTGTTCATTGGTTGTAGATCGAGTTTTCTTAACAAGTAGCTTGCTGCATACTTGTCTTTAAGTTCAAGAAAATACATACATTCGCGATTGGAAATAGTACCTTTGACAAGGTAAAACCAGTCTTCGATGGCTTGTTTTTGCATGAGTGTTTTGGGAGTTTTGCAAATCGGACATTTATTTCTATTTTTGATTTTTATCGCACATTTTGGACAAAATAGGCCTGTCTTAATGTGGGAGAGCGATAGAGTATAAGTTTGTGCTAAAGGCTTAGGGACAAAATCAAGAGATTGGGATATAAAAAAATTCAGTAATTGTTGGAATTTAACTATTGAGATGACATCTGGAAGCTGGTTGTAGTCGTCCACGTGATTGGCTATATCACAGCCCATTACAATTTTAGTGTACTTAGGGGGGAGTACAACATGGGTTTTTGAATAGGCAAGCACGATTAGATGCTTGATCGGGATATTTATTTTAGCTATTTGTAGAAGGGTTTGTAAGTTTTTTACTTGTCTTTTTAACTGCTGTTCGGGACATTTGAAAGGAGTAGTAATTCCATCAGCTTCACGAATAAGTTGATCGGGATTTTTTTGGAAAGATATCTTGCCACGAATGTTTTTAATTTCTAAAATGGCAATATATTTTCTTGTTAAGATGAGCGTATCAAGTTGTAAATAGTTATTTTCATGTAATGGGATATGAAGATCTTTTAGAATGGCGAAGTGTTTAGGATAAGTTACTTGTTTTAGAAAGTTGTCGACATAACATTCTCCTTTATATCGCGATATGGCGGACCTAATCTTTTTTTCTATTTCCAGATAGAGATTTTGATCTTTAGGTAGGCGAAGAAGCAAACGTTGGTAGATGGGGACGATTCTTGGCAGGTCGCGGTGTATATCGATAAAATAGCCTCCTTTATTGTCATGTATATAGTATAAAAATTAGCACTTTATTGGGAAATTTACAAGCTATACTAGTACTTTCCATTTTGAGATACTTAGTAAAAAGGGGGTATGCAAATGAAGATTTATATCATCGGCTCGGTTGGTAGCGGTAAAACAACGCTTGCTCGTGAAGTGTCAAAAAAGCTTCAAATTCCGCATTTTGAAACAGATAATTTCGTATGGACAAGGCATCCGACAGGGGATATTCGAAATGATATCGAATTCCGTGACCAGTTGCTACAGGACGCAATTAAAATCGATAATTGGGTGATGGAAGGGGTACATATAGATTGGACAGATCCAGGCTTGGAAGAGGCTGATCAAATAATTTTTTTAGATCTCGCTTCAGCAAAACGCATACAAAGAATTACTAAAAGATACATCCGCCAGTTGCTGCGAATAGAGAAAGCCAATTATAAACCCACATTCTCTATATTTCGTCGAATGTTCCAATGGAATAAATACTTCGAAGAACAAATGAAACCTGAATTTCTAACAAAATTTAGGGCTTATGAGCAAAAAGTGTATCGTTTTCAAACAGATAGAGAGGTAGAAGATTGGTTTCACCGACTCAAAAGCTAACGAAAATCAAAAAAGAGAACTCCCTATCAATAAGGTCATCCTCTTTTATGTCTATAACGATTTCTAGATCCATCTCGTTCTTTCTTTAACTCTTCCATTTGACCTAACAATTGATCGAGCTTATTTTGCATGTCTGAGATTTGTTGCTGCTGATCCTGTGCTGCACGCTCAGCTGCCTTATAATCTCGATTTGCTTCATATAACGCAATGCCTGTTCCAATCGTATCTACAACATATCCAATCGAAAGAATGACAGACGCTATAAACCCGACGGTCAAGCCAAGGTTAGGTGGTAATTCATCGTTTGGATCTTCAGGTATCATATATGCTAACATCCTTTACTTCATCTTTTTATTAGCATATGATAAATCCTCTTTATAGGTTATTTTTTCGGTGTTACCAGCTTATGTTCAAACGCATAAATAACGGCCTGCGTTCGGTCACTTACTTCTAGTTTCGATAAAATATTGCTGACATGTGTTTTGGCTGTTTTTAATGCGATAAAAAGGGTGTCTGCTATGTCTTGATTTGTTTTACCTTCCGCCATTAATAGCAATACTTCGAGTTCTCGATCCGTTAATTCCTCATGCAATGCATGTTCAGAACCTTGGCGCATGCGCTTCATCATTTTATTTGTTACTTCAGGTTCCAAAACGGCATCGCCACTTAATGTTTTACGAATAGAATCCGCAATATGAGAAGCCTTGGAAGTTTTCAACAAATAACTGATTGCTCCGGCTTCAAGGGCGGGATATACTTTGTCATCATCGATGAAGCTTGTGACAATCATTACTTTTGCTTCAGGCCATTTTTGTACGATTTCACGTGTCGCTTCGGCACCATTCATAATGGGCATGACCATATCCATTAAAATAATATCTGGCTTATGCTGTAAAGCCATTTCTACCGCTTCTTGCCCGTTTACTGCTTCTGCCACAACATCCATATCAGGCTGTGCTTGTAAATAAGCAGATACGCCAATTCGGACCATTTCGTGATCATCCGCTAATAATATTCGAATCATTTTCTATCTCCTTTTTTCTAGTATCCGACGTTACATTCTCAGGAATTGTTCGCTGCTTATCGAGGTTAAGCTTACTTCCTTCGTCTTTCTTTTCTATTGGTAACTTCACTTCAACAATCGTGCCTTGAGAAGGAACCGATACTACTTTACAAGTCGCCCCAATTTCTACTGCTCGTTCTTTTACGTTTTGCAGTCCATATGAGCCGTTTTTCCCTTCTGTTATTTCAAAGCCAACGCCATTATCTTGTACGCGGAAGATGGCAAGATTGTCTCGTTCGACGAAGAGAATATCCACTTCTGTTGCATTTGCATGTCGTAATGTATTAGAAAGTGTTTCTTGCGCAATACGGAATAAATGATCCTCGGCACCTTTAGGCAACGAAACCTCTTCTAGTCGATAACGTATGGTGAAAAATACTTTTTGTTGCAACTCAACTAGTAATTCTTCTAATCCTTCTTTCAACGTTTTATCATGCAGAGCCGCTGGGCGAAGGTGAAGCAAAAGAGCACGCATTTCTAGCTGGGCTTGCTGTACGATTTTTTCGGTTTGCATTAATGTTTTGGGTGCTTCACCGTGCTTCGATTCTTCTATTTCCACCATTGTAGAAAGAAGCATCGATGCGGCGAACAATTGCTGTGAAACCGAATCATGTAACTCTCTTGCTAGTCTTTGTCTTTCTTGAATGATCCGTTCTTGAATAAGCTTATCTTGTGCTTCTGCTTTTTCATTTGTGATTCGTTGTAATGTTTTTCGTTGCGTTAAGATGAGTTGTTCTAATTGGTTAGCTGTAACCTGTAGGCGCTTGGAATACACATACTTTTTCTTTTTCGGTACAGGAGTTTCTGCCTCTAACAGAGGTCGTAAGCCTGTTTCAATCTTTTTTTCTTGATCCCGAACCTTTTGGAGTGTGTTCAATGAAAAACTAAAACTTATAAATGCTAAAACAACAATAATCCACACTCCTAAAGGTATTTGTGCATACGTGTTTTCTAGTAAAGACCACCACATGAAATCATTTGGCCAGCCCCAAACGGCATATAAAAGAAGGGCTGCTAGTGCCAATAAAGTAAGAAAAATAGAAAATCCTTGCCCTAGAAATATTTTCATTTGCGAATCACCTCGATATCCCCGATCCATGTAGATACAGTGATTACTAACTCGGAAGCATATGTCACATCATTCAAATAACCATCCTTTAATACGATTGATTGGTTCCACAAGCGCTGAGCGCCGCGTCCGAAAATATTCGCTTCTCCAATAATAGTTGCATAATGGAGGCGCACAGGAATTTCATATGGAACATAAATAACTACTTTTCCAAGTGTTTGACGAATAGAAATAAAAGAAGTGCCTTTCGGTAAAACTGTTTCCGTCACATCAATCATATGCTCCCCGTAAAAACCTTGTACATGGACGTCCTGCCATTCATACGCTTGGAAAGGGGTCGTCTGAGCTGAAAATAACTTATTTTGTATGATACTATTCGGCGTTTCTTCATATACGTTACCGAATGGACGAACCACATTACGTATCGGTTCATTTTTCCAAAGCTTATAAAGGATATACAACATAATGGCCATTAATAAAAGTCGCAAACTCCACATGGAGAAAACAGCCATAAGCATAAAGATAACTCCAGTCCAAAATAAAAAACGGCGTTGTTTACGAAGGCTGAAGTAAATCATCCCAATGCCAAGAAGGGCTAATACAATACTACCGTTTCTAAAAACTGTAGCCTCAATGAACATAAGAAAAACAAAACAGATGAGAATGAATGCAAGCTTGTTCGTTTGGTTTTCCTTCATACAGTTTCCCTCCTTTTTTACAAACAATAAGATACGGTCTTAAAACGTTAAGTACATATCTTATTGTTCGTAATGAGATATAAAGAGAGGAGAAGATTACTTCTCCTCCCATCATTATCTATAGTTTACACAATTTCTTGTTTAGTTTGTGCGTTTTTTTCTAACATTACTAAACGTTGTTCCATTGAAGTTACTTCATGTTCTTTTTCAATCTTTTGTCCTAAGCGTTCAATATATTGTTCCATCTCTTGGAATGTGCCGAAGTTTTTTTCTTTTTGTTCCGGTTGTAGCACACGATCCATTTGGTGATGGGCACGTGTGACATTTTCTTTGCCCATTAATTGTAATTGACGGACCTTCATGTCTTTTATTTTGTGCTTCATCTCTTCGTATTTACGTTCTAACCCGAAAAGTTCTTCTGTTGTTTGTAAAATACTGTTTTTTAATACAGCAGTTCTTTCGCTATAAGCATCTACTTCTGCTTGTGCAAAAGCAACTAAATCTTCTTCACCGCTAGCGGTTGCAAGCTCTACTTGACGTGAACGTTTTTCTACCATCTGAGTAGTTTCTGCAAGTTCTTTTTCAAGCTGTTGTTTTAATTGTTCTTGGCGTTCTAACCATTTTCCGGTTTGCTCTGTTTGTTTCTCTGCTTCACGGATGTATTGGTTCAGCATTGCGATTGGGTTTTTTTCTTCTTTTTTATCAAATAGCTTGTGTAAATCTGCCTCTACTGAATATTTGAATCGATTCCATAATGATGTCATGTTTGTTTCCTCCTTATTTTGAAAGTTCGTTCCATTGTTTTTCGAAATTGACAAATGGGTCATCTGACTTTACTGCTGATTTGGAAAAGCTTACTGGTTCGTTGTTCCATTTTTTCACTACGTACCAGACACCTACGATTGCCAAAATTCCGAAGAAACCAGGTACGTTTACTACTGCAGAGATTAATCCAAGAATACCTACGCTTGCCCAAAAGATTTTCAAGAAAGTAGATTCACTTTTTAAGTAGAAGTGCATCCCCGCAAATACGATTAACGCTGACACACCTAATCCTAATAGGGAACCTAAGTTAGCAAGAGCTACGATTCCTGCAGTAATACCAAGTACTAATAAACCAAATTTTTTCATGTGAGTGTTCCTCCTCTCGTTTGTAGTTATAGCTTACCAATTCTACAAACTTATCCAAACGGGCTTAGAAATGATTTTCGTATCGGTCTAGAGGCTTAGTAGTCATAGGGAAGAATCTGCTATACTTATGAAAAATATAAAAATTGGAGAGCGAATTATGAAGAAAATCGGTGCTATTACAACAGTAATCCTCGTTTATTCCGCCATTGTGTTTTATTTGGGTTGGTGTGTCTTCATATGGTTGGATGCATTTCTTTCTGTGAATAGATGGATTTTCTTTAGTGGATGGACAGTGATGGCATATGCATTATTGATTGCGAGAATTGATCATCGATTCCGGGTGTTTCATATAATAGGCTCTTACTGGATGATTATTATGCAGTACGGGATAATCCTTTTTCCAATAGCAACAATTGCTACATGGATTATGCCAGATCAACTTATAGTCATAGGCTCGATTGTTTTCTTTTTATTTGTAATGAGTATAATTATTGGAACGTACAATGCATATACGCCTGTAATTCGTGAGCTTTCCATTACGTTGCCCAAAAAGGATGCAAAGTTGACCAATTTAAAAGTGGTGGTTGCATCTGATTTCCATCTTGGTTTATTATCCAATAAGGCGCATTTACAACGTTTTGTGAAAAAGTCCAACGAAGAGCGCCCAGATGTAGTATTATTAGTTGGCGATTTAGTTGATGACGATCCTATCTGGTTTGTGAAAAAAGGGATGTCCGAAGTGATGAAACAGCTTACTTCTACGTATGGTAATTATGGGGTACTTGGAAATCACGAATACTATGGGAAGAAAATTCCACTCTTAGTAGAAGAAATGGAAGCATCTAATGTAAAAATGTTGCTAGATGAAACAATTGTAGTAGCGGATTCGTTCTATTTAACTGGTAGAGAAGATTTAACGAATAAAGAAAGAAAGCAGCTTTCAGATTTAGCCCCCACAGTACATAATCTTCCGTGGTTTGTGATGGATCATACACCTTCGAATTTAGTGATTCCTGAAAAAGAGGGTACTAATTTTCACGTATCCGGACATACACATCGCGGGCAAATGTGGCCGAACCATCTTTTTACTCGGAAATTATTTGAATTAGATTATGGCTATAAACAAAAAGGAAGCTTGCATGCAATCGTATCATCTGGCTTTGGTTTTTGGGGTCCGCCTATTCGTTTAGGTAGCCAATCGGAGCTATGGTCAGTAAACATTAAGTTAGAGGACGTGGGAGTATAATGGAAGCATGGATTGCAGACTGGATGAACCAGTTTGGATACCTGGGTGTATTTTTACTAATATTAGTAGAAAATATTTTCCCACCAATTCCTTCAGAAGTAATTTTAACGCTTGGAGGATTTATGACGACGACAACATTGATGACCAAATTTGGTATGATTGTGGCGTCAACGGCTGGATCGGTTAGTGGAGCAGCCATTTTATATTGGATAGGTACACTTTTAGATGTAGAGCGTTTAGAGAAAATAGTGCAGAAGTATGGAAAGTTTTTAAGGTTGACGATTAAAGACATTCATAAGGCAGATGCTTGGTTCGATAAGTATGGTGTGTGGGCAGTGTTTTTTGGAAGATTAGTTCCGCTTGTTAGAAGCTTAATATCGATTCCTGCTGGTATGTCGAATATGAAGTTTAGCTTATTTTTGTTGTTCACGACGCTTGGAACGCTTATTTGGAATACGATTTTAGTTTCGGTTGGAGCAGCAGTCGGGGAGAATTGGGATGAAATAGTAGGGTATATGGATATTTACTCCAATATTGTATATGCAATTTTAGCTGTTGTAGGTATCGCATTTCTTATTTGGTATTTTAAAAAACGTGACTAAGGAGATCTTATGGAATTTCTAGAATTATTAAGAGCATTAATATTAGGTTTTGTTGAGGGTATGACAGAATTTGCGCCAGTTTCCTCTACAGGTCATATGATTATTGTGGATGATATGTGGTTAAAAACGGAAGAATTTTTAGGGATGTATTCAGCAAATACGTTTAAAATTGTTGTACAATTGGGCTCCATTTTAGCAGTAGTTGTTGTTATGTGGAAGCGACTATTTAGTTTAGTGGGATTGTATAAACTAGATAGCGAAGAGTCGAGCAAACAGTTCAACTTGCTACATGTGATTGTTGGAATGCTTCCTGCTGTTATTTTAGGATTCGCGCTTAAAGATTTTATTGACGATAATCTATTTGGTGTAAAAACAGTTATATATAGTCTTGTAGCTGGATCTATTTTAATGATTATTGCAGATAAGTTTGGACCGAAAAAACCGAAAATCGTTAGTCTGGACCAAATTACATATGCACAGGCATTTAAAGTGGGATTGGTTCAATGTCTATCATTATGGCCAGGTTTTTCCCGCTCAGGTGCAACGATTTCAGGTGGTGTATTATTCGGAATGAGTCATAAAACAGCAGCCGATTTTACTTTCATCATGGCTGTGCCAATTATGGCCGGGGCAAGTTTAGTATCTGTTTTGAAAAACTGGGAACATATTAATATGAATGATATGGGCTTTTATGCAGTAGGGTTTATCAGTGCATTTGTATTCGCACTAATTTCCATCAAGTTTTTCTTAAAACTAATTTCACGGATAAAATTAATGCCATTTGCAATTTATCGTCTTGTGTTAGCGGCAGTGCTAGCGGTTATTGTATTTATGTAATAAATGTGGGCGGACATTTTTCAGTGTCTGCCTTTTTTCCTATGTACAGGTTTAAACACTATATGTTAGGCTATATAAGTATTAGAAACACAATATATAGTATGTGAACGAAAATTAGGTACCATTATGGTTTAAAAGGGAATTCGGTGCAATACCGAAGCTGTCCCCGCAACTGTAAGTGTGGACGACTGTTGAAATAACCACTGCGAGCAATCGTGGGAAGGAAGACAGAAGGATGAAACACGAGCCAGTAGACCTGCCTAATTCTCGTATGAAGCAACACTTTCTTCGGGGGTTGAGAGGTGGAGGCGAAGGACTCTTTCTCAATCATTCGGATGGGATTGTCCTATTGTTTCCTACTTTTTAAATTTTGAGCGATGACTCAGCCGAAGAGGCTCGAGACATCGCTTTTTTGCGTCCCCACAGTGTACGTACCGATTAACTAAGGAGGAAAAAATATGACGACGATATCCAACACAACAAAACAAGAGCTATTACACCAATTAATAAATGAATTTGGCGAAGCAAACATTGCTCCACTAGTGAGAGTACATGAAAAATGGACAGCGAAACATCCAGAAGGGACGACATCCGCATGGGCTAAGTCGATGTCGCTAGAAGCATTAAGCTTTTTAGATGAGCAAGAAACGTATTGGACATATGTAGCAGCCCGCATCTATTTAGCAGACGTCTATGAAAGAATAGCGGTAACTAGAAAGACGACTTCAGAGGAAGTGTATAAAAAATTCGCAAGCAATGTACAAGCTTTAGTTGCAAAAGGGCTATACGACAAACGTATAGCAGAAGCTTATTCACAAGAAGAACTGCAACAATTAGCTGAAATTATAGTTCCAGAGCGTGATTATTTATTCACTTATATTGCTTTAAAAACATTGCTAGATCGATACGTTGCAAAAGACTTTGATAATTCTATCGTAGAGCTTCCACAAGAGCGTTGGATGATGATTGCAATGACATTGATGAAAGACGAGAAAGAAAATCGTCTTGCAAAAATAAAAGAATCTTACTGGGCAATGAGTAATTTATATATGACTGTAGCAACACCAACCCTGTCGAATGCCGGAAAGCCTCACGGACAGCTTTCCAGTTGCTTTATCGATACGGTAGATGATAGTCTACAAGGAATATATGACAGCAACACAGACATTGCGACACTATCCAAATTCGGTGGCGGAATTGGCGTGTATATGGGAAAAGTACGTAGCCGTGGTTCGTCGATTAGAGGATTTGTAGGTGCATCCAGCGGAGTACTTCCTTGGATTAAACAATTAAATAACACAGCAGTAAGCGTGGATCAGCTCGGACAGCGTCAGGGTGCAATTGCTGTTTACTTGGACGTTTGGCATAAAGACATTTTCACGTTTCTAGACTTACGCTTGAACAATGGAGATGATCGACTTCGTGCACATGATATTTTCACGGGTGTATGCTTACCGGATTTATTTATGGAAAAGGTAGATGCTCGACAGGAGTGGCATTTATTTGACCCACATGAAGTACGCCAACTAAAGGGATACTCACTAGAAGACTTTTATGATGAGAAACGTGGAGAAGGATCATTCCGAGAAAAATACATGGAGTGTGTAAATGACAGTCGTTTATCTCGTGAAACGGTTCCTGCAATCGACCTGATGAAACGTATTATGCGTTCTCAACTAGAAACAGGTGTACCGTTTATGTTTTATCGTGATGAAGTGAATCGCAGTAATCCGAACAAGCATGCAGGTATGGTTTATAGCAGTAATTTATGTACAGAAATTTTCCAAAACCAAAGCGCTACGTCGTTTGAATCGATTCAATTAGAGGACGATGTTATCGTAACACGTCGAAAAGCAGGTGATTTTGTTGTATGTAATTTATCCTCTATAAATCTTGGACGAGCAGTCCCAGCGAATGTTTTGGAACGCTTAATCAACATCCAAGTTCGTATGCTCGACAATGTAATCGACTTGAATATGATTCCGGTACCGCAAGCAGAGCGCACGAATGCAAGATATCGTGGAATTGGTCTTGGAACATTTGGATGGCATCATTTGCTTGCTTTAAATAGCATTCGCTGGGAATCCGAGGAAGCGGTAGAGTTTGCGGATAAACTATACGAAAGAGTCGCTTTTTTAACGATTCAAGCATCTAGTAAACTTGCGAAAGAAAAAGGGGCATATCCTTTATTTGAAGGGTCAGATTGGAAAACGGGAGCTTACTTTGAAAAACGAGGGTACGAAAACGAAGAGTGGAATGAATTGCGCGAAGATATAGCTACAAACGGAATCCGAAACGGCTATCTAATGGCAGTTGCACCGAACTCATCGACATCTATTCTAGCTGGAAGCACGGCGAGCATTGATCCGATTTTCCAAAAATTCTATTCGGAAGAGAAAAAGGATTATAAAATTCCAGTAACAGTGCCAGATTTGAATTCAGAGACAACATGGTTTTATAAATCAGCTTATTTCATCGATCAACATTGGACACTAAAACAAAATGCCGCACGTCAACGCCATATCGACCAAGGTGTTTCGCTAAACTTATACGTGCAAAACACGATCAAAGCTAAAGAATTATTAGATTTACACTTAGACGCTTGGAATAGTGGACTCAAAACGACTTATTATGTACGCTCGACTTCTGTTGAATTAGTCGATTGTGATTCTTGCTCAAGCTAATGAGAGCAATCATTTGTTTTTTAAGCTATAGCGGAAACACGGAAGAAGTAGCGGAGTTAATAAAGGAACAACTTGTGGCAAGTGGATACTTTGTGGATATGTATATGATAGGTTTCGGCGTTGTGCCGGACCTATCCACATACGATAAATTATTTTTTGGAACGTTTACATGGGATAGAGGCAGCACACCAGACGAAATGAAAGATTTTGTACGTGAAATTGGCTACAAACCGGACAATGTATATGTATTTGGTTCTGGGGATACCCAATTTGGTGGAGATGATTTGTTTTGCGGAGCTGTTGATAAGTTAAGAAAGTTTTATAACAGTACATATGAAGGATTAAAAATAGAGCAATCTCCAAGAGGTAGCCAAGAAAAAATAGTAACTAACTGGATAGAAGGAGTTTTAAAACATGGAAAAAGCAAAAACATTAGAACCTAGAAATCCTAATAAATCGACAGGAATTTTTAACGGCAAATCGAGTGGGATATTAAATTGGAACGATATCGCTTATCCACACTGGTATAAAATATATAAGCGATTACTAGGAAACTACTGGCAAGCAGACGAAATCAATATGTCGAGCGATGTAAAACAATTCCCTAATTTAACAAAAGCAGAGCAAGAAGCTTATTTGAAAGTGATCGGGTTACTTGCCACACTCGATGCACCGCAAACAAGAACGGCCTTGTTAATATCTCTTTATGCAACAGACCCATCTGTCCAGTCAATTATGGCGGTAATTGCGCAACAGGAAGCGGTTCATAATGAAAGTTATTCATACGTCTTGTCTTCCGTTGTGTCGCTAGATGAGCAAAATAAATCTTTTGATTTTGGAAGAACAGATGCTATTTTGTTGAAACGAAATGAAAATATCATTAAATACTATAATGAATTTGTGGAAAACCCTACAACAGAAAATATGGTCAAAACATTAACTTATACAACACTATTAGAGGGCTTATTTTTCTATTCAGGGTTCGCATTTTTCTACAACTTAGCCCGTTACAACAAGATGGTTGGTACATCTACCATGATCAGCTACATCAATCGGGATGAACTGGAGCATGGTCGCTTTATCTCCGAATTGTTCAGAGCGACGTTATCGGAAAATCCAGAACTAAATAACGAAGAGCTAATTGGCTGGGTTTACGACCAATTCAAAGAATCGGTCGAGCACGAAATTGAATGGTCTAATTATGTGTTAAAAGATATCGAAGGAATTGACTTAGAGGACATGGAAGGGTATATCAAATACCGTGCAAATAAAATGCTGCGTCTACTAGGACTCAATGAAATTTACCCGGAATACGTAGAAAATCCGATGAAATGGATTCGTGCCTACGCAGACAATATAGACGGCACAAAAACAGATTTCTTTGAGCAAAAATCTCGCCAATACGTAAAAGTGAATGCGATTGATAATGGGTTTGATGATTTGTAATAAAGCTAAGCGCTCGATCAGTTATGGATGACTGATCGAGCGCTTATTTCCGTGTGTATCAATATCTTAATTAATGTCTCCATTATTGGTATTCGTTGAAGTTAAGAGCTTCATTATATTTACACTAAAGGTAATCACGACAATAATTCGAATGACAAACCACAAATATTCTATCAACTCGACTGATGGTTGAAATAATGTTGGTATTTGATTGTATAGTAAATAACACATGAAAAGGGTCATTATAAGGTAAAAGAAAAAGCTTAGTATTGTTTTCATTTTTATAGTTCTCCTTTATGGGTTTTCAAAAATATAGCTTTAAGTGATGGTTGCTTAACTGTTAACCTATTGAGGACTAAAGAAGTCAGAAAGCAAACCCTGAAATTGATCAGTTAGTTGGATGAATTGAATAACTAAGATTGATTTGATGCTTTTTAGCAGCTGTAAGTAGTCGTGGTTACTAATTGATAGCATGTAACTTCATCTCTCTATTTAGTAGTATAGTAGAAAGAACTTATAACCAACTTAACCTAATCTTAAAAATATCTTAAATTTTGGAGGTTCACATGTAACAAGCACTTTTTCTTGTTGTAGACTGCAACAGAAACGGGGAGGTTATGCATTTAATAAAAAAGACAAAACAACCAAAGAGTGGCTGTTTTGTCGATGTTTAAATAAGATAATTCCATCATATTAAGCTAATATCCCTTAACAAATCTTTTTAATATGCTTTTGGATATTGGATGGTAAAGTAATCGTCACTTTCGTTCCATTTCGATTGGACTCTACAAATATATTTCCATCATGTGCTTCTACAAGTTGTTTAGCTATTGCAAGTCCAAGCCCGGTACCCGAAGTTTCCGTAGTTGTATTGGTCCCACGATAGTAGCGATTAAACAGATTTTCCAGCTTCTCCTTTGGAATCCCTCGACCTTCGTCTTGAATAGTTAACTGAACTGTCTCTTCTTTTTGCTCAACTATTAGTAGTACTTTTGTTCCTTCAGGTGTATGTTTAACTGCATTACCAACTAGATTATCAAGCACTCGTGCAAATAGTTTAGGATCAATAGAAACTTGTGCGCTAATACTTCCTTGCGGTTTTTGTTAATCCTTCCAAACAACATTTTTTACATATGTCTCTATGAATTCAAGAAGATTCACATTTACTTTATTTAGCGTAATCGCATTGTTTTTTAATTGATAAGTGTAAGTTAAATCTTCTATTAGTGCATTCATGTAGGTTGATTTTTCTTGCATTGTTTTTGCAAAACCTTTTATTTCTGCATTCGACCACTCATATTCATCCGAAGCAATCATAGTAGAATAACCGAAAATCGAGCTGAGCGGTGTCTTTAAGTCATGGGATAAACCAGTAATCCAGTCCTCCCGTAACTTTTCGGTCTGTTTAATCTTTCGCTCGTTTGCTTCTAACGTATTGGCCAATTCGGAAAGAGACTGATCAATATTTTCGTATACACGGTATTTACGCTTGAGACGACCTGTTTTATGATTCCTTAATTTTCGATCATCTAAAGGTTTAAAGTCTTGCTTCGCTAACTTTTCAATACGTTTAAGGAAGTACAAAACAGGACGGCCAAAGCGTGTCCCAATCCAAAAAGAAAATAATATAGTGAAGAAAAAAAGAATGAGGTGAAATAAAAGAAGGCCTATTCCAAATTTTTTCATGCCATCTATAAAAGCTGGCTCAAAAGGGTTGTAGTTTGCATTATTGACTCTGACAACAGCAACCGTTCCATTATTTAGTACACTGGAAGCAACGACTTCTTTTATTTCAGCGTAATTATGGGAACTAGCTAGTATCTCGATTCCACTAAGTGCTTGCTTTGTTGGCCCAAAAACAACTTGTTCTCTCTTTCCCTCTGGCGAATAAATTTCAAAAATAGCGTCGGCTTCGGCTAGCTTCTTTTTTATGTCATCCGACAAAATTTCACTATTTTCTTGAACTATTAGAGCGAGTAACTGAGTTGCAGGATGTTTTTCAATAAACACAATAAACAAGTCATTACCCTGGTCCCACACGAATGCCTCTTTCGTTTTTGTCATGTTTACAAACTCAGCAATAGTGTAGCTTTGACAACAATCGCTGTTATTTTCTGAACTAGCAAGGACTTTACCGTTTTTATTGACCAATTGAACAAGGCCATTGTTTTCACGTGCTGAATCTATTAAATCTTGAGATAAATGATAAGTTCCATTCGGATTCTTTTTAAAATCGGACTCAAGCTCAAATGCATCTAATTCACGAATATCTGTATAGCTATTATTCTCCATTACAGCATAAATAAAATAGGCAATGAGCCCAATCGACACAATAAGCAATACAGCATAAAAGACAAAAAAATAAGCTAAAAAACGAGTAGTCATTTTTGTCGATAAGCCCATTTAAAGCTCCTCACTTATCAATTTATATCCTATACCTCGGATAGTTAATAAAAGTTTAGGATTCCCGGGTTGCACTTCTATTTTTTCCCGAAGTTTTCGAATATGAACCATGATTGTATTATCATCTATAAAATGCTCTTCACCCCAAACTTGAGCATAAATTTGTTCTTTGGATAAGATTTGGCCTGGATGTTCACAAAAAAGCTGAAGTAAGTGAAAGAGTTTTCCTGTCAAAATCGTTGTATTCCCCGCAACTGTTAGTTCCGCCGCAGAGATATCGAATTGGAAACGACCGAAGTCAAATACTTGCCTTGATATAGGAGAAGGAGAAGATGATTTATATCGTCTCATCTGCACTTTCACACGAGCAGCAAGTTCCATTGGGTTAAAAGGTTTTGTAATATAATCATCTGCCCCATACATAAATCCACGAAGTTTGTCGGCATCGTTAGCCTTTGCAGTTAAGAAAAAAATGGGAGCATCTGATTTGGTGCGTACATTTTTAGCCAAATCAAGGCCAGTACCATCAGGTAGCATAATATCGAAAATAAAAAAATCATATCGATTTTCTGCTATAAGTGATTCGGCAGCTTGATAACTGGAGCATACATCTATCTGGTTAAAACCTTCTTTTCTTAAAATAATATCTACCATGTCTCCAATCGCTTGTTCATCGTCCACAACTAGAATTTTCGTATCTAACACCAATATCCACTCCAAAATTTAAGATTTATTTAAGGAAGGCTTCATGCTCGTATAAGCTTCTTCTTTTATACTATCAAATGAGCGATACAAAATTCTAGGAGGGTTTTAGTGAAAATGGAAAGAGTAAGATTAATAGACGGCTTAAGGGGCCTCAGTCTGTTCGGAATACTACTAGCGAATATGCTTATATTTCAATATGGAATGTGGGGAAAAGATGAAATAACTTACTTCTCTTTGTCGAATTTAGACACAGGAGCATACCAATTTATAAAAATAGTGATAGAAGGCAGTTTCATGCCAATTTTTACATTCCTGTTTGGATATTCACTGATCAAACTAGTGGAATCTTTAAGGAAAAAAGAAGTTAGGGCAAGATGGCATTTAGTCAGACGGTTCCTGCTACTTATTGTACTTGGTATATTACATAGCACATATATTTGGGAAGGCGACATTTTATCTTTCTATGGACTAATGGGTTTCTTTTTATTGTTTTTCATAAACAGAAAGGTAAAAACGCTTATCATATGGGGAGTTATTTTATTCCTTTTAACGAGTGCCATGAACTATGGAGTGTTGGAAGAAACGAAGGAACAAGCAGAAAAACTTTCGACTTATATAACTAAAACAAATGATATTTATGCAAATGGCACTTATTCAGAAATTTCTTATCATCGAAATAATGAAATACCACCTCTATTTGAGGAGGAATTTCTTATGATTTTCGTGATCATTTTAGCTCCTTTTGTAACGGCTCCACTATTTCTTTTTGGAATGGCGGCAGCAAAGGCAAACTTGTTTACTAGACCTCGAGCGGAACGGAAGTGGTATAAAGTAGGTGTAGTACTCTTGCCGATCGGTCTTGCTTTAAAAAGTGCTAGTGTCCTTTTACAAGAAAATGCTTGGTCTGCAATGTTATTAAATGTTGGTGCTCAGCTTCTATCTGTTGGATACATATCTCTGTTTGCCCTTCTATTTGTAGCATTCTCTAATTCCAAGGTTTTTCTCGCCTTTGAAAGTGTCGGAAAGCTTTCGCTTACGAACTATATTATGCAAAGTGTCATATGTACATCTGTCTTTTACGGCTATGGTTTGGGCTTGTTTGGAAAACTAGGTATGTTAAATAGCATTATACTTGGACTGGGCGTATTTGTTATACAGTGCGTATGTAGTTTCTTGTATTTAAAGAAGTTTAGAAGAGGACCACTTGAATTATTGCTAAGAATAGGAACAAATTTTTCCTGGAATGGTTCAGTAAGAACAAGAAAGAAAGTAAAACTTGAAAATACTCCTTCTAGTTAGAAATAGAAGGAGTAAGGATTTGTTGATTATGCCTGATCAAATCCACTCTAAAATCTCAATGCGATTTTCAAACGGATCATGAATATAAATCCGGTTTGCCCCTGGTAAATCGGTATCTACAATGTAACTGACTTCATTTTTTGTTAAATGTTTTTTCAGCGCATCCAAATTTTCAACGTGAAAAGCTGGATGTGCTTTTTTGGCTGGAGCAAAAGGCTCTTCGATACCGATGTGAATTTGATAATTTGCAAACGCAAACCAAACACCGCCTTTTTTTCTTAAGGTCTCCGGCTTTTCAATCTCTTGAAATCCTAATATTCCATTAAAAAAGTTTCTAGCGATTGTTTCTGAACCTTTAGGAGCTGCGAGTTGAACATGATCGATTGATTTAAAAATAAATGACATGATAAATCCCCCTTGTTTTGTTCTAGTTTAAGCTTAACCTAAAGAGGGTCATTTGAAAAATCTATTATAATTATCGATTCACATAAATAAAACTAATACATAGCGGGCTATTTATTCTATTAAATAGGCAAGGGCAACTAAGAAGGCGATGAAAGCAATCAATTTAGAAGAAAGAGCAACCAAATTAAGTCCAAAGCAACCAGTTCAATGCCCAGAGCAACCCAAAAAAGTTTCCACCCAAAAAAGGTGGAAACAATCTACATTTTCAACACTATTTTATTCACCGTATTCCGATTCCGTGCAGTAGATGCCATACCAAGCTTTCTTTCAAAAAAAGCATTGGTAAATTTCGTCTGATGATAGTTTTTCGACAAGCTAATAATGACATTTCGACGATTCCAAACAACAAATTCATCGTCTACTAAGCTATCGAGCAATGCTTGCTGCTCGTCCGAAATTTCTTTCGCTAAAAACATAACATAGACTTGATCCTTTAAAAAAATCGGATGCTGTTGTATCTCTTCTAATTCTTCTTTCGAGCGAACGACAACTGGAATGTCAAAGCTATATGTTTCGCGAAGCATATGCTCAAGACACAGAACATCATAAATAGTATTATCAAAAATGACATTTCCAGTTTGTATATACGTTCGTACATTTTCATAACCTATCTCTTCAAACAGAGTCTTCAAAGATTTCATATCAACTTTATTTTTAGCACCCAAATTAATCCCACGAAGTAAGGCAACAAAAGACATACTTTTCACCCCTTAGTTAATATATCTACTTCTATATTAACTAAGCCATAGTCTATTCGTACAGCTTAAAACTAACACGAACAAAAACAAAATTACCAACACGACATCCATTTTCCCGATAGAGATTATTCGAAAATAACTACTTCTTCGTTCGCCAGTAAAACCTCTAGCTTCCATTGCAAATGCCGCTCTTTCTGCTTTTCTGACAGCGCCCGCAA
The DNA here is from genome assembly GCF_044754065.1 of Psychrobacillus sp. NPDC093180. Taxonomy (NCBI): domain Bacteria; kingdom Bacillati; phylum Bacillota; class Bacilli; order Caryophanales; family Bacillaceae; genus Psychrobacillus; species Psychrobacillus sp. NPDC093180. Next base: position 85,572 of record NZ_JBIVOJ010000009.1, on the reverse strand, counting down.
GCATAGGTATTAAAATTTTTCGAACTCCAAGCAGTCGCTGTAACGTATTTTTCTCCTCACCCGCACCTCTCAATCGGTGAGCTTGACCAATTTGTACGAACTCATCTTTCAGGACAGGCAAAAACTGATAACCAACCATTACACCATACGCAATTTTAGGAGAAAGTCTTAATTGTTGCATCAAGCTTAAAATGAACGTCACAGGATTGGTTGTCAAAGCGAATAATAAAGATAAACTAGAAAACGCCAATACCCGAAAGCTAAGAGACAATGCGTGGTTTAACTGTGTTTCAGTAATTTGCAAATTCCAAATAGACCATACAACAGATCCTGAACTGTCTTCCGCAAAAACAAGTGTAGTCCAAAAATAACCGAAAGACGTCACAAAAAATGGAAGCATGAACAACAGCCATTTCTTCCAGTTAATTTCACTAAAGAAGAATTGTAGCACAAGTACACCTGCCCAAAATACTAGTGGTGTCCAAGGATCGAAAAAGAACGCCATAGTGAACATACAAATAGTAATCGCTAAAAACTTCACGGAAGGATTCATTCTATGCAAAGCATTTTTCACGAAGAATCACCTCTTTTGGAGAGAGCAGATGATGGTCCATCAACAATTGATCATCACTCCACACTATGTCTGCGTTAAACTGCCCGGTCAAACGTCCATCATTCATCAATAAAATCGAGTCGGCCAAACAGTAAGCAAATTCCATATCATGTGTAACAATTAAAAATGTCGTACCTTCTCGGGCTCGCTCATCAATTAATTGAAATAACTCCGATAAGGCTTTCGCATCCTGCCCAGAAGTCGGTTCATCCATTAGAATAACTTCTCGCCCGTCTGAAAGCATTGCAGCAATCGCCACACGACGCTTTTGCCCATGACTCACAGCAAAAGGATGAGAGTCTGCAATAGGGAGCAGCTGCAATCTAGCAATTATATCCTCCGTATTATTCCCACCACCGAAGCCAACTTCATCTCGCACATTTTGGGTGAGAAATAAAAACTCAGGTGACTGAGGAACATAGCCTAATAGCTTAGATTCTACAGTCCCGCTAGAAGGAATAAGCTCACATAACGCTTTCAACAAAGTCGATTTTCCGCTACCATTTGGTCCTGCAAGCACAGCTACTTCTCCACGTTTTAATGTGAAACTAGTTTCTTGCAAATAGGTATTAGCTTGCAGTTTATTAACAACTAGGGAATTGTTTTTCTGTTTACTGCTTTTCCTCTTTATCAAAATAGGAGCAATTTCATTTTTGTTCAATGAAATACTTCTTTCAAAAAAATCTCCCCATAAATCGAGTCGATGCTCAATGGCAACGATCGTCATCGCGTATTTTTTTTGTAACTCCTCTAACCACTCTACATATTTTTTTGCAGTAAATGGATCTAAATGAGAAAGCGGTTCATCTAATAACAAAACTTCCGGTTTCATGATAAGTGCACATGCAGTAGCAATTTGCTGCTTTTGACCACCGGAAAGCTTTTGGATAACTGCATATCGAAACTCCGTTAAATCAGTTAGTGCCAATACTTCACGAATCCTATTCTCCATTTCATCCCGCTTTACATGTAAGTTTTCCAATGTGAATGCAAGCTCTTCCTCGACTGTTTGCATACAAAATTGGGAATCTGGGTCTTGAAAAACCGTTGCAATGCGATGATTTATTTCCCCGGGAATAAAAGAAGAGCTGTTTTTCCCAAATAGTTTCACGGAACCAGACAAAATACCATCGCAATTATCAGGATATAATCGATTGCACAAATAAAGTAATGTCGTTTTACCGCAACCGCTTGGACCAGTAATTACTATTCGTTCCCCGCGCTTAACGGTAAACGAAAGCTCTTCCAGTATCCATTTTTCCTCATCTGGATAACGAAAACTCACTTTGTCAAAATGGATAACCTCATGCACGAGCCTCACCCTTTTTCGAACGTGAAATAGCATACCCACGAAGAGAACCTGTTGCTAATAATCCGTCTGCCACTGCTTTTCCACCTATACCTGCAATCATTGCACCGCTTAATATGCGAATGCCGAGCATTAAAGCAACATAACCAGTGCTATACACCGAAAATCCACCTAAAAAGTAACCGTACACAAAACTAAAAATGGAAGAACCAACCCCTGCAAGCATTAGTACCCACAGATCAAATCGTTTATAGCGGGTCGCTGCAAACACAGCTTCGGCCCCTAAACCTTGAACAATTCCTGAAAGAATTAGTCTTGGTCCCACTGCATTACCTAGCAAAACTTCAATCGCAGCAGCAATAGTTTCGGAAACGACAGCGGCACCAGGTTTACGAATAATATACATACAAATAATAGACACGATAAACCAAATACCAAAAATCCATTCATACGCGATTGGACCGATAAATCCCGCCCAAATATTGCCGACGTGCAAGAACAATAAATACACAATCCCAAACACGACTGCAAATAAAGACATCAATACAATCTCTTTTAACTTCCAAGATTTCAACATGTCATTGACCTCCATGTGAAGGACTATTAATACTCATCGAAACCGTCATAACTAAATGTTTATGCTCTTCCGAACGAGCATGTGTAAATGTCTCCTCATAAAAAGCAAAGACGTCATGAATATCTCCGTGAATACCGCTTGCGTAATGCATCGATTCATTGAATACCCCACGCTCTTTAGCACGCTCCACCTCTCTGTAAATGACATCCATATAATTCGGATTATTCATCGGATATAAAGCAAATTGAGAAGAGACATATTGCTTCGTTGAATCCACATTCGCCACCTCATCGCCTTTATCTAAAAAGACGTCCCCTGCAGTATCTCCAGGACAACCAGCAGAAAAAGTCCCTGATAACGCAACATGCACTCCTGTTTTAGCAGCATGTAGCGTTAGTGCTTTTGCGACGTTAAATACATGTACTTGTTTCCCGCGAATGACCGTAGATACATCATCTGTATGCATCCACACGTTCGACGTATCCGTTTCTTGAAGTGCTCCTTTAATCACCGAAATAAAATCATTGGTCATCGGATGTAACGAAAAACGAAATCCGACGATAGGGCTTAAACCACATTGCATTATAAAAACCTCCCGAAAAATTTTCATAAAAAAAGACCACATCCGTGAAGATGCAGCCACTTATCCACTATAAAAAATTCGGAAAGTCACCGCACTTCCTCACGCAGGTATTATCCTGATCGAGTTATAAGGGATCGGAGCAAATGCTCGCATCTCAGCCATAATGGGCACCCCTAGTGCGAAAAACGGTATGTAGTTTTTTTATGTGCCCCCAGTATACCTTATGAAAATAGCAAAGTAAATATAGTTGAAAAATTTCACCAACTCGTCCATGCTAAAATTATTAGAGCGTTTGGAGGTTAGTGCTTTGCAAAAAATATTTATAACTAGAAAATTACCAAATGAAATAGTCGATCCATTAAAAGAAAAGTTTGACGTGAAAATGTGGCATAGCGAAGAAATTCCAATGACCTATGAGGAGTTAAAAACGGAAGCAAAAGACGCTTATGCACTATGGACCGTGCTTTCAGATAAAGTTGATAGAGAACTAATAGAAAGCCTGCCACACTTGAAAGTAATTAGTAACTTAGCGGTTGGCTACAATAATATAGATGTGGAAGCGGCAAAAGAGCGGAATATCGTTGTCACCAATACACCAGGAGTTTTAACAGAAACAACAGCTGATCTCACGTTTGCCTTACTTTTAGCGACAGCTAGACGGGTAACAGAAGCAGAACGTGATCTTCGTGCAGGTAGATGGAAATCATGGACACCGATGGGTCTCACAGGCATGGATGTGTTTGGTGCAACAATAGGAATAATCGGTATGGGACGCATAGGGGAAGCAGTAGCAAGACGTGCAAAAGGTTTTGACATGAAAGTTTTGTATAATAATCGTACTCGTAAAATAGAGGCGGAGGAAGAATTCGGTTTTTCGTATGTAGAACTAGACACCCTTTTGCGAGAATCAGATTTTGTTGTTTTGCTAACTCCATTAACAGCTGAAACAAAAGGATTAATTGGAGAACGTGAGTTAGGATTGATGAAAGAAACTGCTGCAATTATTAACGTAGCACGCGGTGGAATTATTGACGAACAAGCCTTATACGAAGCGCTAACTACTAATAAAATCTGGGCGGCTGGGCTTGATGTATTTGAGGTAGAACCAGTGCCAATGGATCATCCACTCCTCACTTTATCGAATGTAACCGTGCTACCTCATATCGGTAGTGCCAGTATTCACACGCGAATGGCTATGATGCAGATGAATGCGGAAGCTATTGAGGCAGTATTGGAAGGAAAAGAAACGGAAAATCGGGTAGTTTGATGAATAGGCAATTTGGAATCGAAAAGTAATCGATTCCAAATTGCCTATTTTATTTTTCCGCTTATTAAATACCAATAAATGGTGTAATGCGACATAACATAGTGTCAACACGACAAACTAGCCTATGAACGCGACAAAGTCATACTTGAACACGACAAAACCAAGCCAGTTGATGCTTTTAGTAAAGTAATTCCAATGAGGCGCCATTATTAGTGTCTCATCCCAAGTAAACTTGTGTCACGAAAAATTGGTTACTCTCAGGGGTAATTTGGTTGCTGTAAGACTGCAACTTGTTGCTCTCAACAGTCGTTTGGTTGCTCTCAGACTAGAACTAGTTGCTTTCGACAGCTGTTTGGTCGCCCTTATCCATTTTTTGGACATATTTATTCTGCACTACTTAATTGGAGGGATTTAATGCGGGAGCGCGAGACCCTGTAGTCACACGCGACGCAGCGGCTCGGCGCACGCTAGCGGAAAGCGAAGCGCCGCCATGCGTCTCATTCTTTCACGCACTAACGCGCAGTTCCCTATTATGTGCCTCATACCATTCATCATTCCCATTTACTCTATTAGAGCAAAGCTAGTTGTTTGTGCATTTCCACTTCAAAAAGAGCATTATTAATATTTTTTACCGAAAGCATCTAAAGGCCTATATTAAAAGGGTTGAATTTCATAAAAAATTCCACTAAACATGCACTATTTAACGATAAATTTGATTCCAAATATTCATAATAATAAATAAATAACAGACTTTTCAGGCTATTCAATTTGCAATGAAACTTCAAGTCTAGTAACATAAACAGTTATAAATTAGATGCTCCAAAAATATGGGAATTTTGGAAGTGTAATAATTTTAAAAGTTTTGTATGTTTAAACTTATTGATGACGGGTATTAAGAGGAGGATAGGACTGTGCGTCTAATTTAAAAAGAGAGAATAGGGGTAGAAAGTTATGAGGAAATTGATGTTGTTCATTTCACTTTGCACCGTTTTAGTGTTGGCTGCATGTAGTGAAGAAGCAAGTACAGACAGTATTAAAACGATTAAATTTGCCGATGCAGGATGGGATAGTGTTCGTGTACATAATAGCATAGCGCAGTTTATCGTGGAGGAAGGCTACGGCTATGACACGGAAGTGACAAGTGGAACAACTGCTGCTACGATGCAAGCCCTTGAACAAGGGGACGTTAATGTCAATATGGAAGTCTGGACCGATAACATTAAAGAAATCTATGAGAAAGCAATTGATAGCGGCAATATTGTTAAAGTGGCTACAAACTTTAATGATAACTCGCAAGGATTATATGTTCCAACTTACGTGATAGAAGGAGATGCAGAAAGAGGCATTGAGCCGATCGCACCAGATTTAAAAACGGTTCAAGACTTAGAGAAGTATCCAGAGATTTTCCAAGATCCCGAAGATAGTAGCAAAGGACGTATTGTCGGAGCACCATCTAGTTGGGTAGTAAGTGAACACTTGGAGACGAAACTTGAAACATATGGCCTTGATAAGCAGTATAACTATTTAGCACCAGGATCTGATTCTGCGATTGTTGCAGATTTAGCAGGAGCATACAAAAAGGGAGCTCCGTGGGTAGGTTATTATTGGTCACCAACATGGGTTACAGCTAGCTATGATTTAACTTTACTTGAAGATAATCCATATGATGAAGCAACTTGGGAAGAGTCAAAAGGAACTGAATTTCCTCCGAACGATGTAGTTATCGCAGTACATAAGGACTTACCAACACAAGCAAAAGATGTCGTTGATTTTTTAAGTAAATATTCGACAAGTAATGCATTAACAGAAGAAGCACTAGATTATATGAATGAAAATGGAGCAGATCCTGATGAAGCCGCACAATGGTGGATGAAAGAACATGAAGATGTTTGGACAACTTGGGTGTCTGAGGAAGTTGCGGAAAAAGTGAAAGCAGCTTTGAAATAGGGTTCATGATCGAATTAGTTTATCCAAAAAAAGTGAGGTGAATGCGACTGTTCCTTTGATACAGTTCGCTTTTTATGACAGAATTTCCTGATGTTCGAATACCAATTGGAGATGGCGTAGAAAAGTTTATCGATTTTTTAGCATCACATTTTGATGCGTTCTTTGATTTCATTTTTGTTATTTCCTCTTCATTGATCAAGGGGCTAGAGGCTGGTCTTCTAGCTATTCCTTGGTGGTTATTTATTGTTATTATCTTTTTATTAGGCTGGTATTTTACTAACTTGTATGGTGGTATTCTTTTTTCATTTTTTATTTTCTTGATCGGTACTTTTGATTTGTGGCCAGAAACGATGACCACTATTTCAATCGTATTAATCTCCGTCGTACTATCTCTTGTAATCGGTATTCCATTAGGTGTTGGGATGGCATTTAGTAAAGTAATGTCGACTATAATGCGACCGATACTCGATGCGATGCAGACGATGCCAAGTTTTGTTTATTTAATTCCTGTTATATTCTTCTTCCCTTTAGGGAATGTACCCGCAGTTATTGCGACGATTATCTACGCATTACCTCCCGTAATCCGATTAACAGAACTAGGAATTCGCAATGTAGATGAAGAAGTAGTTGAATCTGCACAATCTTTTGGTTCATCCACGAGCCAAATGCTTATGAAAGTACAATTACCACAAGCATTACCGACAATTATGGCTGGTATAAACCAAACAACCATGATGGCGCTGGCTATGGCTGTTGTCGGATCGATGGTTGGGGCACAGGGACTCGGTGAACGAGTACTATATGCGATTAATCGAATTGATATTTCTCTTGGTTTTGAAGCAGGTATAAGTATCGTTTTCTTAGCGATTATTATTGACCGAATTACCGGAGGAATTGCAAGGCGCCTTCAGAAACATAGGAGGGATGCAGCATGACAGTAAAGTTAAAACTAGAAAATGTATCAAAGATCTTTGGACCACGACCTAAAAAGGCAATTTCCATGGTTGAAAACGGTATGCCTAAAGAAGAAATTCTCGCAAAAACAGGACATACGGTCGGTGTTTACAATGCTTCTATGGAAATTATGGAAGGTGAAACATTCGTCATTATGGGGCTTTCCGGAAGTGGAAAATCCACTTTGATACGTTGTTTAAATCTTTTAAACCGACCGACATCAGGCGCCATTTATGTCGATGGGGAAAATGTTGTAGATTATAACAAAAATCAGCTTAAATATTATCGCCAGAAAAAAATAGCAATGGTGTTTCAACACTTCGGCCTTTTTAGTCATCGGACTGTGCTAGAAAATATCGAATATGGGCTTGAAGTACGTGGCATGTCTAAAGAAGAACGTCAAGCAATAGCCCAAAAACATTTAGAAACAGTTGGACTAAAAGGATATGAAAACAAATATCCAGATGAGCTTTCAGGTGGTATGCGCCAACGGGTAGGTATTGCAAGGGCGTTGGCAAATGACCCGGATATTCTGCTCATGGATGAACCTTTCAGTGCGCTGGATCCACTCATCCGAAGAGAAATGCAGCTTGAGCTACTCGATATACAAAACCGATTGCAAAAAACAATCATTTTTATCACACATGATGTCAACGAAGCATTTAAAATCGGAGATCGTGTAGCGGTGATGAAAAATGGGAAAGTAGAGCAAATTGGCACTCCCGAAGAAATTTTAGATAAACCTGCGAGCAACTATATATCTGAATTCATCCGAGATATTGATCGTTCTAAAATTCTGCAAGCAGAGCATATTATGACAAAACCTTATGGGCTAGTATCCTTAAAAGACGGGTTGAATGTAGCGACTCAGGTAATGCGTGAGAATGGTATATCAAGCGCATTTGTAACGGATCGCAAGCGCCAAATACAAGGTATTGTTACCATTGATCAAGCGATTGATGGGATTAAACAGAAAAAGACGTTACAAGAAGTGATGTCTACAGAAGTAAAAACTGTTCGACCGGATGATTACGTACAGGATATTATTCCATATGTGCTTGATTCCAAATATCCAATAGTCGTTACAGACGAAGATTTAACGATAAAAGGAATCATTTTAAGAGTGCATGTATTAGCAAGTTTAATAAGTGATAATGTAGAAGAATAAAAGAAACTCCCGAATGAATGCTCTTAAGAGCTACCTATTCGGGAGTTTTTTCTGTGTTTTTCTATTGGTGTTTTTAGTAGGATCTGAATGGAGAATGGCTAATAATTGCTCAGCCATATAGGAGGCAGAGTATATAAATTCACTTTGAATCCATTCATTAATCATTCCCCAGATCGCATGGGCTTGGTAACTAGCGATTAAATTTGCATTTATATTATGTTGCAATGGATGGTTAGTAATATCTTGTAGTACAAGTTTTTTGAGTTCATCACAAATTCTCTTTTGTAATTCAAATAACACGTTCGATTTAACTAATAATGAATAAAAGTTAGAATGCTTTTCCACATGATCAAATATTTTAATCGTAGAAGAAGATAATTTGCTTACGATTAAAACTTCTACCTCTTGATAAGGTTCTCGATAAGAATCGATTAAATCCTTAATTACATCGTCGATCGCTTCCTCTAATAGCTCCTCTTTATATTGATAATGCTTATAAAATGTACCGCGATTTAAATCGGCAGTTTGTACAATATCAGTAATGGATATTTCTTTAAAGTCTTTTTCTTTCATTATTGCGATAAGAGATTCTTTTAAAGCAGCCTTCGATTTTCTAATTCTTCTATCCTGATAAATAGATTTAGTAGACATTTTAGACCTCCATTGTATGTTAGAGTACAATAATCGCTCTCTTTGCTGATTGAACGGCTGAGTGTAGATTCATTATACTATAGGATAGAAAGAACTTATTGCACATCTGTTTAATAGAACTGATAAATAATGGTGTGCAAATAGAAAGGGTGTAGAGAAAAATGAGACTTCAATCTAAAGTCGCGGTTGTAACGGGAGCAGGATCAGGAATGGGAAGAGCAATTGCTACCCTTTACGGGAAAGAAGGAGCAAAAGTAGTAGTTTCCGATTTAAATGAAGCATCCGCAAAGGAAACGGCGGAAGAAATTACAGCAAGCGGAGGAGAAGCGATCGCTGTTGTAGCAAATGTTGCAAAAGAAGAGGATATTCAAAATCTTATTGATACAGCAGTCAACACATATGGAACCGTTGATATTCTTGTAAACAACGCGGGTATTATGGACAACTTTGAGCCTGCTGGTGATATTGAGGACGATAAATGGGAGCTAGTATTTGCAGTGAATACAACTAGTGTCATGCGTGCAACACGCAAAGTGATGCCAATATTCTTAGAAAAACAGCAAGGTGTAATTGTGAATGTCGCTTCTGCTGGTGGGTTATATGGAGCACGTGCTGGAGCAACCTACACCGCTTCTAAGCATGCAGTAATTGGTTTTACGAAAAACACAGGATTTATGTATGCACCACAAGGAATTAGATGTAATGCAATTGCACCCGGTGGTGTAGAAACAAATATTGGTACTTCTATGACGAATATTAATACATTTGGTATTGGGCGTACACAAGCAGGACTTGCACTAAATCCACGCACAGGTAAAGCTGAAGAGGTTGCAAAGGTTGCACTATTCCTTGCCTCAGATGAATCTAGTTTTGTGAATGGAACGGTAATAACAGCGGATGCTGGTTGGACTGCATATTAATAGAATGATTATGATTGAAACGACCTTTCTCGATAATGGAGAAAGGTCGTTTTTTTAGCGCTGAGGGAAGATAGTGAAGTACCCCATTAACCTCTCTATATAAGAGGATAATACTGTTCATATCTAGGGTTATAGAAAAAGGGTGGACGAGCTCCTATTTTAGGAAGTAGAAATGGGGTGGCATTCGAATTATATAATACTTTTAATTTTTCATCGGAATGATTTATAAGTAATATTTCTGACTGCTGATTCGATGTTGTGCTTTGCAAGACACAGAACCTCCTATCGAATAATATTTTATGTAATTTATTCGATATCGACTTCAATGTTTACTTAGTATTTCATCACCTTACTAGTAATCCTTACATAAAATAACCCGACCATTGATTTTTAGGGGGATAGCCGTGACAAATAAAAACGAGCAACATCAAAACTATCCGATGTATCCAAACTACGGGAAAATTACCCGGTATGAAGATGTTCCGATTACTGTGCCAGAACAGCGTCAATTGCGACAACCGGGTGTAGAAAGATTGATGAACCCACGTCCGATAATGGAAAATCCAAACTATCTGGGGAGTGGAAAGTTAAACGGAAAAGTCGCGCTAATAACGGGTGGTGACAGTGGAATAGGTGCAGCAGCGACCATTGCTTTTGCAAAAGAGGGAGCAGATGTTGCTATATCCTACTTAGATGAACATGAAGATGCAAATCGAACGAAGAAGAGAATTGAGGAACTGGGGAAACGGTGTTTGTTATTGCCGGGGGATTTAAGAGAAAAAAAGCAATGTATAGAGATTGTGGAAAATACAATCCAAACGTTTGGAAGGCTAGATATTCTTTGTAATCATGTAGGTATTCAATTTCAACAACTAAGCTTGCTTGATATTACAGATGAGCAATTCGATGATACCTTTAAAGTAAACATCTATTCACATTTCTACACAACGCGAGCTGCGCTTCCACATTTACAACCGGGTAGCTCTATTATTAATACATCCTCTGTCGTAACATTTGATGGCAACGATCAATTAATTGATTATACGGCAACGAAGGGTGCCATTATTGGCTTTACGCGAGCACTTGCTAATAGTTTAGTTAAAAAAGGAATACGTGTGAATGCTATTGCACCAGGCAGAATATGGACACCTCTCATACCATCAAGTTTTTCAGCTGATGAAGTTACGCAAGCAGGTAACCCAATGGAAAGACAAGGGCAACCATTTGAAGTAGCACCGACCTTTGTGTACCTTGCTTCCGACGATTCTCGTTTTGTGACAGGACAGACGCTTCATGTAAATGGTGGGCAAATAACGGCTTCGTAATTCTACATCTTAGAAGATCGACCTTGCACTAAGAATTTCTCTTTAAAGGTCCCTCATAGCGTATCAATAGTAAAAAAGGTTTACAAACTACTAAAAGAGGATACTTTTTTAGTAGTTTGCTTTTTTTGTCACATACTATATAACTATAAAGAGGCCATTACATGTTATAGTTTTAAGACAAAAATATTCGTGGAGAAGAGTGGGAACTTGTTTAATAATCCTTCCAGTAACAATTTTATCGAGTTAAATGGAGAGTATTCTATTCCTATAGTAGCATTATCTATTATTATGTCCGTTATTGCTTCCTATACTGCATTATCAATGAATGAGCGGGCATATAAAAATAGTTTTTTTCATCGTAACTTTTGGCTCGTCCTTGCCTCTATAGCGATGGGTTTTGGCATTTGGTCCATGCATTTTATAGGGATGAGTGCTTATTCGTTACCAGTTGAAATGCATTACCATAAATCGTTGACGGTTGTATCTGTTATACCTGCAATGCTAGCTTCTTTTATAGCATTTTATATTGCTAGTCGCTCGAACAGAACTTATTGGACATACATATTGGCAGGTAGTGTAATGGGAATAGGCATATCTTCCATGCATTACTTAGGAATGTATGCGATGGAGATGGATTTATTCTATACATACGATAGGGGCTTGTTTATAGCATCTATTGTCATAGCGATAATCGTTTCTGTTATAGCGATATATATATTTTCTGGTTTTCGTCGTTTTGTTGTGAATCGATTTATTCAGCTTATAACAGCTATCATCATGGGACTTGCTGTTTCCTCGATGCATTATACGGGAATGGCAGCTATTAGTTTTTATGTTCCTAAAGGTTTTATTCCTAGTTCTATGCATATGCATATGATGGACATGAATGGGGTTGCAATAAGTGTAGCTATTGGGATGATTGTTTTACTTGGAACCTTACTATTTTCTAGCTTGGTAGATCGTTATGTAGAATACAGGGCCAACTATTTTGATGTGTTAACTAAATTACCGAATCGCCGTTTGTTTGAACAAAAGCTAAGAAAACCAATATTTCCAGAACATTTAGCTATTTGGCATTTACATGATTTAGAAAAAGTGAATAGAGAGTACGATTATCAGTTTGGCGATGAGGTGATTCAATGGGTGGCCGATGTGTTAGAGCTGTCCACCTCCAAGATGGTAGACTTATACCGAATAGAAGGTAATCGTTTTGCTTTCTTGACAAGGGATATGTATGAAGAAAAGCAAATGCAAGAAGAGATGGAGAAAGTAGCGGAATTACTTCGTCAGCCATTTTTCATTCAAAATCAGGAAGTGACTATTGAAGCGACCTGTGCCATTTCAAAAGCATATAATTATGAGGAAGCATCGAGTATATATACAAATGCATTAAGTGTTTTAAATCATCCATCTGTTCAATACAACCATGAAGTGGTTACGTATGACCCCTCTATTCACACATATACGTTTGAAAGGGAGATTGCCGATGATGTGTTTGGAGCAATGCTCAAAGGTGATTTGTATCTTGTATATCAACCTAAAGTTAGTATGCAGACCAATGAAATTATGGGAGTCGAAACATTACTGAGATGGAATCATCCTGTTTATGGAATGCTTTCCCCAGGTATTTTTATTCCAATATTAGAAAATCATGATCGAATGAAGGACGTGACAGATTGGATTATCAAACTAGTCTGCCGTCAAATATCCAAATGGAATGTCGAAGGAATTCCATTTGGACAAGTAGCGATCAATATTCCAGGTCAATATGTTACTTCTCCAAGGTTATTAGAAGTATTAAAGCAGACGTTAAATGACTATGATATAAGACCGGCACAGTTAGAGCTAGAAATTACAGAAACAACATTCGTGAAAAATATTGCAGAAGCGATGCGAGCTGTAAGTGTTCTTCGTCAAGAAGGCTTTTCGGTCGCATTAGATGATTTCGGGACTGGTGTCTCCTCATTATCCTATTTAAAGCAGATGCCGATCTCCACCCTAAAGATCGACAAGTCGTTTATCGACGAAATACCACATTCGAAAAAAGACTCTTCGATCATTCAAGCAATTATAAGACTAGGAGAATCATTAGACTTAGCAGTTGTATTTGAAGGGGTTGAAACGAAGGAGCAAGTAGAGTTTCTAGTTGCAACATGTAAGGATCCAATCATCCAGGGCTATTATTTTGCAAAGCCGATGATACCGGAAGAATTAAAAGGATGGAGGAATAAAGATGTCGAATGATCAGTTTGAAACAAAAATGAATAATCCTCAAGTCACTTCTAAATCACTTATTCCATACATTAGTAAAGAATTCAAATCTCATTTTACGAAAGATACAACAGCGTTGTATCATTACACAGATCTAGAAGGAGCCCAAGGGATTATAAGCAATAAGACGTTCTGGGCTTCTCATATAAAATTTATGAATGATTCCAAAGAATATAGCCATGGCTTGGAAATATGTGAGGCAATTGTTGAAAACTTAATACAAGAGTTCCCGAAAGAAAATCCAAGACGCATCTATTTAGAGGAAGTATTTACAATTCTAGAAGAACAAGATACGGATATTTTTGTCGTGTCTTTTTGTGAGAGTGAAGATTTACTAAGTCAATGGCGAGGATACAGCCGCAGTAAATATGGTGTATCAATCGGCTTTGACTATGCTGCTCTTTTTGACGTCTCTTTTCATCTGAGTGAAGAAAACTTCTTCCCACGAAAAGTCATCTATAATCATCAGCTACAACAGCAAATTATCCATCGCATTATCGAAATCGCATTAGTGAGCAGAGACATGAATACCACAAAAGCAGCATATACACCGAAAGAAGTAGCTAGAACAATCGGGTACTTCTTACCACTCTTTAAGCATTCCACGTTTTCTGAAGAAAAAGAATGGCGAATCATCGTAACAAACTCCAAAAGCATGCCCTATCAGCACGAACTAAAATTCCGTGCCCGCGATAATATTATCTTGCCTTATATTGAATTGTTGACACATAACAAAATGACGCAAAACGATAACAAACTCCCGATTAAGCAAATAACAGTAGGACCTTCTGGAACAAACGAGTTCACTGCAAGAAGCCTTAACTATTACTTAAAAAATGTTGGATACCCAAACGTACCTATTAAGATATCTCATATTCCATACCGATAAAGAGAAAAAATCAGCAACAAAATCAAAGAAGAAAGACCCCCGATCATATTGGAAGTCTAGTAATACCTTTTTCATGTGCAAGTAGCCATTCTTTTCTCCACAAGCCACCTGCATATCCAGTTAGTTTCCCGTCAGAACCGATAATCCGGTGGCAAGGAACTACGATACTTAGCTTGTTTTTGCCGTTTGCACTTCCTACTGCACGAATGGCTTTTTCATTTCCAATGCTCAGTGCAATGTCTTTATACGATCCAGTTTCCCCATAAGGAATAGTTGTTAGCGCATTCCATACACTTTTTTGAAAATCCGTCCCAATGCTAATGGAAGGAAATGAAAATACCCGTCGCTCACCTTTAAAATATTCAACCATCTGAACGTAACATTCTTTAAGTGCCATAGGAGTTTCCACTGTTAATGGGTGTACAACCACATCGTGCTCTGCAAACAGGATGGAATGGACTGCATCATTGGTACCGACGATTTCCAAAACCCCAATAGGAGTTGGATAATCTACTTGAAAAAGTTTACTCATCTAACGGTCTCCTTCTGTCGGTACTCACTTGGAGTACAATTTTTCAAACGAAAAAATACTTTGTAAAAGTTGGATGTACTTTGAAAGCCAACTTCATAACAAATTTCTAAATTTGTTTTATTTGTGCTTTTCAACAAGTGTGCTGCTTTATCAATTCTTACTTTTTCTAAATACATACGTGGTGTTTCAGAAGTCTCTTGTTTGAAAAGACGATCCAAATAATAAGTACTTACTCCAACATGATTTGCAATATCTTGCAACACAACTTTTTCATTTGAATGATTGATCAAGAACGTAATAACACTTTGAACAAATTGTGTGTTGGGAGACTGATTCACTTCTGGTTTGCACCTTTTACAAGCACGAAATCCATCCTCTTCTACTTTTTCTTTGTCCAGATAAAACTCTACATTTTGTTTCTTTGGTTTTCTAGAACGACAGGAAGGCCGACAATAGATTCTTGTTGTTTTCACAGCGGTATAAAAATAATCCATCATATGTCTGATCACAAGCAATAATTTTTTCCCACTTTTCTTCAAATGTAAGATTGATCATAACTGGTATACACCTTCCTGTCCTTTCTAGTCTATTCTTCATACAAATGTGCTGTATCTTTTAATGCAAATAATTGAGCGGTATTCATTTCCATAAAAGCAATGACTTTGTCCGATAATGCATTTCCAAAGCTGAATCGTCGCACTCCTAATTCCTTAAGCTTATTACAATTAGTTAGACCAGGTAAAGATAAAACATTTAGTGGGGCTTTTATCTTCGATGAAATTTCTGCGATATCCTCATCCGACGTCACACCAGGAACGAAAATTCCACTTGCTCCACTATCCACATATGCCTTTCCTCTTTCTATTGTTTCCAATAGCGGATTTTCCTTTTGGAGATACGTATCTGTTCGAGCATTGATAAAGAAATCTTTGAAGCCGCTATGCTCTAAAGCATTTCTAATTTCAAATAACAGCTTTGCATGCAAAGAGATATCTCTTAAACCATCTTGCGTTTTGAATGAATCTTCTATGTTTATACCCGCTACTCCAACGTCTGCTGTCTTTAAAACATTGTGTACAATTGTTTCTACAGTTTCCCCATAACCACTTTCAATATCAGCGGATACCGGAACATTGACATGCTCAGTGATCGTTTGAATGATCTGTAAATGCCGATCAAAATCAACAAGTTCTCCGTCTTTTAAACCAAGTGAATTAGCCAATCCCCAACTAGTCGTTCCGATTGCTTGGAAGCCAACTTTTTCTAAAACTAAAGCTGACAGTAAATCCCACGCATTACCTAAAAATAACGGCTCAGTAGATTGATGAAGCTTATGAAATTTTTGAATTTTATTCATAATTAAAACCTCCTTAGATTTATGTTAGCAAGTTAGAACTGCTGTTTTCGTCCTTTTTCTTGCGATTATAGTCTGATAGGAGTAATAACTTGTTTTCATTGAAGTTACTATTTGAAATATTCGATGGTGATGCTTTTTCTTGAAGGTAATACTGGAAGTTTTGTCGAATTTAAGGAAATGAGGGGGATGATATTCTTGTGGAATGGCAACATCATAGAAGTAGCAACATCCATATTGGCTTGGATAGTCATTGGTACACTGGCATTTCGGATTTATAAAAAACAAGTGGAGCACCCAAAATCTTGGAAAATAATTACAGTAGTCTTAATAGGTCTCTTTTCTTTTTCGATTAATTGGAATGTATTTGATACACGCATTCAGATCGCAATTCTACCACTTGGCGTATGGATTTTGTATGCATTTTTAAAAAGAAAAGACGGACGCTGGAAACAATATCGGCCTTTTGCATGGCTAGGCTTCTTGGCTAATTTCATTTTCTTGAGTTCAACATTAATCGCTATACCTATCAATCACTTCATCTATCCTGAAAATGAAATGAAGACATATATATCAAACGTGGAAAATGCCTCGATTATTGCTATTCATCCATCTGCAAAAGGAACCTCACTAATCAAAGAAGATCTATTAAAACAAATACATAATTTAAAAGAAAAACAATTCTTTAGTGACAAATGGTATAACGAGACTTATATGAATACAGAGGCAAACAAAAGAAAGGAACGTTTTCCATATATGCTTATAAATACTTCACCTAAATGGGGAAGCGGACTCATTGCTAATGTATATATAGAAGGCGATGGAAAAGGTCTCTTAGTGGTAACCCCGAAAAAGCAATTTTATTTTCATTCCGACCAATCCTTATTAGAGGAGGGAAAATAAGTGACGAAGAGAAGATTGGTGATTTCGATAGGGCTAGCTATGTTATTGCTGACAATCGTTATATTTTATTTGTTTTATTTTACGAAGCCTCATGCTTTTCCAATGGATGATAAGTTATTGAAGGAGATGAATAGTTTTTATGCGGAAGCTCATGCAGATGTCATTCAAGATGTAGTGTATCTTGATAAACAGCATGTATTTGTTCCTTATATTTCGCAAGAAAACAATTATGGTTTAAGCTTCTGGGTCTGGAAACATCGGAAATGGAAGGTCGAAGAAATTGATACAAACGGTGACCTGCGATTATGGAAAATTAATAGTAAGGATTCCGCTACTTATCATTTTGTATGGAATTTTCCTTCTAATGACCAAATTAGTTATATGAAACTATATGCTATTAAACAAAGAGGTTACCATATATCGGGGGATGTTCATCACTACGATCCAGCGGTTCAACTGGAAAGAAAGATTTCACTTTCAGAAAAGACGTATGGAAGCATACAATTGGAGACAGAGTGGGTTTCTGTTATAGATGAATGGAACAAGTTGAATGAAGCAATGCAACCAAGTCTCTTTTTCCAGCCGTTTATAATGTATCAACCTATGTATTTTGGATGGAATACTTTTGATCACTCGGATACTATTATTTATCCAGAACATTCTACGGTCAATAGTTCCATCTTGAATAACAGTGTAGGTATTGAAAATGTCATGTTCGTGAATGAATCCGAACTCGAGTACCCATAATGGATTGCAAACTTTTCTTGAAACCTTTGAATTACGACGTGCGTATATAAATGAATAAAGGTGAGAGGGAGGATTTACAAATGTCTTTTTTTAATAAAGTTCTGGCGAGTTTCGGAGTAGGTGGAGCCAAAGTAGATACAAAGCTTGAAAAAACAGCGTATGTGGCCGGCGAAATGATGAGAGGCGAAGTGGAAGTCTACGGAGGAAATATCGATCAACAAATTGACTCTATCTATTTAACTGTATATACGACTTACATTAGAGAGTCAGATGATAAAAAATATACAGAAGTAGCACCAGTGAAAAAACTAAAAATCAATGAACCCTTAATTATTAAATCAAATGAAACGAAAGTAATTCCATTTTCTATCGAGCTTCCGGTTGATACGCCTATCACCATTGGAAAGACACAAGTATGGGTGAGTACAGGACTTGATATAAAAAATGCAGCAGATCCTGCGGATAAAGATTATATTGAGGTTAAACCTTCTAAGCTAGCAAAACAAATTCTAGAAGAAGTTCAACAACTTGGCTTCCGATTAAGGAAAGCGGAATGTGAACAGGCTTCTAAAAGAATGCGCAAACACTATCCATTTGTTCAAGAATTTGAATTTATTCCAACGAGCGGCCCGTACAGAGGAAGACTTGACGAATTGGAAATTATATTTTTATCGCAGTCCGAACAATCTGCAGAAATACTTATGCAAGTAGACCGAAAAGTACGGGGGATAGGAAGTTTTCTAGCAGAAGCTTTTGAAATGGATGAGAGTCATATTAGACTGACCATCACTACGCAAGATTTACCATACTTACAAGAGAAGCTGAAACAACTAATTTCAAGCCACCTCTAAGAAATCCCTAGAAGAGAGATAAACCCAGAAACTAGTCAATGTTTCTGGGTTTTTGAGTGCTTAAATATCAATTTAAAAGAAAATACTGGATGAAATATCCTTTTACAACTAAACACGCCGATTTTACAACTAAATCCTTCAAAATTCCAACTAAATCTACTAATTTTCCAACTAAAAGCCCAACTGTTTAAAGAAATCCACTTATTGACACCTAACTAACCATTGGTTATATTATAACCAATGGTTAGTTAGGTGGAGAGGAAGTGGTTATATGAAAAATAAACAAGAGAAACGTTCAGAGGAAACAAAAAAACAGATTTTGCAATCAGCGGGGCAACTATTTGCTAACAAAGGATATGATGCAGTAACTATACGAGAAATCGCAAAGGATGCAGGTTATTCACATACAACGATTTATCTTTATTTCAAAGATAAGGACGAATTGCTGCATCAGCTTTCCATGCCATCTTTGCAGGAGTTACACGAACAGCTGCAAAAGATTGCTAAAGTAAAGACTGTATCAGCAGAGGAAAGGCTAAAAGACATTAGTCGTGATTATGTTTACTTTTGCTTGAATAATCGCAATATGTACGATATCTTTTTCAATGCAAAATCTACAAGAGTAGATAACGAAGCACCAGAACTGGAGATAAACAAACTTCGCTTGGAAATTTTTACGCTAATGAAATTAGTTATTCAAGAATGCCTTCCTTTTGCGAACGATGAACAATTGTTGGCCATTTCCCGAATTTACTATTATCAATTAAATGGCATTTTAAGTACTTATTCTTATCAGCATGAACCACTCAATGTATTAATGGAACGATTGACACCAACGTTTGACCTCGCAATTGAAATTCTTTTATTAGGCTTCAAAGAAAAATTAAAATAAGGGGACATGACAATGAAAGTGGAAAAAGTTTCTGAACATATTTGGAGCCTAAAAAAGTGGATGATAGTTCCCATTCATGTGTGGGTAGTTTTGGATGAGGACGGGGTCACATTAGTAGATGCAGGAATGCCGATGATGGCAAAAGGAATCACGAAATTTATGAACCAACTTAACGCCGGGCCTTTAAATCGAATCCTTTTAACACATGGACATTCCGATCATGTGGGAGCGGTAAAGAGTATCTTAGCTGAACATGAAGTACCGGTATATGCGCATCGAATGGAAATTTCTTATTTAGAAGGCGAAGTGCTATACCCAAAACGAAAGAAACTGGAACACAACTTGCCTAAACAGCTAACGCAACCTCTTTCTGAAGATGATATTGGAAACTTGAAATCAGTAGGTGGACTAACACCATATCTAACACCAGGGCACTCCCCAGGTCATGTTGTGTATTATCATGAAAAGGATCAAGTGTTATTGGGTGGTGATCTTTTTAATTCTAAAAAGGGAAAGCTACAACCTCCTCTGTTCACTCCTTTCCTGGAGAAAGCGGTAAAAAGTGCTGCCATTGTAGAAAAACTAAAACCACAACGACTAGAAGTATGTCATGGAAGCTCAGTGTTTAACCCTGCTGAGCAATTAGAAGAATATATTAGAAAAGCAGAGAAAAAATACGGAGGGCTTTAATCGTGATAATTATTCAATCTACGGTATTTGGTCTGTTCTTTCTAATGGAATTATGTGCACTTGCTGCCTTTTCCTATTGGGGCTTTCATATGAATCGTGGATGGCTTATAAATAGTTTGCTAGGAGTAGGCACACCACTTCTAGTGGCGATTTTTTGGGGGACTTTTATTGCGCCAAAAGCCTCTATTCCTGTATCCATTCCATTAAGAATTATGCTTCAATCTATTATATTTGCTCTGGTCGTAGCAGCTTTATATTTTTCGGATAAAAGCAGACTTGCCATTATATTTGGTGTAGTTGTTTTAATAGAAATGATATTGATGTATACGATAGAAGATTAATACAACCAATAGTAGAATAAAAGATATCATCCATAGGGAGGAGATTCTGATTTCAGCGGATATGGAAACACAAATTATCGACGACATCATGCGTAGAATCGTTTCAAAAACAATGAAGCATGGAGAAAAACTACCATCTGAAAACGAACTCACCACCAAATATAAAGTGCCAAGAATGACAGTAAGAAACGCTCTGACAAAATTAGAAGAACGTGGATACATTTACTCGGTGCAAGGAAAAGGACGTTATTTAAAAGAAGCATCCACTCAAATTCAATTGCATCTGACAGGAAAAACGAGTTTCACAGATAAAATGAAAGAAGCAGGATATGATTTAAAAACAGAGAATATCCACTGCGAAAAAATAGCGTATAATGAACAACTCTTTGAAAATATAAACGCAAGTAAAGAGGATAATGTCTACAAGATAGGTAGGATCCGTTATATTAACGGGGAACCAATTGCCATTCACAATTCCTATGTGAGTGATAAGATGTTCCCAGAAATTGCACAAGATGGTCCAAAGATCGAATCGATGTTTGCTTACTATCGAAAGCTTGGCTACGACGAATTTGCCAGTAAAAAAAGCTTGTTAAGTATTACATTTCCGACTTCCGATGAACAGCAATTACTATCCTGCAAAAGTATGGTACCACTCATCGTTGTGGAAAGTGATTGTATTGACGTAGCTTCAAGCAAAGTGCTTGAGCATACAAAAATACTGTATCGGAGCGACAAATTTAAATATGACATAACGATGGATTGAACATAAACAGGTAAAGGATGAAAGTGTCCTTTGCCTGTTTTTTTTATGCCAATTGCAGGGAAATATAAATACGCAACGTTTCCAGCCATACTCGCAACGTTGAAGTGCAGACACGCAACATTTTGGGTCATTTGCGCAACGTTTATAAAAAACCACTCAAAATCCTTTCCGTTTCACTCCAAGTTAACTTGTCGAATGAGAAGTTAGTTGCTCTCAGGGTCAATTTGGTTGCTTTCAGACTGCTACTAGTTGCTCTCAATAGTCTTTTGGTTGCTCTCGTCAGCTGTTTGGTCTCCCTTAGCCATTTATTAGGAAGTTTTATTCTGTAATAACATAATTTGAGGGATTTAGTGCGGCGGACGCTTCATTTCTCTCCTTACGACGCACAATCCCCGTATAGCATAAACTACCCATTTAATTATGCTAGTTTTTCCAGGAGCTTATACATAAAGAATAATACAAGTCCGATTATTAAGAAAATTTACAAACATTTACGATACCTTAAAACACAACAACTTGGCGACAAGTTAAGATGAACTTGCAAAGGAGGATTCAACAAGATGAAAAGAAGAAGACGCATGGAAATTCTCATACAAGAAAATGGCCAATTAGCAAAAAAGCTATCGGCAACAATAATAGATGCATATGAATGCAAAGAAATCTTAGAACCGCAATATGGATTAACGATGATTAAAATGCGTGAATCGGCTAAAAAATCCTTATTTTATATAGGGGAAGTCCTTATTACAGAAGCAAAAGTAGAGATAAATAATTGCATCGGAATAGGAATCGTTGTAGGCATGGAAGAGGAACTTGCCAAACAACTCGCAATAATAGATGCAGCATATAAAGCAGAATTACCAGAAACAATCACCTGGAGAGGCCTGCTTATTGAAGCGGAAAAACAAAACACAAAAGAACGTGCCAAAAAACAAGCAGAGCTTTTCAAAACGAAAGTAAGCTTTGAAACAATGGAAGTTTAACGAAAAAAGGAGGGATAGTATGGCTATCGATCAAGTACATGATTTGCAGCAAGTATATAGAAAAATATTGCATAGTATGTCGCGACCAGGCACCATTTCTTCGCTAGCTGATAATGCGAAGAAAGTAGATTTTGACCTGTCTTGCTTCCATGCAACGTTCTTAAGTGCAATGACATTTTTGGATGCGGAAGTGACGTTTCATATTCTTTCTTCAACCCAACAAAGCTTAATAGATAAAATATCTGCATACACATCCTCAAAATATGCACCGATTAACGAAGCGGATTTTATCATTGTTTTGCAGGAAGATACCGAGGAATCCATTCAACATGCTTTTTTGGAGTGTAAAAATGGCACGCTTATTGATCCACAACATTCCTCTATATGGATTATGGAAAGTTCTACCTTGTCCAATTCAGGGGAACTAACATTAACGGGTCCTGGCATTCATCATGAAGCTAGGCTACATACAAGTTTAAGCCCACTATTATGGCAAGCAAGAAACGAACGAACAAAGGAATATCCACTAGGCATTGACTTGATTTTCACAGATGAGAATGCCCAAGTTGTCTGTATTCCACGCACAACTACAGTGGAAATTACGGAGGTGAGCTAATGGGTTACGTTCCAGTAAAAGGTGGCACGGAAGCAATAGATGCTTCTATTAAGCGTTTAAAATACGAGCGATTAAAAGGCAATGAAACAATAGAAATTCAAACTATTATGTCCACGATGCGTGGGATGATTGATCAAGTAATGTCCGAAAGCAGCTTATACTCACCTTTCTTAGCGGCGCTAGCAATTAAGCAAGCGGAAGGTAGTATGGAAGAAGCCGTTTTCCTTATGAGAGCACATCGTTCTACATTGCCTCGTCCTTATTATAGTAAGACGGTGGAACCGGAGACTATGCTTGTCGAGCGTCGTATTTCCGCGAGTTTTAAAGATATTCCAGGTGGTCAATTATTAGGTGCAACCTATGATTATACGCATCGTTTATTAGATTTTGATCTAATAAATGAAAGCTCGGAAAACATTCAGCGTTGGTTGCAAAACTACCAAACAGAATTGCAGCAAGTAGATGCTTTCGATGAAGTGAAATATTTCCCTAAAGTAGTAGATTATTTACGCGAAGAAGGGCTTTTTGAAAATTATGAAGGAAATAACACAGCTCCTAAAGATATTACGAAACAAAGTTTACAATTTCCTTCCACTAGAAGTGAGCGACTGCAAGTGATGACAAGAGGGCAAACAGGTGCCGTCACATCGTTAGGATATGCTTCACTTAGAGGTTATGGGCAAGTGCATCCGACCGTTGGGGAGGTGCGCGTTGGTGCTGTCCCTATCTATGTGGGGCATCCAAATGAAATGGAGCATGATATAGAGGATGATTTTTATATTGGAGATATTAAAGTAACGGAAGTGGAGTCATTTGTCCCGACACAAGTGAAAAATGCCAACAACGAATATGAACTACAATTTGAAATTGGTTATGGCATTTGCTATGGGCAAAACGAAACAAAGGCGATTGCGATGAGTATTTTGGATCAATGTCTAGAGCACCCAGAAGCTGATTTTCCTACACATGATGAGGAATTTGTTTTATTGCATATCGATTCTGTAGAGTCGACAGGGTTTATTTCCCACTTGAAATTACCGCATTATGTAACGTTCCAATCGAAGCTAGACAGTGTACGCCAAGTGAAGAAAGAGGTGCAGGAAGTTGAAAACTAATACGCATTTTGCTTTTTTCGATGAAGGTTCAAAAAAAGAAATTCGTCGTGCCATTATGAAGGCTGTAGCAATTCCTGGTTACCAAGTGCCATTTGCTTCTAGAGAGATGCCGATTGCAAGAGGCTGGGGAACAGGTGGTTTGCAAATCACTCTTTCCATCATTGGAAAATCTGATGTGTTGAAAGTGATCGACCAAGGAGCAGACGAATCAGTAAATGCCGTTAGTATAAAAAAACTAGTCCATGACACGACCGGTATAGAGCTAACTGAACAAACAGAAACAGCTAGCCTCATCCAATCGAGACACCGTATACCGGAAGTTCCGCTAACCAAAGACCAAATAATTGTCTTGCAAGTTCCAATGCCAGAACCACTTCGCCCTGTGGAAGCAAGCGAGCTTAAGACAAAGACAATGCATGCAGAAAATGATTATAGCGGCGCATGGCTCATGCTATTTGAGCAAATTATGAAATACGGTAAGACAGCAACTGCTGCAGATCATCCGGTTTATGTGAATGATCGTTTTGTGATGGCTCCTAGTCCGATTCCGCGGTTTGACAATCCTAAAATGCACGAATCGGAAGCTTTAATCCTGCTTGGGGCAGGAAGAGAAAAGAAAATCTATGCGGTACCCCCTTATACAAAAGTAGAATCTCTTGCTTTTGAAGATTACCCGTTTACAGTAGAAGCTTTTGAAGATAAGCATTGTCATTTATGCAATTCCACGGATGTCTTTTTAGATGAACTAATCGATCCACAAACAGGAGAAACTATTCATCAATGCAATGATACAAGTTTCTGTATGGATCAGTTGAATAAAAAAGCAGAAGAGGAGGCTCAAAAGAGCTATGTATGAAGAGCCGATATTACAAGTTAGAAATTTACAGAAGCAATTCGGTACAGGCTGTCTAGAGTGTCGGCAGAAGGAAACAAGAAAGCTAGTGAAAAACTTTTGCAAAAGTTGTGGCACCTTGTATGCTTGCCAGGATATTTCATTCGACTTGTACCCTGGAGAAGTATTAGGGATTGTCGGAGAGAGCGGAAGCGGAAAATCAACGATGATGCAATGTTTATATTTTGATAGTGAAGTTTCATCAGGAGAGGCATATATCCACACACCCGACTTGGTAGGAAAAAATATATTTGAAATGTCAGCGCAACAAAAGCGTTTTATCCGAAATCATGTTTATGGCATGGTTTATCAAAATCCAGTGCAAGGTTTGAAAATGAACTTTTCCTCTGTCGGTAATATTGCAGAGAAACTAATTGCAGCAGGAAACAAAAATGTTGGTCAAATGGAAGCGACAAGCAAAAAGCTACTAGAAAACGTGCATATCCCATTACACCGTATGAAAGAAGAGCCTAGAAACTTCTCCGGTGGGATGCAACAACGTGTTCAAATTGCGAAAGCATTATCAAACAATCCCCCAATATTATTTTTGGATGAAGTAACGACCGGTCTAGATTTATCTGTACAAGCAAATGTACTCGATTTGATCAAAGTAATACAACGTGATTTAGGGATTAGCATGATTGTTGTATCACATGATTTAGCTGTTATTCGTATGCTCGCAGACCGCACCATTGTTTTGCTGAACGGGAAAATTATCGAAGAAGGTTTAACAGATCAAGTGTTAGAAGACCCACAACATGAGTACACACAACAATTAGTCTATTCATTACTTTAGGAGGAACGACCACTTTGTATATTATTCATAATGGAAAAGTTATAACAGAAGAGGGAATTATCGAAGGGAAAGCAGTCGTAGTTGTGGGAGAGATTATTGAAGCGATTATCCCTCAGGAAGAAGTGTCAGCTTATCCTAATGTGGAGCTAATAGATGCACGAGGTGGATATATTTCACCAGGATTTATCGATATCCATTCAGATTATATCGAAACGGTTGCATCTCCAAGACCGACAAGTATGATGGACTTCAATATTAGTTTAAGGGAAGCGGAGAAAATATTGATCAGCCATGGTATTACAACGATGTTCCATTCTCTTTCTTTTTACAAAGAAGATGTGTTTACCCATAAGCCGATGCGAAATCCAAAGAATATTCAACGTATGGTAGATGCCATAGATGCTACACACAGCGAATTGCATTTAATACGCCATCGATTACATGCACGATTTGAAATAGACAATATTGATGAAGTAGACAGTCTTGTCCAAAATATTGAGGACGGAAAGGTGCATTTATTATCCTTTATGGATCACACTCCAGGTCAAGGACAATACCGGAACTTAGAGGTGTATCGTGAAACATTAAAAGGGTATCGCAATATTTCAGATGATGACGTAAATGTGCTCATAGCCGAACGACAAAGCACAGAGTTTTTAACGATTGAAAAGATGAAGGAAGTTGCGGATATAGCTTTATCTAAAGGGATTGCGGTTGCTTCTCATGACGATGATGACATAAAAAAATTGGAACTAGTGCAGTCATTTGGAACGACGATTAGTGAGTTTCCGATAACACTTGATGTTGCAAAAAAAGCAAAGGAAATTGGCTTACATACGATTGCAGGTGCACCAAATGTGTTGCTTGGTGGCTCCCACTCAGGCAATTTATCTGCAGCAGAAGCCATTTCGCATGATTGTGTGGATATTCTGTGCAGCGATTACTATCCTGCTGCGCTGCTACACGCTATCTTTGAACTTCATGAAAAGCACGATAATGATTTACACAAAATGTTTATGATGGTCACACTAAATCCTGCAAAAGCAGTGCGCATGGATGAAGAACTGGGCTCGATAAAGGTCGGGAAAAAAGCTGACCTTCTTGTGATTGAACGAATGGAAGATGGATACCCGATGCTAACTGCAACAATGGTCAACGGTGTTTTAATCACGACAACCAATTACCGAATTAAATAATGAAACGAGGAGATAGCCACATGGCGATACTAGAAATTGTGGATTTTGGCAAGCGATTCACCATTCATCATTTAGAAAAAACGATGCCCGCTATCCAAAATATCAATCTATCATTGGAAGCTGGAGAATTCATCGGAATTGTCGGTAAGAGTGGTAGCGGTAAGTCCACCATCCTAAAGAGTATCTATCGAACATATTTACCGGACGAAGGGAAAATTATGTACGACTCCGAACGCTTTGGAGAAATTGATTTGGCGCAGATCTCGGAAAGGCAAATGCTGTATTTGAGAAAATATGAGATTGGCTATGTGTCACAGTTTTTAAGTGTCATGCCTCGAACGACCTGTCGTCAACTCGTAACGAACGCATTGTTAGAAATGGGTGAGTCGGAAGCTGTTGCACGGGGAGAAGCAGAAAAAGCATTAGCTCATTTTGAGTTAGACCCGAAACTATGGGACAGTTATCCAAATACATTTTCAGGTGGAGAAAAACTGCGATTGAATATCGCGATGGCAACCGTGAAAAAGCCTAGATTATTACTATTAGATGAACCAACCGCGAGCCTAGACCAACAATCCAAAATAAAAGTTCGAGAAATCATCGAGAAATTAAAAAAACAAGGTACAACTTTAGTTGGGATTTTCCACGATATCGAATTTATGGACGGTCTATGCGACAAAGTATATGACATGCAAACAAGACAACTAACGATAACGCAAGAAGTAGTAAGTCATGAAAGCTGATTTACATGTTCATAGTAGCTACTCAGACGGCTCTGAAACCGTCGAAACTGTACTGAAGCTTGCAAAGGAGCGAGCCGTTACCCAAATTAGCTTTGTCGATCACGATACAGTTAAAGGGCTAACTAAAATATGTACGCTCGGTGAAAAATATGGGATTGAAGTCATACCCGGTATAGAAATCTCTGCGTATGACTTCAAAAGAAATCGAAAAGTACATATACTCGGCTATAACTATGACACTAGAGCGGTACATATTGGTTCGATATGTGACGACTTACTCAAACGGCGTCAGACCCATTCTCTATGGCAAATAAAACAAATTCAAAAAGCAGGATACGACCTGGATGTAGAGAAAATCAGAGAAACTGCTAAGCCTTCAGAGACAATCTACAAGCAGCATATTATGCGTCAATTAACGGAAGCTGATTATACATCTCTTACATACAAGCAACTATATAAAAGCTTATTTAAGGGTGAAGGGGTGGCATCAGGGGACATTGTCTACATCGACGCGGTGGATGCTATAAAAGCAATTGTAGCAGATGGGGGACTTGCTGTAGTGGCCCATCCCGGTCAGCTAGATTCCTATGACTTGATTCCCGAGCTTGTACCGTATGGGTTGGGGGGAATCGAGCGAAATCATCCAGATCATACTGCTAGCGATTACCAAAAGGTAGAAGCCTTAGCTGAGCGATATGGACTGGTTATGACAGGCGGCACAGATTTTCACGGCGCATACGGAGCGACCATCGAAGTTGGTGAGGTTACTAGCCCTTCACACCTTCTTAAAAGTTAAAAAAAAATTGGTGTAAATAAGGTTAATCCTTTATAAAGTTACTGTAAATTTCCACAATTGTAAAAAGTAATGTGGTTCAATATAAAAGTAAGGTGAGCTACAACATTGCAATGCCATTTTATTTAGCGAAAAGGAGAATTAGTAATGAAGAAAAGTTGGTTTGGAATTAGCCTATTTTTAGTAGTTGCTCTATTATTATCAGCATGCTCAGAAGGAACAGCTGGAGCTAAAGATGCAAAAGTGGATGACGTGATTAAAATTGCTTGGTACCCAAATGAGTCTGGAACAGATATGAAATCTTCCCGTGATGAAATCGGTAGAGTAATTGAAGAAGCAACAGGTAAAACAGTGGAGCACCAATTAACAACAGATTATGCAATTGCCATTGAAACATTGGTCAATAATAATGCTGACCTTGCTTTTATGGGAGCTCAAGGATATATCGAAGCAAAAAATGGAAATGATGCAATACAACCTTTAGTAGTTCCTACTGGTGCATCTGGTACATTAGATGATGCATTGTATCATAGCTGGTTAGCGGTAAATGTAGATGCACAAGATGATTTTAAAGTAGACGGAGAATTTTCGTTAGATACATTAGAACAAAAAAGTATGTCTTTCGTTTCAAATAGTTCAACTTCAGGATTTGTCGTTCCATCCTCATCTATTATCGGATACTATGCCGAAAAATCGGGCTTTGAAGATTTAGTGCCGGAAGATCTAATGGAAGGTGGACCACTATTCTCCCAAGTATTATTCGGAAATTCACACCAAGGTTCAGCAGTAAATTTATTGAGTAACAACTCAGAGGTAGCAGCTTTCTGTGACACTTGCGTAGGAAACTATGTAGAAGTTATAGAAGGAGAAGAAAATAAAGTAGGATCTGTTTACAAAGTAAAAGACGATGCAGCTGAACCATTTAACACAGTAACTGGAAAAGAATTTATCTTAATGTCGGTTACACCAGTATTAAACGCACCATTCGCAGCGAACTTAGATGCTTTAGGACAAGAGGATTATGATACATTAAAAGAATTATTCTCTTCGGATGAGATTTCAAACAATGAGAGAATCTTCGTTCCAAAAGACTCTGGAGAACCAGGATTATTTTTCAAAACAGAAAATGAAAGATTTGCAGAAGTAGAAGATGCATGGTTCGATCCAATCCGTGAGCTTTCTAACTAATTGTAAAGATATTTAAGGACAATTGGAGCATGCATGTATTAACGTGCATGCTCCAATTTACAAAAAGGAGGGTAAAAGCGTGACGTTAGTGGAAGTGAAAAACCTAGGTAAGTCTTATAATGCGCAAACGAGAGTATTAAAGGATGTTAGTTTTGAAGTAGAAGCTGGTGAGTTCGTTTCGATTATCGGTCTATCTGGAGCAGGAAAATCGACACTCTTACGATGCATTAATCGAATGGTTGAAATCGATGAAGGAAATGTCATTTTTGATGGGCTTGATGTTGGAAGTTTGAACAAACAGGAACTACGTAAAATGCGCACAAATATAGGGATGATTTTTCAACATTATAATCTCGTGCCACGACTTTCCGTTATTGAAAATGTATTACATGGTCGTTTAGGTTACAAAACAACCTTACAAGGTGTATTTAACCGATTTACGGAGCTTGAAAAAGAACATGCATTTTTTCTGTTAGAAAAGTTAGGCATTGCAGATCATGCATATAAAAGATGTGATCAGTTAAGTGGGGGACAGCAGCAACGAGTTGGTATTGCCCGTTCACTAATTCAAGAACCAAAATTGGTGCTCTGCGATGAACCAATTGCTTCACTTGATCCCAATTCTTCTGAAATCATTATGGACTACTTAAAATCAATCACAAAAGAACTAAATATTGCGTGCATCGTCAACCTCCATCAAGTAGAAATCGCTTGTAGTTATTCAGATCGAATTATTGGTTTAAGTAAAGGTAACGTGGTATTTGACGGTCCGAGCTTTATGCTAACTTCTGCTCATACAGACGAAATCTATAGGACAAAAACAGTAGAGACTAGAAAGCTAGTCACTGTGTAAGGAGCAACTAAACGTGAATGAAAAAGCAATGCGGAGCCAGCGAAAATGGCAAACGATTATTTGGGTAGCGATTATTATCACATTTACTTATTTAGCATCTGATATTACAAACTTTAATATCATACATGGGATTGCCACTTTACCGAATGCCATTACATGGATATTTTCTAATTTGACTATAACACCAGAAACACTGGAAAGATTGCCTAAAATATTGGAGAAATTAGCCGAAACGATTCTTATGTCCATTGCAGCAACAACAACAGCGACAATCTTTTCATTATTTTTAGGGTTAATGGGGTCCAAAACGACTGGCACTAGTAGTTTATTAGGTGTATTCGCTCGATTTATTGCTTCTGTTGCAAGAAATATTCCGGTGGTCGCTTGGGCTTTAATACTTCTTCTGTCTTTTGGACAAAACTCGATGACAGGATATTTGGCCTTATTTGTAGGTTCTTTAGGTTTTCTAACGAGAGCATTTATTGAAACGATAGATGAAGCTAGTCATAGTGCGGTGGAGGCGCTCCGAGCTACAGGTTCTACTTATTTTCAGATCGTCTTCAAAGCGGTTATTCCTCAATGCCTACCTCAAATGATCAGTTGGATTTTGTTTATGATTGAAACAAATATCCGGAGCGCAACACTAGTTGGCATTTTAACAGGAACGGGGATTGGGTATTCCTTTGACTTGTATTATAAGACGCTTAACTATAATGCAGTAGCACTAGTTACTTTCGTCATCGTCATCTCCGTAATTATTATTGAACTTATGTCAAACCGAATACGGAAGGTGATTTTATAATGGAAGCTACTACACCCTTTGTAAAACGGCGAGCAAATGGTCGAATTTCGATTAAATCAGGCAATAAAGTAGAGCAAGTCATGGCTGGTACAATCGTCATTTTAACCATTCTTACAATATTAGCTTTTTTCTTTTTCAATTATGCGGGACTGAATATATCGAAGGCTATCCCGGAGACGGCCTATAATCTAAAAACAATGTTTTTAGAGCCGGCTTTAAGCCATTTCACGTGGGGAGAAGCCATTTATCAAGTAGGGATTACTTTAGGATTAGCTTTTCTAGCAACGATTCTAGGAGCAGTTATCGCATTTTTTTTAGCACTAATGGCTGCAACCAATTTATCTAACCTCTGGGTATCTAAGGCTGTTCGAATTGTCGTAGCTTTTATTCGCGCAGTACCGACTGTGTTATGGGTTTTAATCTTTGCAATTGCTGCAGGTCTAGGGAGCGAAGCAGCTGTACTAGGGATGCTTTTTCATTCCATCGCTTACTTGGTTAAAGCATTTTCAGAGGCATTCGAAGAAGTGGATAAAGGAATTTTAGAAGCATTGACGGCAACTGGGGCTAATTGGTGGCATATTATTACACACGCTGTTTTACCCTCTACTTTTACGTATTTGTTATCTTGGACGTTCCTGAGGTTCGAGATTAACTTCTCCGTAGCTGTCGCAATGGGAGCTGCAGCCGGAGCAGGAGGAATTGGATTTGAACTGTTCATGGCGTCTGGATTCTACTTTGATATGAGAGAAGTTGGGTTAATCACATATATAATCTTATTATTAGCGATTGTACTGGAAATTTTGTCGACTCAATTGAAAAAACGCTATTTCCCGGCAAAGGCTGTAAGATAATAAGGAAAAGGGCTTTCCGATTATGGAAAGTCCTTTTTAACCAAAGATGAATGTAATTATTTTCTTGTTAAAACAATAATTTTTGGAAAAGATATCCTTAGCGCGACAAAAGAGGCCATGAACGCGACAAACAAGTACTCGAGCGCGACAAAACCACTAGTGAACGCGACAAACCAATACTCGAAAGCGACAAAAAACTCATCACAAATAGAATCAGCTAAACTACTTACTTATTCTTCAAGTGAAACTGGCGAAAATACATAATCTCCTCGATGCACTGGCTCACCAATAATAACCGGAATCCGAGAAGAAAAAATTGGTCCATCCACTATAACCGTATGAAACTCACCGTTTTCTCCACAAGCATCAATGCCAGCAAGCTCGAGTTCCTCTACAATCTCTCTCGTCAATTTTTCCCCAACATACTTAGCGGGCATCATCTTTGTGTTTACAACAATGATCCAAGCTTCAAACCCTTCAGCTAATAACTCGTCCACAACAGATTTTCTTGTCATTTGCCAAAGCGGATGCACCGCTATAATATCCGACTTTGCACATGTTTTTTGCACCCATTCTAAATGTCCTTCCAGATCAATGTCGCCAAACACCCCATGTGTAATTCCTTCTTCTCGGCAAGCATCCATCGCATTAGTAAATTGATGCTCATAAGTACCCCAACTAGCTGCTTTTGTTAATAAAGGCACGCCAAGTCGCTCTACTTGGGCTTGTACGACTTCTAATGGAAGTGCATGCGACTTAGAAATTTCCCCGTCTTCCTCAAACATCGTCAGCACTTTTTTCGGCGTCATTCCTAATTGTACTGCTCGGTAATAAGCCAATGCAGAATCTTTTCCACCACTCCATGAAGCTACAAAACTTGCATTTTGCATGCTAGAAACACCCCTTTTATACTAAGGTACATGATTACTTGAGAAAATTTCAAGTGATGATTCTGTTTCTGTGGAATAAAATGGTCGAGAGCAATCCATTTCTAAAAAAGAGCAACTACAAGACTAAGGAAAGCAGTCATAGAGGAACAACTAAATGGGTTAAGGGATCGTTTTCTTCCTATACGAATAAAACATCCTACTTGACCCTCTGTAACAATCATTGGCAAATATTAATAGTATACATCAAAGGAAATTCGAAACAATCAGCTTGTACCATCGAGGAGTGGAAGTATGCCAACGATTACGGGAAAGCAATACATCGAAAGGATTGATAAGTTAAAAACGGAAGTATGGATAGATGGTGAACGAGTGATAGGTAATATTTCGGAGCATCCTGCATTTAAAGGAGTTATGAAGAGCCAAGCAGCCTTGTATGATTTACAGCATGATGATTCGCTAAAAGAGATGATGACTTATCCATCGCCATCTACTGGCGAACTTGTAGGTATGTCTTATTTTCAGCCTAAAACCAAAAAGGATTTAGTTAAAAGAAGAAAAATGATTCAACAGTGGGCAAAATCAACTAATGGGCTTATGGGAAGAAGCCCGGACTATATGAATACGACTTTAATGGCTCTAGCATCATCATCCGAGCTATTGAGAGGTAAGAAAAACTGTTTTCCTGAACATTTGCTAGCATTCTATGAATATGCTCGCGAGCAGGATCTATCGATGACACATACTTTTATCGACCCACAAGTGAATAGGACACAATTTTACTTTGAAAAAAACAGTGAGCCTATAGTAGCGAAAATTGTGGAGCGAAACGCAGAGGGAATTGTTGTAAAAGGAGCAAAATTATTAGCGACACAAGGGGGAATCACAGACGAAATTTTGGTTCTTTCTGCAGGAGGAATTTTGGATGAGGAGAGTGGATTTGCTTTTTCCATCCCCAGTAATAGTAAAGGATTAAAATTTATCTGTAGGGAATCATTTGTAGGTGGAGACTCTGCATTTAATTATCCTTTGAGCTCACGCTTTGAAGAAATGGATAGTATTGTGGTGTTCGATAATGTGCTGGTGCCATGGGAGCGCGTATTTTATTATGATAATTCAGCAATTGCGAACAGCTTCCAAATAACTAGCTCTTTTCAAGCCTTTGCATTGCATCAAGTGGTGTCGAGACAAATCGTGAAAACTGAATTTATATTAGGCATCGCAGAGTCCATTATCAACACGATTAATATATCCGAATACAAACATGTGCAGGAGAAGGTTGCTGAGATTATAGTGGGACTTGAAACGATGAAAGCATTAGTCATCAAGTCAGAAGTAGAAGCAAAGTTGGATGAATGGGGGGGAATGCGTCCAGACAGTACAACACTACTTGTTGGTATTAATATATTTCCACGTATTTATCCAAGATTTACGGAAATCATTCAGCTGTTAGGTGCTAGTGGATTGATGACTGTTCCAACAGAGCTTGCTTTTCAGTCGTCTATACGAAAAGACTTAGACCTGTACCTACAATCCAGAGGGGAAAATGCAGAAGAGCGTGTCAAACTTTTTCGTCTAGCTTGGGATTTAACTATGAGTCCATTTGGCACACGCCAAACGTTGTATGAACGCTTTTT
The DNA here is from genome assembly GCF_044754065.1 of Psychrobacillus sp. NPDC093180. NCBI lineage: Bacteria > Bacillati > Bacillota > Bacilli > Caryophanales > Bacillaceae > Psychrobacillus > Psychrobacillus sp. NPDC093180. The sequence continues at coordinate 50,670 of NZ_JBIVOJ010000009.1, read as the reverse complement.
CTTTGGTGATCCGATACGACTTTCTAGTCAATTGTATCAATCGTATAATAAAGAGCCGTATGTGGAACGAGTGAAAGGAATACTTGAAGCATTCTCCTTGAAATAAGAAATCCCAACCATTTTAAATGGTTGGGATTTTCATCATTGGTTGACTTGCCAATAACAATTAAAGCTTATTTCGTTTATCAAATGTATCTTCACCTAATATATTTTCCTCTAAAGGGTCATTATCCAAAGCATTTCTCTCTAAAATAGCATCTGGATCATTAGGAATCCCATCAGTACGGTGGATATCTGCCTGTTCACGACGAACAGTCTCGCTAACCGTCTCGGTATCTTTTACTTTTTTCTTACCTACAACAATTTCCTCACTTACCACTGGGCGTTTTGTCACTTCAACGCGTTCCTCCATGACAGGAATATGAATACTCTCGCCATCATCGAATACTTCTCCAGCCGCAGTCTCTGCATCGACCGCGCGTCTTTCGATGTATACTTCTTCTCTTTCAACAGGAACTTCCACTGTTTCTTGCTCTTCTACAACGTATTTATCGACGTTTACTTCACCTGCCAGTTGGCGTTCTTTGTCAATCGATAATCGTTCCTCATGAAGCTGCAAATGTTCTTCTTTGGTATTGTCCCCCACATAAGCCGTATCGGTAGAATCGATATTGGCACCAACGTAACCTGCGCCTGTGCCTAAATCGATATTTTTGTCGTCGTAAATAGTCCCATAATTCTTGTCTACGTAAAGTAAAAATGAACCATCTTTGACATCGCTGTAGTATCGTTGTGACTCCTCTTCTGTAAAGCCCATGTCATGGAATGCTGCACGAACAGGTTCATCTCCGCTCATAAAGGCTATAAACTTGTCTAACCAGTTTCCATCAGCTGATACGAGATCCACATCAGTCTGACCACGAACAATTGATAAAGAATCTTTATCATTGGTAACTACATAAATATCATTTTCGACATAACCTTCATTTTTTAACTCTTTAATCTTATGCAATACTTCCTCTTCCGTTCTGAATGATCCAACATATTTTTTATCTGCCATTATAGTGTTCCTCCTATTATTTTAAGATTTGATATGTTACTTGTTTTATAGAATACCCAATTGAATTCTGGATAAACAAAAAAAAGAAGGAGGAATTTGAAATTGGATAGACGAATAAAAGACAATTACTTAGAAGAGTAGGGTGAGAGAAGGAGGTAAACGGAGATTTTATTTCTAAAAAAGTTAGACGTAATAATTTCAAATAAGTAGATATTTCTACTCCAACAAGTAGAAATATCTACTTCTCTATGTTTTTGGTTAATGTTTTGTATTTAAATCTCTCCTAAGCGATGACTGTGTGTAATAACAACTTTAATAACTCTTCCAATGTTTCTGGTAGTTGCTCTGGTAACTCAAATGGACTCATCATTTTCTTTCCTCCTTTTTTGTTATCTCATAATCTATTAACAATATAGTCAATCTATCTAACTTTTATACTTGAATTTATAAAAAATTTTAAGAAAGTTTCTAATCTCTTAAAAGAGAGTCTATTTGGTATATATCAAACAAAAAAGCGAGCTACTACTGATGGTTTACAGTAATAGCTCGTCCTTATATATTCGTAAATTTTTTCAAATCGTTCCCAGATGGATTCTGGAATACTTGAATTCCAAATTCTGGAGCAATGGCAAAAAGATGATCAAAAATGTCGGCTTGAACTGTCTCATACACAGCCCATGCTACATCATTTGTAAATGCATATATTTCTATTGGTAATCCGTGTTCGGTTGGTGCTAATTGTCTAACCATTAAGGTCATTTCTTGGTTAATTCCAGAATGATTTCGAAGATAGTTGCTAATATACGCTCTGAATACACCGATATTCGTAAGCGCCCTACCATTCACGGGATTACTTTTGTTAATTTTATTTTTATTATTGTACTCTGTAATCTCACGTTCTCGAAGCGGAATATAGTCCGAAAGATGATGGATATTTTTAAAGCTACTGATCATTTCCTCTGTACAAAATACAATACTATTTACATCGACATTTAGTGAACGCTTAATCCGCCGGCCTCCAGAGGATTGCATCCCTCGCCAATTGATAAAAGAATCGGATATTAGCGCATAGCTTGGAATCATCGTTATCGTTTTATCGAAGTTTTGTACCTTAACGGTATTGAGGGAGATATCAATAATGTCTCCGTTTGCCCCGTATTTAGACATTTCAATCCAATCGCCAACTTGAACCATATCATTAGTCGACAACTGAATTCCCGCAACAAGGCCTAATAACGAGTCTCTAAAAACCAACATGAATACAGCTGAGAGAGCACCAATTCCACTTAGAAGAAGAAGGGGGCTTTTTCCCATCAGGTTTGCGATGACGAGAATAATTCCAAACGTTATGACAATAATTTTAATTACTTGAATATATCCTTTAATAGGCTTGGTCTTAGATACTTCATATGTTTGATATATATCATTCATTGCATTTAAAGAGCTATTAATAACGATTAAACCCATAATAACTAAATAGACCATTGCTCCCTTTTCTATCAAATGTTGAAAGGATGGAAAAGTGGAAGCAAAGTAGTAAATTATAATTGCAGGAACTATATGCGACAATTTATGAAAAACTCTTCTTTCTAAAAGGACATTATCCCAATGGAACTTAGTGTTGTTAACAATTTTGGTAATCATCCTAATTACTACTTTTTTCGTGATAAAGTTCGCTATTATGCAGAAAATCATTATTAAGATTATGGTAATAACAATGGATAGATATCTTACTAAGGTAGCATCCATTCCATATTTTAAAAGCTGTTGGCTTACGATTTCCATCTATTTCACTCCATTTGTTGACATAAATATCATTATATCAAAATAAATTGACCTTCACCTTGTTCCATGTTTCAACACAAAACATGCTAAGATATTACCAAACAGAACAAATCCATAACAGAGATAACTAACAGTAATCGAGAAAGGACTACAATATGAACTTTTCGATGAATGAAACAAAAATCAAAAAACTATGCGGCGTTACTGCATTTAAAAAGGGGAAGGCATACTTTCAAGCCGAAAAAGTAAATCTTCACCCAGCTAAAAAAGAAAGCACAGTTTTTACCGCCAGTGTGACAGTGGGGGATGGCTTTGATGTCATGGTAAAAGCAGCTCCCAGTGGAAAAATAGTAGCTAGTTGTACATGTCCGCAAATAAGCTTTGTACAGACATACTGCCAGCATATTGCGGCCGTACTACTATCAATTGAAGAGAAGCAGCAGGCGGAGGATCACTTAGCGGCACAAATGCTAGAACTATTTGAAAATAAATCCTCAGCTCCTACCGGTAAGCAGCTACATTTTGATAAAAGACAGACATTGCATGTGGAGTTCACATACCGTCCTGTTTATCAAACAGAGGGGGAGTATGCATTAGGCATACAGTTAAGTATTGGTTCCCGTAAGCTACATCCGGTCTCCCATATAGCAAAATTTTTGAGTGCAATGGAAAGTAGAGAACCCTTTGAATATGCACCGGGCTTGATCTATACACCACAGCTCTTCAGTTTTCCAAGAGAAACGGATGAAGTTCTTCAATTTCTGATGAAAAGCCAGCGAATAAAAAGTAAAACCGCCTTACAAGAAGGACTGTTACTTATCTCCGTCTCGGATTGGGAGCAGCTACTTCCTTTATTGAAAAAAGCACCGGCAGTTAGAGTAATGCAGGGTGGACAGATTTTCGACGGAGTTCATATAGGAAAAGAGCTTTCTCTCAGCTTTGAATTTGAGGAAGGGAATACGACCGGCTATCAATTGAATGTGAAAGGTCTCGAGCAAATTACCGTATTAAAGGCTTACGGCTATGCACTTTCAGACGGTGTCCTATATAAGCTTCCTGCAGATGAATGCAATAGGCTAGTGGAGCTGAAAGCAATGCTGGATAAGTCAGGAACACATCAACTCGTTATATCAGACGAGCAAATAGATCATTTTATGGAAAAAGTTATTCCCGGTTTGATGAAGCTTGGTCATGTGATAATTGCAGAATCTATTTCCAAACGACTAGGGGAAACACCACTTCGTATCAAGATGTTCCTAGATCGAGTGAAACACCGGTTATTAGTAGGATTAGAGTTTCATTATGGGCATTTAGTCATCAATCCATGCGAGGAAACCGAAGAAACATTTTCGCATTATCCAGGAATAAGACGCCAGCGCAATAAGGAACTTCAAGTCATTAAATTGCTTGAGGAAAACTCCTTTACCCAAACAGAAGGTGGATTTTTTTTATACGACGAGGAAGCAGAGTATCATTTTTTATACCACGAACTTGGAAATATGGAAAAATGGATACAGATTTATGCTTCGACAGCCGTGAAAATGCGTGTGCAAAGAGGTTATATTGGTCCAAGGATAAGAGTCGAAGTAAAGGAACGAACAGATTGGCTAGAGTTTAAGTTCCATCTAAAAGAAATTTCGGAAAAGGAAATCCAGCGGCTGATGGCTTCTATTGAAGAAAAACGAAAGTTTTACCGCATTCCAGGTGGCAACTTAGTTTCACTTGAGACACCTGAATACCAAGCTTTATCTAGCTTCATTATTGATATGGGAATTACGACGGATACGATGGAAGAAGTAATTCGAGTTCCATTAATAAAAGGAATGCAAATGATCGACTCCTTAGAGCAAAGTGACCTGGTAGAACCGGGAGAAAAATTTGCTAAGCTAATGAAAAACTTACACAACCCTGAAAACTTAGAGTTGGATAGTCCAATCCCTTTAGAAGGGGTCCTTAGAGATTATCAAAAAGTAGGATTTAGATGGTTCCAGTTACTTGCAAAATACAGATTCGGAGGTATCCTTGCTGATGATATGGGACTTGGTAAAACGCTTCAAAGCATTGCTTTCATTGAATCGGTTCTTTCAGATGCCCGCACTCGTCATTTACCGATACTAATCGTATGCCCAGCCTCCCTCCTATACAATTGGAAGAATGAGTTAGAAAAATTCACGCCACATATTCAAACACAGGTGATAGATGGCAATAAAACCAAAAAAGCTGATTTGTGGAAACAGAGTGCTCATGTAGATGTAGTAATTACCTCGTATCCAACGCTTCGAATGGATACAGAGCTATATAGGAATCGCCTATTTCATACGTTGTTCTTAGATGAAGCACAGGCTTTTAAAAACCCACTCACCAAAACAGCAAAAGCGGTGAAATTGATTCAAGCAGAGCATCGTTTTGCACTTACCGGCACGCCGATCGAAAACGCATTAGATGAGCTCTGGTCAATATTTCACGTTGTGTTTCCAGAGTTATTGCCAGGAAGAAGAGCCTTTAGTGAATTAAACCGTGATAGTATAGCAAAACGAGTACGCCCGTTTATATTGCGCCGCATGAAACAGGATGTACTGAAGGAATTACCAAACAAGACAGAAACAATGCTGTATTCCGAGTTACAAATAGAGCAGAAAGCGTTATATGCTGCCTATTTGGCTGAGCTTAAACAAGATGCATTGAAGCATTTGAAAAAAGGGGAGCTCCAAAGAAATCGGATAAGAATATTGGCCGGGCTCACAAGACTTCGCCAAATATGCTGTCATCCAGCTCTTTTTGTGGAAGGTTATAAGGGAAGCTCGGCTAAATTTGAACAGTTGATGGAGCTATTAGAGGAATGTCGAATATCAGGTAGAAGAGTGCTCATCTTTTCACAATTTACACAGATGCTAGGTATTATTAGAAGGCAACTAATCCGAGAGGGAATTCCCTATTTCTACTTAGACGGCCAAACACCATCAGAGGAGCGAGTAGCATTATGTGATCGTTTTAATAACGGAGAAGGGAATCTATTTCTAATTTCGCTAAAAGCAGGGGGAACTGGGCTTAATCTGACTGGTGCAGATACAGTAGTGCTTTACGATTTGTGGTGGAATCCAGCGGTGGAGCAGCAAGCTGCAGACCGTGCACATCGAATGGGACAAGAAAACGAAGTCCATATCATTCGTTTAATAGCAAAGGGTACAATCGAAGAAAAAATTACGCAACTGCAACACAAGAAGAAAAGCCTCATCGATGAAGTCATTCACTCAGGGCAGGATACACTGTCCACTATGACGGAAGAGGATATTAAAGAGATACTAATGATTGAATAGAAACTTAAGATCCAAGAAAAGCATGCATTGCTTATCTTGGATCTTTCTGTTTATGACAATGATAAAATTAATAGTATTTGGTTCCTGTAAACAGTATTATTAAGGTTCTCCTTCTAATTCGCCTTAAAATATGCCCTTTTAAGGCCTTTCTAATAATAATCCCATACCAAAACATGCGAAGGGGTTTAAATGTTCTTAAACACCCTTAAAACTAATTAAATAAAAAAACCGATTAGCTTAAGTGGTTAATAGATAATTTCTGTTATAAGAAAGCGAAAAGTGGGGTGTTAATTTTCTTACTAAAATTTCTTCTTTAGAGGAGTAAGTGAGAAGTAAATCTTATAATTACAGTTAGTAGATATTTCTTCACAGAAATCCCCTGTTTTCAAATAATATTAGTTGAGGTAAAAGCATCAAATAATAAAGATAGAAAAGATTACTTTTACTTAAAAAGCAAAATAATTAGATGTGTATACAAGTATACAATAAGTAAACATAACGTATTCAATAATGTAAACATGTATACAAATAAGTACGCATGTTGTTAAACAAGGATGTATACAAAATAGATTACAAGTATACAAGATTGTATATCTTGTAAACAAAATTAGCTTGAATGTTTACAATTTGAATACACCTTTTGGTGGATTGACGGAGTAATCCCTGTGAGATAACCTTAAAATGGTAGAACCTATAAAAAGAAGGGATGATTTGATGAACACTTCAAGAGTTTGTGCAATCGATGTAGGAAATGACTCAGTTAAAGCTTTATTTGGTAAATTGGATTATGAACTAAACATTCCCAATGTAATTGCGGTATCAACAGAAGATAGACCGGTTATAGGTATAGAGGAATTAAACGATAAGGATCCTATCGAAGGAATTCATATTAGAGTACACTCCCCTGCCCTTAATGAAAATAATATAATTTATCGTGTTGGTAGCTTAGCGACAAAAAGCGATAATGCAACTGAATTAGACCCTGGAAGTAACAAATCAGAGGAAGATCAAACATTAGTCATGTTATTTGCTACTCTAGCTTTAGATGCAGTTAGAGAAGAAAACACAGGTCTATTTAAAAAGAATAATAATGTAATAGATGCAAACTATACGTTAGGTACTGGTCTGCCCCTTCGTGAAGTAAAAGAAGGAAAAGACGTGGGCTACCGTTCACAGCTCTTAGGATCAGTTCATCAAGTTGAATTTTTAGTAACACCTAAATACCAAGGACTAAAAGTAAATATTAAATTTGATGAAGTTAAAATATACCCTGAAGGATTCGCAGCTTATATCAACCTAGTAATGGATAATGATTTAAACATTATAAATAGAGATTTAGTAGATAAAAGCATTCTTATTCAAGACATTGGTGGCCTATCAACTGATGTGGCAGTCATTAAGAATCGTAATGTGGACGACGATAAAGCACAAGGCTTCAATCTAGGCGTTTCCGAAGCGCTAGAGTCTATTCGAGAAGAAATTAGACTAAAACATGGTGTGGAATTAGACAGTCGTAGAGATGTTGTAGATATCATCACTAGAAAGAATGACCGAAATCATATTATGGTGAACGGTAGTCGTACAAGCGTTCATGATATTACAGATCGTATTCTTTTAGACTTAGCGAAGAAAGAATATCGTCATTTACGTAATGTATGGCAAAAAAATTCCCAAACAGAGATCTGCTATTTTGTAGGCGGCGGGTCAATCGTTTTAAAAGATTATATTAAAACGTTAAATAACAACTTGAATGGCTACAATATCGAATTCTTTGAAGATGAAAAAGAGAGCATTTGGATGATGGCAAATGCTTATCACAAACTAATCTCTGATTTTGTTAGAAAGAATGCTAAAGAGACAAAAAAAGCTGAGGCAACGATACAAAAAGTATAAAAATAGGGTGATTTCATGGAAAAGTCAGGGAAATCAAGTATTCAAAGGGGACAAGCTATTACGTTTCGGCTCCCTTCTGATACTCCTGATCATATTTTAAAGCAAATGCAAAAGTTAAAAGAAACAGAGAGAAGAAACTTTTCTAGCAAAATAGCCGAGTTTGTTACGGAAGGTGTGAGTAATTCCTTATCCAAGGATAGAGAAATTATTACCATTCCAATGCCAAAACAGCTAAGTAAGGAACAGCGCAATTGGCTAAAACACTCACATTCAGAAGCTATGCTAGGAAACATTGTCTATCATTTGCTGTCAGATCCTGTTCGGGCAATGTCTATTCTCGCCTCTCTTAACAGCAATGCTTTAGATATCGACCAAGCCCTGTATTTACAAACCGAGCCGACGGAAACTGTAAAAAATGATCTAGATACAAGTCCTTACGCAAATAATTCGACAGAACCAGAAGAGATTCAACAAGAAATGCTTGCTGACGAACTAGAAGATGATTTGATGAATTTTGACTGGGAGCAAGTAAAACATGAGCATGCTTCCACTGAAGAAGATTCTGTGGAAAATGTCGAAACCGAAAGCTTAGATGACTTACTTGGAGATTTTCTTTCGAGAATGAATAAGTAACAATACAGTCTATTAAAGATTATAATTCGCCTTAAATCAGTGAGAGCTGGTTTAAGGCGAATTTTTTATTGGTTAGGAAACTAGAGAAGACCTAGACATGTGGGTAACTTTTTACCAGAAGCATAGGAACAGAGTGTTTATAATTTAATAGTGGTATAGGGAAACTGAGCGGTAAAACCCTTCGAACTTGCTGAACGGATCTGCTAGTCCGGTTTGTCGCTTTACACCATTTACTGGAAGTATATTTACAAATAATGGACTTTGTAAGAACTGCTAGAACTAAGTAAATAGCAAGCTCTATTGTTTTTCACTACAGGATGGAAAGCATCTGCCCTGTAGTGAAGATTTTAACGGCCATTTAATTCAATTCGCTACCGCTCTGTTTCCCTATTATGGGCGTTATTCTATCTTTAACAAATGAGATAATTTACCGATATTCAAGAACTATAAAACTTATATATATAGATAGGTATTTGTATTCCTAAATAGAAACTGGTTTATGACATACGTATTGGTTTTAATGCAAACCTTAGACTTCTTAAGGATCATTTTTCCAATTTCACTGAATTCCATCTTACCTTTATTATAAAAAATGGAATATTAAAACTAATAGGGATGAGGAGGAGTTTGATGGACCAGGAAAGGGAGATATCATGTTTTAGAGTTAACAGATGCCACTTACATTCTTTCAATAGAAGAAAAGAAACTAAGGTGAGCCTATGAAAGTACTAGACGTAGACTTGTTTCAAGACGGTCTAAAAAGAAATATCACAATGTTAGACAGGCTAGAAAGCGAAGTAGAAGCAATCCATCGTGCCGTAGAAGGATTAGTAGCGATGGATGAAGAACTAAAAGGAGTAGGAGGCGATGCAATCCGAGCTTTCTATGCGGAATGTCATCTGCCGCTACTCCAACACTTTGTAGTCTCTGCTGCTGGTTATAAGCAAGTACTTCAACAAATGAAAAGCGCTCTTGATGCCCTCGAACCAGATACTTCAGGTCATATAGTAGAGCAATTTCTAGTAGGTGAGGTAGAGCTGGGACTTACTACAATCGCACAATTGACTGCAAATCTAACGAATGAGTCAAACAGTATTATGGACCAGGTGAGCGATATCATGGCCCTTCCACATCTGGATGATAGTGGAGTACAGGAGGGTGTTCTAGATGCAAAAAGAAAGAGAGACGACACAGTAAATAGGCTGCAAGAATTTGATGCAACACATGCATGCAATGGAAACATGGATTCATAACATAGAAGATATGTTCAACAATAATCTTACGGATATTCACTTCCAAACAGATCGTTGGGCAGAGCTCGCTTCCTGTAGTCCCCCGTTAACCATTACGACGCCGACAAACGAAGCAGAAATGTGCCTGCGTGAGGTAGAGGAAGAAAAGTCGGCAGTAGATACTGGTTTAGAAGTGGTGGATGGAATTTTAACGGGTTTATTTGATGTAGGAAAAGATTTTGTCACAGGTATTGTGGATATAATCCAGGACCCAAAAGCTACGTTGGACGCTACAGTAGAAGCGGTTACGAATCCAATAGAAACATTCAACGTAATAAAATCGGCCATTTCTACTTCCTACGAACGTGATATGGTGAATGGAGATGCCAATTCCCGTGCCCACTGGGTAACCTACGCATTAGGTACAGTCGCCACTTCCATAGTCGGAACAAAGGGTGTGGGTGCACTTACAAAATCAGGGGTTGCGGCCACAAAGGCAGCTGTTCCAAGAGTATCCGGAGCAGTAAATAATGCCTCGGCATCATTAGCTAATCTATTGCCTTACGGACCCCGTCCACAGTTTGCGATCGCAGGTGAAGTTCCTTATAACGCGGTGAATGCAAATGGATTGAAGGATCAGATAATCTCCATGGCTCGGGTGGAGAGTGGTGTTAAGGGTACAGGGAATGTTAAAGGTTCTGAAATTGATGAAGTAATTAAAAATGATTATGATATAAATGGAAACGTGATTAATAGATCCATTGTTCCAAAAGGCTATGAGAGTGTTGAAAAGTTTTTGGAAGTCGTAGATGATACAACTATTAAGGAATATGGTTATGATAATATTGAAGAATTCAAAGCCGTAGTGGGCCATGTGGAGACTTATTTAAATGCTTCACCAAAGAATAATATTGTTAATAAAGCATTAGCGGGAGGAAAACATGTGAAAGGCGTAGATTATGACATTCTAGGTTTTCCAATTTTTAAAGGTGATGATGTTAAATTTTCACTGAAATTAAAAGAGAATCTATATAAAGCAACTGATGATACACAATTTAAAGAAAGTACTAGGTTATTAAAAGAAGCAATTGAACAAGGGAAAACGACTACGGAAATTTTTACAACAAAACAGCTTAGAGATATTGAAAACGGGGAAGCCAGAATTAAAGGGTTGACATGGCACCATCATCAGGTACCGGGCAAGATGCAACTTGTAGTATCTAAGACGCATAAAGTGAATCATCTAGGTGGAAATAAACTATGGGGAGATGGTATCAGATGAGTAAAATAATATGGAGATCATGGGATGAACAAGTGACTAAGGAAGAAGTGGAGAAGGTTGGAGAAAAATTAGGAGTGAAATTTCCCTTAGATTATATAGAAGTTGCTATGGACTATAACGGTGCACATGTTAGTCCAGAGTTATTTCAAGTGCAAGGAAAAGAAAAGGTATTCGGAACGTTACTAACATTTGACAGTGAAGATGATGAGCATATACTAGAAGTTTTCAATGATTATAAGGATACACTTCCAAAAAAGATAATTCCTTTTGCCTTCGACCCTTCAGGAAACTTAATATGTTTTGATTATAAAGAGCATGAGAATAATCCGATTGTAGTTTTTTGGGAACATGAAAATGCTTGGGAAATAGAAATGTTAATTCAAGAAGAAGGTTTAACGGAGGAGAAGGCTGAAGAACGTGCAAGAGAAAATGTATTTTACATTGCAGCAAATTTCACGGAATTTCTTGATAAATTACATGACTAAGAGCATAAGAAAATTAAAAATAACTGCTTATGAAGGTAGAATGAAACCGGAGTTGTATAACAATATATTGTTATAGTGGGACAAGTAGAGACGTTAAGTATTCAGGTGATACAATGAAAGATATGGATGCTTATGCATTTGCTATTGAAAGAGAGCAAACAGAAACTGCTGAATACCTAAAGTAAAAACTGGAAGAAAAAGAACAAAAAAGTGTTACAGGGAACGAGCAAAAAAATTAACTAATAAAACGGGTGTCAGGCTCTAATGCAATCTTGAATTGTTATGTTAGAGCCTGGCACCTTTTACTTTTTCAAAAGATTGTTGGATGGATCTGGCTTCCTGTAGTCCCCCGTTAACCATTACGACGCCGACAAACGAAGCAGAAATGTGCCTGCGTGAGGTAGAGGAAGAAAAGTCGGCAGTAGATACTGGTTTAGAAGTGGTGGATGGAATTTTAACGGGTTTATTTGATGTAGGAAAAGATTTTGTTACAGGTATTGTGGATATAATCCAGGACCCCAAAGCCACGTTGGACGCTACAGTAGAAGCGGTTACGAATCCACTAGAAACATTCAACGTAATAAAATCGGCCATCTCGACATCCTACGAACGTGATATGGTGAATGGAGATGCCAATTCCCGTGCCCACTGGGTAACCTACGCATTAGGCACAGTCGCCACGTCAATAGTCGGAACAAAGGGTGTCGGTGCACTTACAAAATCAGGGGTTGTGGCCACAAAGGCAGCTGTTCCAACAGTAACTGGAGCCGTAAATAATGCCTCTGCATCATTAGCTAATCTATTACCTTACGGACCCCGTCCACAGTTTGCAATCGCAGGTGAAGTTCCTTATAACACAGTCAATGCTAGCGGATTGAAGGATCAGATAATCTCCATGGCTAGGGTGGAGAGTGGTGTTAAGGGTACAGATAGTGTTAATCATCCTATAAGAACTTATCGGAATGCAGATTTAAAAAAATTAGAAGAAAAATATACTGCAGACCCAAGAATTACAGTAGAAATGCCTTATGTGGGTAAGGGTAAACCAGGAACCAATTCAGAAGGCTGGCTACGTGGTAAAGACTTTTATTGGAAAGAAATAAAGAAAGAATATCCGGAAAGTTTAAGTAAAGCAAATAAACAAAAAATTCAATTGGGTTTCTCTCCGATAAATGATAAAACATTTAGAGAACATTTCCCTCAATATGATATGAAAGAATTATATAATGATAAATTAATCCATCATCACGTAGGTGGGGGTGGTCAAGCAGTTGCAGTGCCTTCAAAGCTACACCCGGGAACAGGTGGTATACATAACGCGGAAAAAGCTGCAGGTGCTTGGGGAAATGATAGTGAGTATGCTGAATTACTTGAAAAATTTTTAAATAAGTAAAGGGTGATAACTTTGTCAATAAAAGAAGCGATGCAGATATACTTTCAAATGAGAAAAGAGATAGCTAATGAAGGTTTAGATTTTTTATTTAAAACACCAATTAGCAGTGAAGATAATCTAATAATTTATGATGGTGAAGTTGATGAGGATGAATATATCTCATGGAAACCTGTAGAAATGACTGTTTCACAAGACTTTACAAGTTTAGAAGTTGAATTTGATATAAAATTCCATAAAACAATAGTTGAATATTTTAACTCATATTGGTTTGCAGATTTAGATGGATTTTATCAGGAACACTATATTACATTAGAGCCTGTCTTACCGAACAGTGAGATAAGTTCATTCCGAGAGTCATTGAAAGGATATAAAGAAAATCATGGGGATAGTTTAAATAAGATACCTATTGGGATTGAAGGGAATGGTTTGTTGGTGGTTATTGAGAACCATAGTGGAATAATACAATTAGAAGATTTTGAAAGAAGTACATTTGAACATATCGCTGAGAATATTCAAGAATTAATAGGGAATTTGAAACTGAAAAGATAGCATTTTATCTAATGTCGTATATTTCAACAAGCATAAGTACACAATTATGTATCAGAACTAACCTCTAAAGAACTAGTTGAACTAGTAAATAAAATATGTAATCCTAAGCTATCTGATGAAGAGGTAAGTGAATGTATAGACAGAAAATGTTCCTCACCCTGCTCCCGGTGACTTAATTTTTTGGAACGATGAGGATTTATCACCAGAGGAAGTAGTGGAGATTGCATTAGCATATAAAGAAGAAAAGTAATTGTATTTAGAATACTCTTAGTAGAACCTTGAAGGGCTATTTACTTCAAGGTTTTTTTAAAAAGAAGGTTTTTAAATAGATTGATTGAAGGTGCCAGGTTCTAAAACAATTCTGATTTGTTTTAGAACTTGGTATTTTTTACGAACAAACCACTTCAATAGAAGCAGTCGATGCTGCAGGAGCAGACTTAGATGATATCATTGAAATACTAGAAGACCTTGGAAAACAAGCTGCTTCTAGAAGATAAAAATCAAAGGAGAAACTAAAGTGGATAAGACTAAAGTTGCGAAGGATATCAGAAGTGCTATTAAAAATGATCAATTAGATATATTAAGAGATTTACTTAAGAAAGAACCAGAAATGTTAACATGGATGACACCTTTTGGAACTTGGTTACATGTAGCAGCGGCTCATGGACACTTAGAAATAATAAAACTTCTTATTAATGCCGGAATAGATATTAATGCACAAGGGGGAAACTTTTCTACAAATGCCCTCGAAAGAGCGGTTACAAAGGGGTATTTAGATATTGTTGAATATCTTATTAGCAAGTATATTGTAATTGATACTAGTGAACCAGATAGAAATCCTTTATTTTCTGCAATATATGGTGGTCATTTGGATATTGTTAAATTCTTAGTTGAGAATGATATAGATCTCTATATAAAATACTCTGGTGAAAACATGCAAGATATGGATGCTTATGCATTTGCTATTGAAAGAGGGCAAACAGAAATTGCTGAATACCTAAAGCAAAAGCTGGAAGAAAAAGAATAGAAAGTGTTACAGGATACAAACAACATTAAGGGTGCCAGTTCAATTATAAATTGTATTAGAACGGGTAAGCTATCGACTCCCAACAAGTTCCTTCTCAGTTTCCTTTGTTTCTACAGGTTCTAGAAAACTAGGTGATAAGGAAGGGAATGTGAATTTAAATGTCGTGCCTTGTCCAATTTCACTTTCTACATGAATTGTCCCATTCATAGCACGTACGATACTATACACTACCATAATGCCAAGGCCAGTCCCTTTGCTTCCTTTTGTTGAATAATAAGGCTCACCTAAACGGTTCACTTGTTCAGGCGTCATACCTGAACCAGTATCTTTCATGAGAATACCTACAGTTGTTGGGGTGCTCTCCGTTTCAACCGTTAATGTGCCTCCGTTTGGCATTGCTTCTATTGCGTTTTTCATAATATTTACAAGGCACTGATGAAATTTTTGTTTGTCTCCTTCAATCACCCCTCCCTGTGAAAAAATAGAAACTATTTTGACCGAATTTTGCTTTGCCAATGGTTTTAGTGATTGAACTGCTTGTTTTAGTTCTTCCTGAACAACTAGGGGTTCCATTATATTAATTTCAGGATTAGAGAAATTCAAATACTCTTGAATGACTCTTTCAGCAGATTTCAGCTCGTTTTTAATAATGGAGAGGTATTGAGTGTGGTTTTCTTTGGAAATAGCATTATTTTGCAAAAGTTGAACAAAACCAATGGCTACTGTCAAGGGGTTACGAATTTCATGACTAATAGCTGCACCCATTCGTTCCACAGCCTCTAACCGTTTGGACTTCATCGTGCGTTGACGCAATTGTATAGTCATCAGAATTTCTTCAATAATATAAGAAATAATTCCGACTCCAATTGGTTGAATGACTAAAAAAATAAATAAAACTTTGAAGCTACTATGAGGCAATTGCCAGATTCCCAGCGTAAAAGTTTGGACAAAACTGAACAGAAATGTTACACCTACGGAAAAAAGAATTCGTTGCTTGGGAGAGCGTTTTAAAAACCATGGAGAGATACGCCAAAAAAGAATAGCAAACCCACCATAATAAAGGACGGTACTCCAAAAACCATAGTCAATTCCCAAAAACCCTCTTACAAGCATAATGAATGCAGCCAAAAAAGGACCTAATCCCATATATAAACTACCGACAATGAACGGAATTTTTCGTAAACCAAAAAGGACATTAATGCCTTCTATTTGATAAGTAAAAATAAAACAGAGGGTTAAACTAATTATTAAATAGATGATGAAAATAGTTCGGTAAGACCAAGACTTTTTCGACTTTTCTGCCCATAAAAATCCTGAAAATAGTAATACGATTAACAAGGATAGGTTAAAAAAGAAATATACTGTTAATTCCAAGGTATGATTCCTCCATTACTATTTTATGCAGAAAAGATTCATCTTCTTTTTATCTTAGTTTTATGCCGCTTAAAATGAAACTGGGAGATGGTACCTTCACCGATCTCACTTTGAACTTCAATTGTTCCTCTCATAGCACGTAAAATACTGTAAGCAACCATCATGCTGAGACCAGTTCCCTCGGATCCCTTCGTAGAATAATATGGTTCCCCTATGCGTTTAATCTGTTCTTTACTCAATCCAATTCCTGTATCTTGAATAGAAATAATTATTTTGTTCTGAGTAGCAGTCGTCTTTATCATTAGTGCACCGCCATAAGGCATGGATTCGATTGAGTTTCTTATAATATTGATAAAGCATTGATGGAATTTCGATTTGTCTCCTTGGATAGTTCCAGAGGCAGAAAAATCAGTAGAAACCTTTACTGAATGATAATTAGCGAGTGGATGTAGTAATTTTAAAATATGCGTTAGTTCTTTCTGAATATCTAATTCTTCTGTTGATTCCATAATTGGTTTAGAAAAGGTTAAGTAATCTTGTATGATACCTTCTGCAGAATCTAATTCATCTTTGATAATGGAGAGATATTTTGTGCTGTTTTTACTATCCAAAGAAACTTGGTCGAGGAGCTCTATAAATCCAATTGCTGTAGTTAATGGATTTCTAATTTCATGAGATATTGCAGCTCCCATTTGTTCGAGTGCAGCCAACTTCTCTTCGATGACTAACTGTTGTTGCAACTGTTGATTTTTTTCTCTTATTTCAATGAGGGTAGAAATCATGGCAACCCCAAGTGGCGGGACTATTAAATAGGCGATGATTATGTCTAGCAATTGGTCAGGAGATACTTTGTTTAATGCTATAGTGAATATACCAACACTTATCAGTAAAGTAATACCTGCGGAAAAAAGTATTCGTATATTAGAAGTGAGTTTTAAAAACCAAGGAGAAATATACCATAAAAAAAAACTGAATACGGTATAAAACGCAACTCCTATAAAGAATCCAACATCTATTCCATGAAATGCTCGAAAGAATATAACCAAAAATCCTAGAATAGGACTGAACCTCAAATAGAGACCACCCAATATAAAAGGAATGATCCTCAAATCTAGAACATACCCACTTTGTATGGGATAAGAAAATAGAGAACAAAGTATTAACGAAATAACAAAATAAAATAAACTTGCTCGTTTATGTAAATGGATACTACCGACTCTCTTATTTAATAGAAAAAAAATAAAAAATAAAATCATTAATAAGGAAAGATTAAATAGAAAATGCATAGTTATAATTCCCAATATATACATCTCCTAATAATTTTTATAAATTAATAGTAACGAAAGATTGTGGAATATACAATATTTATTAATGAATATTCAGAAGATTATAGGATAATAACAAATCATATAATAATAAGGTACTGTAACAATTATAAATTGTATTAGAACTTGGTACCTTTTATTAACTAGTACAAGATAGTAGAAGACAGGAGTAAATGTTATGGATGAAAAAAACCTGAATAAAGCTATAAGAAATGCTATTAAGCTTGGAGATATAAAAGAAGTAAAGCGTTTAATAGTCGATAATCCAGAGTCCTTACATACAATGACACCATTTGGAACCTGGCTACATGTTGCAGCAAAGAAAGGGCACTTTGAAATAGTAGAGCATCTAATCGATAAAGGCATTGAGGTTAACACAAAAGGGGATGTATTTGATGCTTCTCCTTTAAGGGTGGCTGCAGGAGCAGGGCATTTGGAGATAGTAAAATATTTAATAAAAGCAGGGGCAGAACTAGATGTGAGTTTAGCAAAAAGAAACCCGTTATTTGGAGCAATTTATGGAGGACATAAAGAAGTAGTGGATCTTCTAGTTGAAAAAGGAATAGATATTTCAATTAGATATACCGGAGAAAATATGAAGAATATGAATGCCTATGAGTATGCTAAAGAATTTGGGCAAACAGAAATTGCTGAGTACCTAAAGAAAAGGCTAGACGAAAAGGAATAAATTATTTCCCCGGGAATAAGTCTAAACGGTACCAATTTAACAGGCTTTTTCAACCCATTTTTAGGGGCTTGAATGAAGTAGTATTCACGAAATAAAGATATGTTCGGAGGATTATATGGATAAAAAAGAAAAAGCTATAAAAATCTATGATCTAATTAAAAGTGGCGATATAGAACGAGTAAAAGAGATAATTATCTCAGATAAAAGCCTGCTTGATTTTGTAACACCTTATGGAACCTGGCTACATGTTGCTGTTAGAGCTGGTATGCTAAATATGATAAGGTTTCTCGTTGAGTCTGGGGTAGATATTAATATTAATGAAGGTGTACCAAAGTCAGCACCTATTGCACATGCAGCTAGTGAAGGTAAAATTAGTATTGTGCAGTACTTATTTGATAAAGGTGCAATATTAGATGAAAGTGATCCTAATAGAAATCCTTTGTTCTCAGCGATTTATGGTGGGCACCTTGAAATAGTAGAGTATCTTGTTCAGCGTGGCATTAATATTAATCTTAAGTATTCAGGAGATACTATGATAGATATGGGAGCTTTTGAGTTTGCTATTGAAAGAGGGCAAACAGAGATTGCCGAATATTTAAAGCGAAAGATGGATGAAAAGGGATAAAAAACGCGATGTACGAATAAGCAAAGGGGTTAAAAAATTAATCTAGTAGCTTTCGTTTTTCTGAAGCTCTTGAAGATTTTTAAGGTATAGCTATTACATGAGAACAGAAATACAGGAGGTAAGGTTATGGCTGAAAAAAGTCTAAATAAAGCTATTAGAAATGCTATAAAGCTTGGGGATATGAATGAAGTAAATCGTTTAATAGGCGATAATCCAGAATCCTTACATTCAATGACACCATTTGGAACATGGTTGCATGTAGCTACCAAAAATGGACACCTCGAAATAGTTCAATATTTAATTCAAAGAGGAATAGATATTGATGCCAGGGGTGGTACATTTGATGCTTCTGCTTTAAATTTGGCTGCTGGATCAGGGTATATTGAAATAGTAAAGTATCTAATAGAGCGCGGGGCAGAACTAGATGTGAGCTTGGCAAAAAGAAACCCGTTGTTTGGAGCAATTTATAACGGACATAAAGAGGTGGTTGAGCTTCTGGTTGAAAAAGAAATAGATATTGCAATTAGATACACCGGAGAAAATATTAAGGATATGAATGTCTACGAGTATGCTAAAGAATTTGGGCAAACAGAAATTGCAGAATATTTAAAGCGAAAGATGGATGAAAAAGAATAAAAAAAGTTTACATATTAATTGGGTGCCAGATTCTAACACAAATTTGAATTGTGTTAGAATCTGGCACTTTTCACTTTAGTAGGGTCAATCAAATGTAAAAATTGTAAGGTAGTTGTTAACTTTCTTAATATTTGTAAAGTATTAGTTAGAAGTCTGTAAAATTCCTGTTTTAACTCATTCTTTATGATTTAATAACCCTACGCCCACATTTTAGAAAGGGGAGGTTGAGTATGAGTCAAATTGAGTTAGTTGAGGTTTCGAAGTCATACGATAAACAACAAGACGTATTGAACGAAATCAATTTAATAATAGATGAAGGTGAGTTCTTTGTACTTGTTGGTCCTTCTGGATCTGGAAAAAGTACATTACTCAGAATGATTGCGGGGCTGGAAGAAATCTCTGGAGGTGTTTTAAAGATTAACGATAAAGCAGTTAATCATATTCCACCGAAGGAACGTAACTTATCAATGGTTTTTCAAAACTATGCTTTATATCCACATCTATCAGTAGAGGAGAATATTCTCTTTGGTTTAAAGGCAAAAAAAGTTGATAAACAGGAACGACAAAGAAGATTATTAGAAGCGGCTGAAATGATGGGACTAACGGAATTGTTAGCTCGTAAACCGAGAGAGCTGTCGGGCGGTCAAAGACAACGTGTTGCATTAGCGCGAGCTATTGTAAGTCAAGCTCCACTTTGTTTAATGGATGAGCCACTTTCCAACTTGGATGCCAAACTTCGAGCTAATATGCGCGTTCAAATTCGTAGATTGCAAAAAAAAATTGGAATGACCATGATATATGTTACCCATGATCAAGTAGAAGCAATGACGATGGGCGACAGAATAATGGTATTAAATGATGGGAAAATTCAACAGGTTGGTAAACCAATTACCCTATATAATGAACCGGCCAATCTATTTGTTGCTTCTTTTATTGGCTCTCCAAAGATGAATATGGGAAAAGCCATATTTTCAGAAAACGGCAAGGAATTAATCGTGGAAGATCAATTACATATCGCCTTCAATTCTGCATTTGTAAAAGATATACACAATCATAAAAAGTTGACTATTGGTATTCGGGCGGAGCATTTACTGCCTGGGACAAATGAAAATACAAATCACTTTTTAGAAGTGGTCAACGTTGAACAATTAGGAAATGAAACGTCGATTGCATTTGACGTTGGTTCAGAATTATGGACGGCCAAATGGCCAGGACAATGGTCCATTCATGTAGGTCAAAAAGTACCTGTACAAATATTACCTGAAAATCTATTATTCTTTGATTCAGAAACAGGTAATTTAATTCAATCTGCATTGAAAGATAAAGAACAAGAGGTTTTAGCTATATGAGTATGACTAACACGGCTCAGATAAATGAAACCAGTCTATTAGATATGGTGCAAGTAAAAAAGAAACAAAGAATCAAAAGCTTTATAAAAGGGATAGCTTTTTTATTACCTTCCATTATTTTATTTAGTGTTTTCTTATTTTATCCGATGTTTCGTACTATTTATTTAAGTTTTTTCTTAACAAAAGCTAACGGAGATCCAACTGTTTTTGTTGGATTGGAAAACTATTTAAACATGTTTAGCTCGCCCATTTTTCTAAAAAGTATGAAGTCGACGTTTTTGTTTGTTCTATATACAGTTCCTGCATCCGTAATCATTAGTTTATTTCTCGCTATTATTGCTAATGAAAAACTAAAAGGGATTGGCTTTTTCCGAACGATTTATTCCTCAACGATGGGAGTATCCGTTGCAGCTGCATCTGTATTTTGGTTGTATTTATTTAATCCATCGATGGGATTACTTAACCAAGTATTAGGATCGTTTGGGTTTGAAGCAATTGGTTGGCTAACAGATCCAAAATGGGCTCTAATAGCTGTATCCATTACCACAATTTGGATGAATGTTGGATTTACTTTTTTAATTTTGTTAGGTGGTTTGCAATCTATCGATTCATCTTTATACGAAAGTGCTGATATTGAAGGTGCAGGATATTTATACAAATTAAGAAGAATAACTATACCAATGTTGTCTCCAACCATGTTTTTTGTAATAACGGTGACGATTATTAATGCTTTTCAATCCTTTGGTCAAATCGATATCTTAACACAGGGAGGACCGATAAATGAAACCAATTTAATCGTTTACTCGATTTATCGAGAGGCTTTTGTGAATTATAAATTTGGATCTGCAAGTGCCCAAGCAATTGTATTATTCATCCTGATTTTACTAATGACCGCATTGCAATTTAAGCTTGGGGAAAGGAAGGTTCACTATCAATGACCATATCTAACGGCCGAAAAGTCATTTTTTATGTATTACTGATTCTTTCAGCTCTTATAGTAGCAGGACCAATGATTATGGCCATTATGATGAGCTTCATGACCAATAAAGATATTTTAACCGGAAGTATACCTAGTACATTAACTTTAGATAACTATGTACATGCCTTTGAACGTTTTCCTTTACTTCGTTATCTATTAAATAGTTTAGCAGTTTCTATTGTAATAATGATTGGACAACTTGTCTTATCTAGTTTGGCTGCCTATGCTTTTGTCTTCCTAGAGTTTAAAGGAAGAGATTTATTATTCTACTTATTTATCGCGACAATGATGGTGCCCTTTGAAGCTTCCATTATTCCAAACTTTCAAATCATACGTGATTTAGGATGGATTGATACCTATTCTGGCTTGGCCGTACCGTTTTTTGCGACAGCCTTTGGTACATTTTTGTTAAGGCAAAATTTTAAACAAATACCAAAGGAGTTAAGAGAAGCCAGTCAAATTGCGGGGATGGGTGATTTTAAATTTTATGTATCTGTCGTATTACCTGTATCCAAGGCTAGTTTGGTGACATTAGGTATTTACGGTTTTTTATCCGCTTGGAATATGTACTTATGGCCACTACTTTCGACGACAAATGATACAGTACGTACTGTCCAAATCGGTTTAAAGCAATTACAAACCCAGGAACAGTTAAACGAATGGGGTGTCATAATGGCAGGTGCTGTCATTGTTATTGTTCCAACCTTAATATTATTGTTCTTTGGACAGAAAAAGCTTCAAAAAGGATTAACGGAAGGTGCCTTAAAATAATCTAAATTCAAAACAAAAAGGGAGAATAAACAATGAAAAAATTACTCGTATTCCTTGCACTTGGTCTTGTATTATTTTTAGCAGCATGTAGTTCAAAAGAAGGTTCTGCAAAAGAATCAACAAGTAATGGAGATACAACTGATTCCGCAGAAGGTGCAGAAAAACAAGTGGTAACTTTTTGGCACTCTATGGGTGGAGCTGGTCAGGAAGCATTGAACAAAATTGTGGAAGAGTACAATGCATCTCAAGATGATATTACAGTAAATGCTGAATATCAAGGAACTTATGATGAATCATTAACCAAATTTAATGCTGTTGCTGGATCTGATAGTGCACCAACAGTAATCCAAACGTTTGAAATAGGTACGATGTCAATGATTAATAGCGGACAAATTAAGCCAATTCAAGAGTTAATCGATGCAGACGGATATGATATGAGTGGATTAGAAGAAAACATTACGAATTACTATTCTTTAGATGGTACATTCTATTCAATGCCGTTTAACTCATCAACACCTGTCATGTATTACAACAAAGATGCATTTAAAGCAGCAGGACTTGATCCAGAAACTCCACCAGCAACATATGAAGAAGTAGAAGAAGCAAGTAAAAAAATCGTTGAATCTAATCCAGAGATGAAAGGTTTTGCATTACAAGCATATGGTTGGTTATGGGAGCAATTATTAGCTAACCAAGGTGCATTATTATTGAACAATGATAATGGGCGTACGGATACTCCTACTGAAATTGGTTGGACTGCAGAAGAAGGTAAATCTATTTTAGAATGGGTAAAACGTATGGTTGATGATGAAACATTTGCTAACTATGGTACAAATGGAGATAACATGATGGCTGGTTTCTTAGCGGGTGATGTGTCCATGTTTTTACAATCCTCTGCTAGTTCAAGAGATGTGATTGATAATGCACCATTTGAAGTAGGAATTGCTTACTTGCCACATCCAGAAAATAAAGAACGTCAAGGTGTTGTTATTGGTGGAGCAAGTCTTTGGATGATTGATGGTAAATCCGAAGAAGAACAAAAAGCTGCTTGGGAGTTCATGAAATATTTACAAACTCCAGCAGTACAAGCGGAGTGGCATGTCGGTACAGGTTACTTTGCTATCAACCCAAGTGCATATGAAGAACAAGTTGTAAAAGATGCTCATGCTGAAAAACCACAATTACAAGTTACAGTTGACCAGTTACAAGATACAAAAGCTTCTTATGCAACACAAGGGGCTTTAATGGATATGCTCCCAGAAGGACGTAAAATTATGGAAACCGCTCTTGAAGTGATCTATAATGGTGGAGATGTTAACGAAGCATATACTACAGCAGTTGATCAATATAATGCTGCAATTAAACAAGCAAATGCTGCAAGAGGCGAGTAAATAGATAGAATAATATTCGAGAGAAAAAAGTATATTTATCCATACTTTTTTCTCTTATTTTATCTAGTATGATTATGAAAGATCAAAAAAGTGTGAAGATAGGGAATGACTATCCTTTTAGAAATGAGCGGAAGTAATTGTTCAAAAAAAATGTATTAATTACTATACTGTCAATGGCAGCAATCGTATCTATTTTAGGGTTATTTAAAACTAATATAGTAACCCAATCCCATAAAGTTTCAAACAAAGCGATATATATTACACCGTCTGTAGCAGAATCACCAAAAATAATTGCACATCGCGGTGCCAATGACCGAGTAAATGAAGCGACGGTACTAGCTTATAAAGTTGCTGCACAAGATGATGTTGATGCATTAGAAATTGACTTGCGTATGACGAAAGACGGTTCACTAGTTGCAATGCATGATAAAACCATTGACCGTACAACGAACGGAAACGGGGAAGTTATAGATTATTCTTTGGAAGAAATCAAATCCATTCCAACCATAGGGGTATACAAAGGTCAAACATTGTCGGAAGAAATACCAACATTAACAGAAATCATTGCAACTTTCACAGATTCAGAACATTACTATATCGAGACAAGGATGGTTAACGGCGAATTAAAGATGGAGGAAACCTTAATCAAATTGTTGCAAGAAAACAATTTGATATCAAAAGGGTTAGTCACAATTCAATCCTTTTCCCGAAAAAGTTTAAACAAAATACATGAATTAGATCCTGAAATCCCCTTAACTTTGTTATATAGTAAAGGGGAATTTGATCTAAACGATGCTTTGTTATCTCCCTATCCATTCATTGGGATTGAATCAATGGATGTAAATTTAGATGTAGTTAATGAACTACATCAAAAAGGAAAAGAAGTTCATGTGTACTTTACCGATCATAAAACACAGAAAAAGGAGCAGAAACGTGTCAAGGCCTTCAATGTGGATGGATATTTTACGGATTATATCGAATACACAAAAGGATTGCTGCAATAATGACTGTAAAAACTATTAAAATATAAAACGAGTGCCAGGTTCTAACAAAAGCTAAAATTGTGTTAGAACCTGGTACCATCTAGTAAATATCGCGATCCCAAAACCGTTGTTGAGCGATAATGTTAACAAACTCTATTCCGAAATCGGGGTTATTTGAAGCAAATGCAATTCCGGGTCCCGGTTTTGCATTGGAATTATTGAAAAAAGGAACTCCGGAAGTCGCTACACCTATTGGCTTATAATGCTTATAGGCTTCATTTATGAAGTTGGTTATATCCGAATTTAACTTTGCTTGATGGTTAGCTAATCCCCCAACGACATAGACCGAATCAAACAAAACAGGAGAGGTAGTAAGGAATGTTTCGTTTACCCTCACTTTTTGTCCATCTGAACTTCTAATAGTCCCGAATTTTTCGCTCACAATTCTATAGTCTACACCGTACCGTCTTAGTGTTTTTATAGTCGATTCTACTTCGGGAAGATTAAAGTCGTTACCGATTAGCACAGCCACTCTCAGCGTTTGAGGAACCCTTACAGTGTTTTCTTGACTAAGTGCAGGGGAGGAGGCAGTGACTTGGGATTGTTCCCCGGTCGGTCTATTTACCCCTAAGTTATCCGCAATTTTGGTTGCCATTGCTTTATCTACATGAACGAACATATCTACCACCTGCTGTCTTACATCTCGACTGTTAACTTTACCAACCTCAAAAGAAAATGCATCAATAATATGCTGTTTTTCCGGAGGCGACATACTGTTCCAGAAAAGTCTTGCTTGCGAGAAGTGGTCATTAAATGACTCGCTTCTTGCCTGAATGACGCGTCCTTCTACTTTTTCTGCGTAATGTACAAATCCACCTTCTTTTGCTGTACTTGTGGAAGGTGTATTATTTGCGAGCGAATTTTTGTGATAACTTACTTGACCGACATTTATTGTCTGACGACTAAAGCCGTTTCGCTGATTATTATGGAATGGACAAATTGGTCGGTTAATAGGAATTTCCGTAAAATTCGGACCACCAAGCCGGAGTAATTGTGTATCTATATACGAGAATAATCGCCCCTGTAAAAGCGGATCATTCGTAAAATCGATACCTGGCACAAGATTTCCTGGATGAAATGCTACTTGCTCTGTTTCCGCAAAAACATTGTCGACATTTCGATTCAATGTTAGCTTACCAATTATTTTTACAGGCACTAGCTCTTCTGGCCAAATTTTGGTTGCATCAAGCACATCAAAGTCGAACTTGAATTCATCAGCTTGGTCTAATAACTGCACACCCAGTTCATACTCGGCATAATTGCCATTTTCGATTGATTCCCATAAATCCCGTCGCTGAAAGTCTGGATCTTTCCCAGAAATTTTCTGAGCCTCATCCCATACAAGCGAATGAACCCCCAGTACAGGCTTCCAGTGGAACTTCACAAATCTAGAAACTCCCTCTGCATTGACAAAACGAAAAGTGTTTACCCCAAACCCTTCCATCGTCCGATAATTCTTTGGTATGCTGCGATCAGACATATGCCACATAATCATATGAGCTGACTCCTGATTATTTGCAACAAAATCCCAGAATGTATCATGTGCAGAAGCTGCTTGTGGCATTTCATTATGTGGTTCTGGCTTAACAGCATGGATAAGATCAGGGAACTTCATAGCATCCTGTATGAAGAAGACAGGAATATTGTTTCCAACTAAATCATAATTTCCTTCCTCTGTATAAAACTTAACCGCAAAACCTCTTACATCACGAACTGTATCTGGGGAACCCAAGCTACCAACAACATTGGAAAACCTCGTAAACACAGGAGTTTTTGTACCAGCTTTTTGCAAAAAGCCTGCTTTCGTATATTCCGTCATCGATTCATACAACACGAATTCTCCATGAGCAGCGTATCCTCTAGCATGCACCACTCGCTCTGGGATTCGCTCATGATCGAAATGGGTTATTTTCTCTCGAAGATGAAAATCCTCCATAATTGTTGGACCACGTATCCCAGCCTTCAATGAATCTTCATCGTTGGATACTCTTAGTCCTTGATTGGTGGTAAGCTTTTTCCCATCATTGTTCATACGAAACTGTTCTAATTGCTGTTCCTTTTTATTTTGATCTGACGACGATTTATCCACATAATCCTCCTTTCGTCAACTAACCTACGCCACACTTGGGCTATATATACTGTATGTATTTTCTTTTGGGTTTAGTATTGGATAATTAGATTGCAACTCGATAATCCCTCATTATAGATGTATTATTATCTAATATAATAAATTCTTGAAAGGGTATGTGAAAAAATGATAAATATAGAATCCGAAGCTGACCTTTTTCATCATTTGAAAAACATGAAGAAAGCTGAACCCGTCTCAACAATCAAGATACCAGGAGTAGGGACGTTTAAGCTACTATTGGAAGATATAGATGACCCAGATAGAGAAAAGAAGATCCAAGAGGAAAAATCTAAAATAATTGTTGGAGAAGAATTCTCAGACTGGGAGATGGTATTAGAGTTACTTAAGCGTGACATCCCACCAGCTCCATTTGAAACATGGTTGAAAAGTACATGGGCCATAAAAATAAAAGATCAACACCTTTGTATAAACTGCAGCAATACTTTTCAAATGGATTGGGTCCAAAAAAATTACTATAGCAAAATTCTTTCGAAAGTTGAAAAAGTAACTGGAAGAGAATACTTTTTAGAGTTCCAAGTTTTGAGAAAAGATTAAGAACTAAAATAGGGATTCCTATTGGGTTCAGTAAAAGCCTTTAAAAAGGGAAGAGAAGCATGAGAAAAAAGAGAAAAAGTAAAATGAAGGATAATATATTAACAGAGGAAGAGTTGTTTGGGGAATTCGCATTTATCGCAGGTTATACAGAAGGCGGAGCCCCATATGGTATTTTGAAAGAGTATTGGGATGAGTTGGGTTATATCGAAGAGGAAGTTGATTTAAAAGATGAAACATTGCCTTTTTGAAAACTTGGTATGGGATAACTTGAGCACAAATTAATAGAAAGATAGCTCAATGGCCGTTTGATGCAGATGCATCAAGGGTCTTTTTTATTATACTTAAAGTAAAACCAATACTTCTACAAATAAAAGTGTCGAATATTATTATGGAAAATTTACAAGGAATAGATATTTTGATAGAGTGAAAAGAGATTGAACAGACAGATTGTCACTATATGAATAGATATATCTTGTAAAAATGTGTGATTTCCAGTCGGAATATTTCGATAATAGTATTAATGGTTTATTAAGATAAGAATATAAATCTGTTTTCCTCTCAAGAAAAATGAAAGTGCTCGATATATCTAAATTAACAAAGTATCTTATATTACTAATTGAACTAGAAAAGGGAGGAGAATTATCTTAATCTCAACTATTTTATTTTTGGTTTTGAAGCAACAAAATCTCCCCAAATAAAAGGAAGTCTAGAGGAAAGTAATGTTAACGCACTATTAAGTCGCTAAGATGCAAATCAATATGCTGTATTGCATGACTTACTACTGCCATACAAGAACAGAACGATCCAAATTGATCATTTCGTAGTTTCTAGATACGGTGTCTAATGTGATGATTGAAACGAAAAATAAGCGAACGGTAATATCGACAGATTTAGCTAAACGATTTAAAAGGATTGAAGGCTTAAATATTTTAGTAAAGAATATTGTAAAACCCATGTACAGGATATTAGTAATAAATCAACAAAATTATAAGCAACTCTAAATATCAAAATCTTTCCACGTTATAACGAGCAACTAGCTACGAGAAATGGTAAATATGGAAAGCTTCAAAGATGTTCTAACTTTTCAAAACGTAAGTATGTAGTGAAGTAGAGAAGAGACACTTAACATTTTTGTTTTTTAATTGAATTTCTTTGTATTTGAATAAAACTATTACTCCAAAGAGATAAGGGGGATATCAAAATGGATAAGACAAATAATACTTCAGCAAGAGATGAAATAATAGAAGTTGTTAAATTTATTACAAAAGAGAGAGAGGTCAAAAGTTTTACTGTTAGAGAAGTATTGAATGTGATGAGAAATCGTGAAACAAATTACAAAGATAGCACGATTAGAACCCACATCATATCGAAATGTTGCGCCAATGCACCTAAGCATCATGGAACAGTATCCAATGATTTTGAGAGAATAGGAAGAGGTATTTATAGAATAATTGAATAAGATTCGAAACTTATATGGAAAAGTTGTTTTCAGAATCCCTCTCGTGACAGAACATGTTGAACTAAAATGGGTTTCTAGAAAAAAATTAGCAGAGCTAAAGTGGACACCAGCTGACATGCCGGCAGTTGCAAAGCTAATAGAAATAACCATTACAAACTAACTTGGTGGTGCTAAATTTGAAAGAAGGAATTTACGAGCAACTCATTAACGAGGATATTAACTCAGAACTAAGAAGGCTTTCTACTGATATATATGCTATAGATACAGAAAAGTTGAATGTAGAAGAAGCAAAGGTCTATCTTGCTTCCTATATTTCAGAAGTGACTAAAAAAGCACTTTCTTATATGAGACAAGATGCAAAAGCTGATGACGAAGCACTTTTATTGCAAATTCGTACTTGCAATGAAATTATTCAGTTACTTAGCAACAAACTTCAAGACAGTGAAATTGCTACACTACAACTAGAAGAGCGTGGGGAAGTGCTTACTTCGGTATATAAAAAGTTAAACACTGTTCGTGCACTTCGTAGTGAAAAACCGGCACGTCCGATTACTTCAATCTCTCAAAGCTCTCTCTTTACAGGTTCTCATTATGAGCCAAATATGTTGGAGGAATTAAAAAGAGAAATTGCTTCTTCCGATGAAATTGAATGGCTTGTTTCCTTTATTAAATGGTCAGGTCTTAGAATTATTCTTAATGAACTTCGTGAATTTACTGCCGAACGAGGTGGAAAACTTCGAATTATAACTACTTCTTATATGGAAGCAACTGATTACAAGGCACTGGAGGAGTTAAGTAAATTACCTAACACAGAAATAAGGGTATCTCTAGATAAAAAAAGAACTCGTCTTCATGCAAAGGCTTATTTATTTAAGAGAAATACAGGATTTAGCACTGCTTATATTGGCTCTTCGAATTTATCAAACCCAGCTTTAACTTCGGGTTTGGAATGGAATCTAAAAGTGACGGAAAAGGACTCTTTTGATATTCTTCGTAAATTTGAAGCGACCTTTGAAAGTTATTGGAATGATGAGGAGTTTAAGTCATTATCTAATGGAGAAACTAACAATTGGGAAATGTTACTGCATTCATTAACAAAGGACGTAGTAGCAGAAGAAAATGCATCTTATTTTTTCGATATTCAACCCTATTATTATCAAAGAGAAATACTAGATGAGCTGGAAACAGAAAGGGTAGCTCATGGGCATATGAAAAATCTTGTAGTTGCAGCGACGGGTGTAGGTAAGACTGTTATCTCTGCATTTGATTTTAAGCGTTTTTTGCGCAAGAAGCCTGAAGCAAAACTATTGTTTATTGCACACAGAGAAGAAATTCTCCGCCAGAGCATGATGACGTTTCGTTCGATACTAAAAGATGCAAACTTTGGGGAGATGTTTGTTGGAAAATATGAACCTAAATCATTTAATCAGTTGTTCATGAGTATTCAAAGTTGGAATAGCAAAAAAATGAAAGAGAATACATCGGATGATTTCTATGATTTCATTATTGTAGATGAGTTCCATCATGCCACTGCACCATCATATCGGGCTTTATTGGAATTCTATAACCCCACAATTTTACTTGGATTAACAGCTACACCAGAACGGATGGACAATGAAAATGTATTAAGTTATTTCGAAGACCGTATTGCATCTGAAATGAGACTAACCGAAGCAATTGATAGAAAGCTTCTAAGCCCTTTCCATTATTTTTGCGTGACAGACAATGTAGACTTAACAGGCATTAAATGGTCTAGAAAGGGCTACGATATTAAAGAACTAACAAACGCTTATACAGCTAATCATCGTAGGAGTGACCTGGTCATCCAAAGTATACAAAAATATGTTAATTCTCTTAATGAAGTTAAGGGATTAGGATTTTGCGTATCAGTAGAGCATGCACTGTATATGGCAGCTTATTTTAATCAGAAAAAAATTCCGTCCATTGCACTTCATGGAAAGTCATCGACAGAAGAAAGACAAGCTGCTCAAAGAAAATTGTCGAAGGGTGAAGTGAAGTTCATTTTTGTTGTTGACTTATACAATGAAGGAATAGATATTCCAGAAATAAATACTATTCTATTCCTTAGACCAACAGAAAGTTTAACGGTCTTTTTACAACAACTTGGACGAGGCTTACGACTTGCAGACGATAAAGAGTGTTTGACTGTATTAGATTTTGTTGGACAAGCTCATAAAGATTATCCATTTGAAGAAAAGTTTCGAGCGCTTGTCGGAAGAACTAGGCATTCGATTCAACATTATGTGGAAAATGGTTTTTTTCACTTACCTAAAGGCTCTGTTATTCAGATGGAAAAACAGGCAAAAGAATATATATTGAGAAATATTAAAGCTACTAAGGTAAATAAACAAAGAATTATAGATAAAATAAAGTATTTTGAAACAGATTCTGGTCAAGCATTAACGTTGCAAAATTTTTTGCGTTTTCATCAATTTACACTGACTGATGTATACGGTAATAGTAGAAATAGGACTTTTGAAAGAATGAAAGTAGAAGCTGGAATAACAGAAAATTTTTCTGCTGAGTATGAAGCGCTTGTCACCAAAAGAATTCACACATTATTTCATCTAGATTCATTAGATTTGTTAGAATTTTATCGAAATTATTTAAAAAGTGGGCAGATACTAACCGAAGAGCACCAACGAATGGTTGGTATGCTTTATTATTCATTTTTTAGTGGACCACCGAGGGATTTTGGATTCCGTTCTATGCATGAAGGAATACAGGTAATCATTAAGAAAGATCAACTCAAAAATGAAATTCTACAAGTTTTAGAAGTGTGTTTTGAAAATTTACGATTACTTGAGAAAAAATCACCATTTAATTATGTTTCACCTCTAAGAGTCCATGCACACTATACTACTGATCAAATACTTGCAGCTTTTGGATATTATAATGAAGAGCGCAATCCAGCATTTCGTGAGGGTGTAAAATATTTTGAATCAGAAAAAACGGACATATTTTTTATTACGTTAAACAAATCAGACAAAGATTTTTCGCCATCTACATTGTATGAAGATTATGCTATCAACGATCGATTATTTCATTGGCAATCACAAAGTAGAACCGCCAATACAAGTCCAACAGCTATAAGATATATACATCATCGCGATACAGGGAATAAAATTGCACTTTTTGTTCGTGAATATAAAGTAGAGTCAGGCTATACTTCACCATTCATTTTCTTAGGAACTGCTGATTATATTAGCCACTCTGGAAGTAAACCAGTGAGTATTATTTGGAAACTTCACGAACCCATGCCAGCATATCTAGTGTCACGTGCAAACAAAAATGTTTTGTAGATATCTATTAAGGGGGGACAAGTGGTTATTCCTTCTGAATATGTACAAGGCAACAGCAGTATGTCTTAGTTTACGAACGTTTACCTTATTTGGATAATCTATTGGCTGGAGTATTAGAGAAAAAGGATTATCAAATAAAAGATCAGCATCTTTACGGTACAAATCCAAGAAATAAAAGTGATAAAGAGTTCAATAAGTTAAATAAATACTCGCCATTCTTATAATGGAGCAGTGAGAAAGTGATTTGGGGAATTTCAATGTTTTTGATGAATAAGGAAATTATAAAGGGGTGTTAATTTGTTACTGCATACAAACATTATGGGAGATGGTGAACCAATAGTGTTTTTACATACGGGTTTACAAACCGGCATGACCGATTTTGAATTTCAAAGAGAATACTTTAGCAAAGATTATAAAATTGTCCTTCCGGATCTAAGGGGTCACGGACAGTCATTTACAAATGAGATTTAAAACTTCTTTGAAGATTCAACCAAGGATTTGTTGGAAACAATTAATCATTATAATTTAAAAACTATTCATTTGGTAGGTTGTTCTTTAGGAGCACTGGTCGCAGTAAAATTCTCGAAATTGTATCCAGAACGTATTAAGACTTTATGTATTTCAGGGATTACAGCAGTTAAGCCAGATAATTGGTTAGAACTTCATAAACAAGATGTCGAAATGCAAACGGGCTTATTGAATAACTACGAAGCTATAAACTATTTCAATCAATTACATGCCTCGGATTGGAGGAAATTCATCTATTATGGAAAAGACGCGGGATGGTATCCGTTTGAAGACTTGGAGGCAATAGCTGAATTTAATTTTCCTGTGCTTTTTATCTTAGGCGAGGAAAAGCCCCATGAAACAAAGGGAGCGATGATTTATCCTAAAATAAACAAGAATATAAATGTTGCTATTGTGCCATTTGCTGGACATTTAGTTTATGCAGATCAGCCGAAAATATATAACAATATATTGAAAGCATTTATCGAAAAGTAAATAGAGTCTTTGTGATCCAAGTACCCAGACTAGCCTGCGAGCTATTGGATTAATAATGATATCTTCCTATATAACGAACAAGGTTCTAGCACAATCTAGGATTGTACTAGAACCTTATAGCTTACTTATAGACTTTTCAATGCATCTCCTATAGCTGTATCCCCGGCAACGAGATCAAAGGAGCGTTTAAAGGTGTTTTCCTCATTTATTGCAGTTACAAGGGTTCTTGCAACGTCTTCACGTGGAATCGATCCCTGCTGCAAGTTCTCACCTACAGATATATTTCCAGTTCCGGCTTCATTTAATAACCCACCCGGACGAATAATTGTATAGTTTAGTTTACTTGCAATAAGTGCTTTATCTGCAAAATGCTTTGCAACCATATATGGTTTGATTGGACTGTTTGACCAGCTTTCTCTATTGTTTGCATGAATAGCACTTACCATTACGTAGCGATCGACACCAACTTTTTCCGCTGCTTCCATTGACTTAACAGCCCCATCCAAATCAACTAATAATGTTTTGTCTGGACCTGTATGACCACCTGAACCTGCAGTGAAGATAACGGCATCACAGCCTCTTATAGCTTCTGCAATTTCATCGACTGAACCTTCCAAATTCGATACGACCGCTTCTACTCCTTTTTCTTTAAGTACATTCATCTGTGCTTCATCGCGAACCATAGCCTTTACTGTATGTTCTTTACTCTCTTGTAGCAGATGGACGACATGTTTACCGATTTGCCCATTTGCTCCGATTAACAATACTTTCATCAAACATCCCTCCTTGAGTCACTTACTCTATTGTTTCAAAAGAGTGGGGGCTTATCAAGAAGTAAGCTTGAAATCCAAAGGGCAAAAACAAAGTACAGAAAGTGTAAGTATTCATCTAACTGAATTGATAGATAATATATCGACGACCGAAGATAAGATTGATAATCTTCTAGACGAATATGTAGTATACTCTAACTAAAATATTCGAAAAGAGGCGAACTAGGATGATGGTTGATCAATTAGTACGCACCATGTTATTAGCGTTAAAAAGTTCAGATGAATTTGAAGTGTTTCCACCAGAAGAAAGGAAAAGACTTGAAGAGATTATTGCATTTGTTGGAGGTGAGGAAATAGATGAACTATTTGATCGATTGGAGTCAGTTCCAGAGGCTTTGTATCAATTAAAGGTAACGCTTAGAGGATCAAAACCACCAATTTGGCGTCGAATTATTGTTCCATCTGATTTTACATTTAGCGATTTGCATGATGTGATCCAGACGGCAATGGGCTGGATGGATATGCATTTATATAGTTTTGAAGTATCGGATATATTAGTCGAGGAGGAGTACGAAGACGATCCTTTTGGCGGTTTTAGTCTGCGAGAAAAGATGGATGCAGAAACAACTCTTATTGGAGAATTATTGTCTAAAGAAGGGGATAAGGGCCTGTATATGTATGATTTTGGCGATGATTGGCACCATACTGTTTTGCTCGAAAAAGTGCTGCCTTTTGATGATTCTTTCACTAGTCCCGTCTGTATTAAAGGTAAAAGGGCATGTCCTCCAGAAGATTGTGGCGGGGTATATGGATACGAGAATCTATTAGAAATATTAAATGGTCCTGATGGAGGAGAGAAAGAGGAACTTCTTGAATGGGTAGGCGATAATTTTGATCCAGAAGCATTCGATATTGATATGGTTAATGAAATGTTAGCGGAAGAATTTTAAAACATAGTAGGTGTACCGATGAATATCAACAAGTTCGAAAAACAATTCTATCAAACCATCCTAAACCGAGGGTACGATTATTATATAGACGGTCATGTAGACGATATTGTGCAGATTGATACGTATAACTGGCAAGCAGAAGTCGATGGAACATCTACTTATGTGGTGGATATACGTATGAATGAAGATGGGGATATTGTGTATGCAGATTGTGATTGCCCGTTTGAAGGTGACTGCAAGCATATGGTAGCTGTTTTATATGAAATTCGAGATGAACAACAATCATCAACAGTAAAGAAACTAATAACAAAGCCAACACTCGAGCAATTACTGCAGGAACAAACGAAAGAACAATTAGTAGCGCTATTTACCAAGGTATGTCAAAACCACTCCTCAATCAAAGCAGAGGTAGAAATGCTATTAACAAAACCGAGTGATTCTTTTAAAGCAGCTGAAAAACTAATCATACATCATATACAAGAAGCCCAAGACCGACGTGGTGGCTTCATCCCTTGGAATCGAACGTCCATTGCATTGAAAGGTATTGATACGGTCCAGGAAAAAATTGGTGAAAGCATTGAAAGTGGTGAGTATTTCACTGCAATCCAACTTAGTTTACTTTGTTTTCACCGTGCATTTGAGACAATGGAATTTAGTGACGACTCTTCCGGTAGTTTTGGTAGTTCAATAGACGAAAGTTTAGCGTTTATAGAAGAGGCGATTTGGGAAGGGGTCGACGTTTGGGATGAAGATAAGTTTGAAATGGTATATGAACTTGTGATGCAAGAAGCAATGGATAAGGAATTAGACGGGTGGTCGGACTGGAGCATTTCCCTGATTCGCTCCTGCATTCCTTTATGTAAAGATGATACGATTGAGGAGAGATATGTTGAACTACTTCATTCACTTCAGAAAAAAGGGAATGAATGGGATTCAAAGTATATAAATAAAGAAATAAAAGAACTGCAATTTCAATTGCTTTCTTCAAAACATAGTAAGGAAGAAGTAGAAAGATTTTTAGAGCAAAATATAGAAGATGCTAATATGCGCGAACGCGTCATTTTATCTGCTATAAAAAGAAAAGATTATGAAAAGGTCTTGCAATTGTCTCTAG
The DNA here is from genome assembly GCF_044754065.1 of Psychrobacillus sp. NPDC093180. NCBI lineage: Bacteria > Bacillati > Bacillota > Bacilli > Caryophanales > Bacillaceae > Psychrobacillus > Psychrobacillus sp. NPDC093180. Next base: position 14,532 of record NZ_JBIVOJ010000009.1, on the reverse strand, counting down.
ATGGACAGCAACAAGATCACGGACTGCATAAATGGAAACGCTATGCTTTTACTGCATATAAAGCGTTAGATAATAAAGATGAAATGAAAAAGTTAGCATTGCAGTTATTGGTAAGTGGAGATTACGACTATTACCTCGAATACAAAAGGCTCCACTCCACACAACAATGGCCAAATGCACTTGAACTACTATTGGAAACCTTAAAAAATGCTCATTCCCACCTTTATACAAAACTTATTGTTGAAGAGTCACGAACAGAAAGAATTCTTGATTACTGTAAAGAACAACCGACGCTTATCGAGCAATATTACAAATATATTGAAGAAGTATATTCCGATGAAGTATGTAAGCTCTTTATTCGCACAATTAATGCAAGTGCGGCAAGGGCATCTGACCGCAAACGCTACCAAGATGTTTGTCGTACCATTAAAACAATGCGAAAAGCAGGTTATGAGACGGAAGTAAAACAACTGATCACCGACTTATTGCAAACCTATCCTAAACGCCGTGCTTTTGTGGATGAATTGCAGAAGATAGAGAAGTAAACTATTAAAAACTCGAATGCGTTAGGAGGAAACCTCTTGGAGCTACTAATCATAAGACATGGACAGTCCGAAGCAGATTTACTAGGAGTGCATGAGGGAAGGGCGGATTTTCCTCTAACAGCGCTTGGAGAGCAGCAAGCAACGAAGATGACTGCATATGTAGCAGCACATTTCCCTCCTGATATAATTCTAACAAGTCCATTAAAAAGAGCGAAAGCCACTGCCTTGTTGCTTCAAGAAGAGATAGGGTGTCAACTGATAGAAGAACAGGAATTAATGGAATTTAATAACGGTGTGCTTGCAGGTCTTGCAAGAGAAGAGGCAGCTGTTAAATATCCGTTACCACCGAATGGTAGGCCAGCACATATTCCAATTGAAAGTGGTGAATCAGAGTTGGAATTTCGTTTTCGTGCAGAGAAGATTTTCCATCAAATTGTTTATGACTACCAGGGTTATAAGCGAGTGGCGGTGATCTCTCATGGCGGATTGATTTCTCAGTTTTTGAAAGCGTACCTTCAACAACCAATTTCCAGTCAACATTTCTTTGCTACAGGTGATACCGGCATTCATTTGTTGGAAATAAAAGAGGGAAAAAGGGTAATACGGTTTCTAAATAGATTAGAACACTTAAATGGAGAGTAAAAGGATTGTCACAGTAGGAGTCCCAAATACAATAAAAGAGCCGTTTCAAATTCTCCAAAAGAGATTTTGAAACGGCTCTATTTTAAACGGATAGTTTGCTTGCTTCCAATGCTTTTTCAAGGAATTTGGCTAACTCTAGCATGCCGTACTTTCCTTCTTTGGCTTCTGCGTCACTATTATAATTTGTGTTTGTGTTAATGTCGTAGGTATACACCGTGCCATTCTCATCCGAGATAAATTCAATTCCTGCCACTGCTATTTTATTGGCCTGTAAAAAAGCCTCATATTGTGCGATTTGTTCGGAATCAACCTCATGGATGATGTCGAATTTTGGCTTCTCTTCTACTTGTTCACCGACAGGGCAAAATAGGTCATCGATTTGACAAGCGTCTGCAGGACAAAGCTCAAAGCCATTTGATGTGTCTACTTTGACGGCATAAACAAATTTTCCACCTACAAATTCAGCGCGGGTAATAAAGGATTCTGGCGCTTTGATATATTCTTGGATTAATGTAATGCCATCCACTGGTTCATCATATAGTTCACTGTTTAAGTAAGCTTTTAAGGCATCAATAGAGTGGAATAATTGAACGCCTAATCCTTTTCCGGCACGGTTATGCTTGGTAATAAAGGAAGTCTTCCCTAATTTTTCTGCAGCTTTGATGACTTGCTCTTTCCCAACTGCACCGATTGTTTTAGGGGTGCGAATGCCTGCTTTTTCTAATGCAAGGTACTGATTGATTTTACTTAATTCTAACGATAATGCCCTTGTGCCATTAAATACTGTACGTCCGTGGAACTCCAACCATTCAAGCACTCCAGCTGTTAGTTCCGGTGCATAACGGTGATTACGTGTATGAGATGAAGCACTCATACGACTATAGAAAACACCTTCTGGAGGCGCTACTGTCAAATCTACAATACCCTCATCTAAATGCCATAATTCGTAAGGGAGTTTTAGTTCTTCTAAACGTTTTGTTAAATGAATTGTCCATTCACCGTTTTCGTGGATAACATAAATTTTTGACATTTTAATGAGCTCCTAACTTTTCTGATCTAAGCTGTTCTACGATTGGCATTACTTTTTCAGAGAAGCGCTGCATTTCTTCCAGTTGTGGAGAGAACTGAAGAATGAGTAGATTCACACCAATCTCTTCATAGGCTAATATTGTTTTCGCAATTTGTTCTGGTGTTCCAATTAAATTCGGACGTAAACCACGGTTTGATACGGAATAATCCTCTAAGCTAACGTTGACATTTAGCTGGGATTTGCTAATGAAATCTTGATAGCCTGCATAACCAGCGCTATTTTCTTGTACATTTTGAATTCTTGCTAGTTCCGCCTGTACCTCTTCCTCCGTATCTCGGCAAACAATATAGGCAGACATTCCAAATATATCAAATGGTGCTTTGCTAAGTTGTATACGTCGTGCTCTCATGTCTTCAATTTTCTCTTGTACTTCTTCAATCGTGCCGCCATGCATAACGTATGAGTCACAGTTTTTAGCTATTGCTTGTTTTCCTGCTTCACTTTCTCCACCCGCATATAGGGGGATATGTTGATTGCGAACCGGTTTAGGTGATAAGTACGTATTTTCATATTCGTAAAATTTTCCTTTGAATGAGTGAGGTGTTTGCGTCCATAAGCCCTTTAATACCTCAAGGAATTCCTCTGTTCGAGCATAGCGCTCATCGTGAGCCGTGAAAACGCCGCCGTATTGGCGTGCTTCCTCTTCCCACCAAGCGGAGACAACATTTAGTGAAATTCTACCGCCACTAATATGGTCGATATTCGATGCTGTTTTTGCAAACAATGCTGGATTGTAAAACCCTGGACGGATGGCAGTTAATATTTCCAGCTTATCCGTAACCGCTGCAATTGCAGCGGTTGTTGACCATGCATCTAATGTAGGGGCTTCCATACCTTTAATATCATTCAAGTTTAACTCTGCAATGAGGGTCATATCATAACCTAAACTTTCCGCGTCTTGAGCCACTTTTTTCACATAATCAAATGTAGCTGGCATATTTTCATCCTCTACATTACGTAGCCAACCTCCGAAAACTGGTAACCAAAAACCGTATTTCATTTGTAAATCCACCTCTCCTTATTTGATAGAATTATTAGACTACTAGTTATAAAAAGATACTACCACATAAAATACACTTCAACAATGTAATCCGTCAAAACAGAGTGATTTAGTTTGTATTTTAGTGTATGACTGGCCACAAATATTTATAGATGATTGTGTAATGATTAGCAATTGTCTAGAAATGGATTGTAATATTAAATCAAATATTATACATTAAAACATATTAAAAGCAGTTCCTGTGTGAGAAATGATTTCGAATTGTATATCACAAAGGGGCGTAAACGGTGGAGGAATTTAAATGTATAGTTTTAAGAATGATTATGCAGAAGGAGCACATGTTAGAATCTTACAGGCTTTAATAGATTCGAATTATGTACAAGAAGAAGGTTATGGAAGTGATAGTTTTACGCAAAGAGCAATCGAGCTTTTGAAGGAGAAACTAGGAAGACAAGACGTGGACATACACCTATTATCAGGTGGAACCCAAACAAACTTAACGGCAATTTCCGCTTTTCTTCGACCTCATGAAGCGGCAATCGCTGCTAGTACAGGTCATATTTTTACACATGAAACAGGTGCGATTGAAGCTACTGGACATAAAGTCATATCGGTAGAAACGGTAGATGGAAAATTGAATCCCTCTCTTATAAAAGAAGTTCTCGACCAACATATAGATGAACATATGGTAAAACCAAAGTTAGTTTATCTTTCAAATTCAACAGAAATTGGCTCTATCTATACGAAAGACGAACTGATAGATTTAAGAGATTTTTGTAAAGAACGTAATCTTATATTGTATATGGATGGGGCAAGACTAGGTTCAGCGCTATGTTCTAATGATAATGACTTAAAGCTGAGTGACATTCCTGCACTAGTGGATGCTTTCTACATTGGTGGGACTAAGAATGGTGCGCTTTTAGGAGAGGCAATGGTCATTTGTTTTGATTCTTTAAAAGAAGATTTTCGTTTTCATTTAAAGCAAAAAGGGGCACTCCTAGCAAAAGGAAGGCTTTTAGGTATTCAATTTTATGAACTGTTTCGGGATGATTTGTTTTTTGAATTGGCCCAGCATGCCAATAAAATGGCAACCATTCTTAGAGAAGAATGTAGTAAAGCTCATTTTTCATTTTTGACCTATTCTCCATCGAATCAGATCTTTCCAATATTACCGAATTCACTTATCGCGGAGCTTCAAAAAAAATACGCATTTATTGTATGGGAAAAGGTTGATTCTACCCATTCCGCCATTCGATTAGTAACATCATGGGCAACAAAAGAAGAAGAGGTAAGAGCTTTTGTGGAAGATATTAATATCCCTGTGCCGGAAACAATGTAGAATTGTTTCTGGCACAGGGACATTTTTTTAAATCTCTTCCAATATTCCTTTTACTAATCCTACAAATTTAACTTTTACCTGACTAGCAACTTCAATTACTTCCTCATGGTTTAATGGTTGGTCTAATATTCCACATGCCATATTCGTTAAGCAAGAGATACCGAGCACTTTCATTCCACCATGAGTAGCTACAATTGCTTCTGGTACTGTAGACATTCCAACAGCGTCTGCTCCTAATGTACGGATCATTCGAATTTCTGCTGGAGTTTCGTAAGTAGGTCCGCTCCACCACGCATACACTCCTTGTTGTAATGGTATATTTTGTTCGTTCGCTACTTTAGTGGCAACACTACGAAGTTCCTTACTATATACGTCTGATAAATCAGGGAATCGAGTTCCTAATTCGTCGTTGTTTGGTCCAATTAATGGGTTAGCTCCTGTTAAATTGATATGGTCTGTGATTAACATTAAGTCTCCAGGATTAAAGCTTGTATTTACTGCACCGCAAGCATTTGTAATGACCACATTTTCAATACCTAATGCCTTCATCACACGTACTGGGAAGGTTACTTCATCCATAGTAAATCCTTCATAATAGTGAAAGCGACCTTTCATCGCAACTACAATCTTCCCATTTAATTCCCCAATAACAAGCTCGTTCGCATGACCAATTGCTTCTGATTTTGCAAAGTGTGGAATTTCGCTATAAGGAATTTTAACAGCGTTTTGTATGTCATCGGCAAGGCTACCTAGCCCGGAGCCTAAAATAAGTCCAATCACTGGACGGTGGTCTGTCTTGCTCATAATGAAATCTCTAGTTTCTGTAATATCTTGAATGTTATGCATGTGTAAATCCTCCTTGGAATGACGAGTAAAAAAACAATATAAATGTAGTATACACCTAAATTATATAGTTCATAAAAAAATTGTAGAGAGCAAATTATCAAAAATAACCCATCCTTGAGTTGGCAGCTCAGATGGGTGAAACCTTTTTGCTAGCCAATACCATAGAGGGAACCGCTTTTTCTATTTGACAGCTTGAACTTAGCCCATTAATTGATCATTTTTATTTTACTCTGTTGTTACTGTGGTTTGTATTTCAAGAAATCTTTCCTTGAGAAAGAAATTAACCAGAATCTAAAATAATTTAGATTCTTTTAGAATGCTTATTTGACGTTTTAGAAAGTATTCTATATCATATACAAGTACCCGAACTTAATCGGGAGAGGTTCATAGCTGATACCCTCTATAAAAAACTATGGATACATGACGTTTCGCCATGTCCATATTTGGGCATGGCTTTTTTGTTTTTATCCTATATGTTTGCGATAGACTGGTTAAAGGTACCTCTTTAGAAATTATGTTATTTGGAGGTTTTTATTATGTCTGGCAGAAGCCAAGAAGAAGGTTTAAAGGATTTGACATTGTTAGGGAATCAGGGGACTCAATATTCATTTGAGTATGCACCAGAAGTATTGGAGTCAGTAGATAGTCTTCATTCCAATCGTGATTATTTCGTAAAATTTAATTGTCCAGAGTTTACTAGTTTATGTCCAATTACACAACAGCCTGACTTTGCGACAATGTACATCTCGTACATACCGGATAAAAAGATTGTAGAAAGCAAATCGCTAAAATTATATTTATTTAGTTTTAGAAATCATGGAGATTTCCATGAAGACTGTGTCAACATTATAATGAATGATTTAATTAAATTACTGGATCCAAGGTATATTGAGGTTTGGGGAAAATTCACCCCACGTGGAGGAATTTCCATTGATCCTTGGTGTAACTATGGTAGACCAGGTTCTAAATATGAAGAGATGGCAGATTATCGTTTGATGAACCATGATCTTTACCCAGAAAAAATAGATAATCGATAAATTGAATAGTCCGCATTATGAAGGAAGAGGTTATTAGCTACCCTCTTAAAAAAACTAAGAAGAAAACGGCATTCTTTTTAGGGTGCCGTTTTTTCGTTATAAGGGAGTTTTACAGGTGAAGCAGGAAAAAGCAATCATTGTATTTAGTGGAGGTCAAGACAGCACAACTTGTCTGTTTTGGGCAAAAGAACGTTTTAGAGAAATAGAGGCATTAACTTTTGATTACGGGCAAAGGCATCGTCTTGAAATTGAGTGTGCGAAAGCAATAACAGAGGAGCTTGGTATCAAGCATCATATTCTGGATATGTCTCTTTTAAATCAGCTTGCCCCAAATGCTTTAACCCGTGATGACATAGAGGTAGAAGACGGTGAAGAAGGTGGATTGCCATCGACTTTTGTACCTGGTCGGAATATGCTGTTCCTTTCCTTTGCAGGGGTTTTAGCGAGCCAAGTCGGAGCCAAGCATATCGTGACTGGGGTATGTGAAACGGATTTTAGCGGATATCCTGATTGCCGTGATGTTTTCGTTAAATCTTTGAATGTAACGCTAAATTTAGCGATGGACGATACTTTTGTGGTGGATACACCGCTCATGTGGCTGAACAAGGCACAAACATGGGAGCTTGCGGATGAGCTTGGAGCGCTTGAATTTGTTCGAGAAAAAACGTTGACCTGCTATAACGGTGTAATGGCGGATGGCTGTGGGGAATGCCCAGCTTGTAAGCTACGACAAAGAGGGCTTGATGAGTATTTAAGCTCCAAAAAGGAGTCTTAAGGCATGACTGGTTTTAGAATTGTCGATAAGCTCCAAAAGATAGAGGAAGATATCCAAAGCAGTCAATTAAAGTATCATGCCAAGCGAGTTTTAGTGAGCAAGGAATTCACTTTTGATGCTGCTCATCATTTACATAACTATGAAGGAAAATGTAAAAATTTGCACGGTCATACGTATCGGGCAGTATTAGGGGTGAGTGGATATACCGATGAACGAGGTCTGATGATAGATTTTGGCGATTTAAAAGAAATATGGAAACAAAAAATAGAGATTTATTTGGATCATCGTTATTTAAACGAAACACTTCCACCGATGAATACGACTGCTGAAAACATTGCTGTTTGGATCTATGAGAAGTTAAGCGAAGCATTGATTGAGGACCAACGATATACCGGGGCCAGAGTAGAATTTATCAGGCTGTATGAAACTCCGACAAGCTACGCAGAAGCAAGACGGGAGTGGATGGAAGTTGAGTAAAGTACCTGTTATGGAGATTTTTGGACCGACGATTCAAGGGGAGGGAATGGTGGTAGGGCAAAAGACAATGTTTGTTCGGACTGCTGGCTGTGACTATTCCTGTTCCTGGTGTGATTCATCTTTCACATGGGATGGCAGCGGGAAGCATCTAATTGTCCAAATGACCGCAGAGGAAATTTGGGCTGAGTTGAAACGTCTTGGAGGAGATGGTTTTTCTTTTGTCACCATTTCAGGTGGAAATCCAGTACTCCTTCGAAATTTGGAGGCACTTATTGTTCTTTTAAAAGCAAACAATATAAAAATTGGTGTAGAGACGCAAGGGAGTAAGTGGCAGGAGTGGCTGTATGAAATCGATGAACTAACGATTTCACCAAAGCCTCCGAGTTCCGGAATGACCACAGACTTTTCTGTTCTATCTTCTATCATCGAAAAGCTTAACAATAGAAATAGCGAGCAGCATATTTCCCTCAAAATAGTCATTTTCAATCAAGAGGATTATGAATATGCCAAGCAAGTCCATCTTCGATATCCAGCGATTCCTTTTTACTTCCAAGTGGGTAATGATGATATTACAACGACTGACAACCCACGTCTAGTCAACCATTTACTAATGAAGTACGAAGAATTAATTGACCAGGTGATTGCGGATGAGGAATTAAGAGATGTTAAAGTACTACCACAGCTGCACGCACTTGTTTGGGGAAATAAAAGAGGCGTATAAGCTACAAAAAATTACTTGAGGAGTAACATCATGAGAATCTTATTTTATTTAATATCTATCGTCACTGCTAATGTGGTAACGGCAGCATTTGCACCATTACAGTTAGGCGTGTTTATCGTCCCAATGGGAACGCTTTTAATCGGAGCGACATTCATTTTCCGAGATCTTGTTCAAAATAAATACGGTAGAGCAAAAACGTATTTATTTATTATTGTTGCTTTAGGCTTGTCTGCATTAGTGTCATTCATGCTTGGAGACACATTATTAATCGTGGTAGCATCCGCACTGTCGTTTGTTATCGCTGAAACAGCGGATACAGAGATCTATACGAGGTTAAAGCTGCCAATGGCTTGGCGTGTGTTTTATAGTGGAATTGTTGGAGGATTTTTAGATTCTGTGATCTTCGTCATCATTGGCTTAAGCCCACTTGGAGCTAATTTTCTTCCATGGGAAGCGGTGCCATTTGCTATTTTAGGTCAGGTTATCGTGAAAACAATTATTCAAATGTTTGGTGCATTGATATTGAATCAAGTGTATGTGAGTAGAAGAAAGCAGCTTGTTTCGGAATAAATCGAATTACTAAAGAAAAATAGCCCTCCAATCAATCGAGTGTTTTCGATAGAGTGGAGGGCTTGCCTATTATACGTGAAATTATTTAGAAAAATAACCTGTAAATATCTTATAAGAAAGAAGCGCACCAATTAGAATAAAGGCTCTTTTTAAATTTTTTCCGGAAATCCGTTTTTCTTTATCTTTATTTTTATTTTTATCATATTCGTTATTTGCTGCAAGCATCGCTGCAAGTAAAATAATGACAGGGGGCATCGTTATCATCATAAACGGTTTGATAGTAGCAGATAAGAAGGGAACCATCATATCTTTTTCATCTAGATAGAAATAAGTAAAAATGGCTATAGCTGATGCACTACCTAAACTAATCACTAGCCATTTAGCAGTTGAGTATTTCAAAGTTAACCCCTCCCTTATAAGTTATTCATATCTTTTGTAGGTATGAAACACTAGTCAGGACATTAAGCTCCAAATCTCTTCCGATATCCACACTTCCTGCACATTTCTTCTACAGCTTCTCTTCTAGAAAAGCCATCATACAAATTATTAGCTCTTTCGCCTTCAATAATTTCTGAGAAAGGTTTATCGTTTATGTTACCGAGATCAATGACACCTTCTCCGTCTAAACAGCAAGGTACGACCGTACCATCTACAAGAATGGCTGCTTGGCTACGAAGGGCATGACAAAAACCTTTACCGTCATCTTCAGGGGCAAGTAGACTTGGCCATTGGAATTCATGGTCTTGGTTAATATAAATGCGATCTGCAATTTTAACTCCGCTACCAGGTACTACTTTTTCTTCGATTTTGTAATCTAAGTTGAATTCTTTTTCTAGTATTTCTAATGTTTCTTGGTTTTTTCTCTTTTGTTCATCTGTTGCATGAAGCGGGTCTAAATTCCATAAGCGGAAGGAGATAAGGACACCTTCTGCTGCAGCTTCTTTTGCGAATGAAAGGATTTCTGCTAGGTAGCCTTCTCGGTCGGTAGAACCTTCATGTCCGTCAAAACTATGAAGGGAGAAGTTCATTTGACGTAGCGCAGGTTTACCTAACAGTTTATGTCTATTCTTTTTAAGAAGTGTCCCGTTTGTTGTGATATTTACTTTAAATCCTTTGGCATGTGCAGCATCTAATAACTGATCAACTCTAGGGTGGAGAAGTGGTTCTCCTTTCACGTGTAGATAAATATATTTTGTATGTGGTTTGATTTGATCGAGTATTTCATTAAACTTATCTACCTTGAGGATATTTGCTTTCCTTGCAGTAGGAGGACAGAAGCTACAAGCAAGATTGCAGACACTTGTAATTTCGATATACATTTTTTTAAATGTTTTCAACGTTTATTCACCATTCCAGTTCTAGTTATTTAACTCTACTCATTTTAACAGAAATACGTACATTATTGGATAGTATATCGATACGCGTGATTATTAGGATGAAGACTTATTCCTTGAGTATATTGATTTTCTTATTTTTGCATAGTATTATGGTTCCATATTATAGAGTACGCAGATTTTAATCCATGGAGGTAAACAATTGATCGAAGTAATAACAGTAGTAAACCTAGTGATAGAAGTAACCAATTCAAAAGATTATCAAAAAGAAGTCGAACAAATACTACGGTCTAATACCTCAACCATACAACATATGGAGACCATTAGCATATCTCCTATTAGCGATAATTTAAAAGCAAGCGCATTGGCTAGATTCAGAGTATTGATCGAAGAGAGAAAAGAAAACAAGTTTTTAGATGACTACGTAGGTCTTGTTCTTCCAAAGTTTTATAATTTTCCCCATGCGATGCCATTGAGCAATCAAATTTATAAAATATCGCGTATTGAAGGATAAGAGGCTGACTAAATTGAAATAATCACCCATTGCTCAGATGGGTGATTATTTTTATAGGAGATAGAGCTCCTTATGATTGATTCCACACAACTAATTTAGTTTCGGTCATTTCATGAATTGCATATTTCAATCCTTCTTTACCCGTACCACTTTCTTTTACACCGCCGTATGGCATTTGATCCACACGGTAAGTTGGAATATCGTTAATCATGACGCCACCAACTTCTAATTGTTTAGAAGCTTTGAAGGCTGTTTGAATGTCATTTGTAAAGATTCCCGCTTGAAGACCGTAGTTGGAATCGTTGATAGCTGCGATTCCCTCGTCAACGGAGGAAATACGGTTCACCACAACAATCGGTGCAAATACTTCTTGGCAAGATACTTTTAAACTAGCTGAAACGTTCGTTAGTATGGTAGGCATGAAAACACCATTTTCTATTATTCCACCTGTTATAATTTCTGCTCCATGTTGAACCGCTTCTTGTACCCATTCCACGGCACGATCTTGTTCACCTGGTTGAATCATTGCAGATACATCCGTTGTCTCTTCAAGTGGACTGCCAATAACTAATTCTTTTGTGGCTGTAGCAAATTGTTCAATAAAAGCATCATACTGTTCTTCCATTACATATGTACGTTGTAACGAAATACAAACTTGTCCTTGATTGGAAAATGCCCCAGTAACACATTTAGGTACGATGTGAGATATATCAACATCTTTATCAATGATCAATCCCGCGTTTGAACCTAACTCAAGAGCCACTTTCTTCAATCCCGCTTTATTGCGAATACCGATACCAACTGCCGGACTTCCAGTAAACGTAATCATTTTCACTTTATCGCTTTCAACTAAAGCATCCCCAACCGTTTTACCACTACCTGTAATAACGTTGAAGGCTCCTTTAGGCAATTCTGTTTGATCAATCAGTTCAGCTAAAAATAGAGCTGAAAGGGGAGTCTGAGATGCTGGTTTTAAAACAATGGTATTACCTGATGCGATTGCCGGACCAACTTTATGTGCCACTAAATTTTGCGGAAAGTTAAATGGTGTAATAGCTCCAATTACACCTATTGGTTGTTCAATTGTATAACCAAAGCGGTTTGCACCGTTTTTGGCAGCGTCCATTGGAATCATTTCACCAGTCAACCGTTTTGCTTCTTCTGCTGCAAATTTATAGGTTTCAATTGTCCGGTCTATTTCCGCCAATGCAAATTTTAAAGGTTTTGCAGCCTCTAAAGCCATTATTTCAGCAGCTTTTTGACGATTGTCGGCAAACAATTGTGCGATATTTTCTAATATGCTCGCACGCTTATAAGCAGTAAGCTCTGCCATTTCATTTCTAGTAGCGTCCGCCACCTCGATTGCCAGTTCCACTTCTTCACGAGTAGCTTGCGGAATGTGTGCAATAATTTCATTTGTGTGTGGAGACTTTAGTTCCGAAAGTTTTTCTGAAGATTTCCATTCACCATTTACATAATATTGCTTATTCATCGAATCACCCTTCCTTAAATCGTGTATAGTATTAACTATATAAGTAATCTGACAAGATAACCACTAAATTATTTGAATACAAAGAAAAATTAGGGTAGGAGGGGTAGAAATGTGTTTAATTAATTTTCAATTCCACAACCATCCAAACTATAAACTAATTGTAGCAGCTAATCGGGATGAGTTTTATAATCGGAAAACAGAGTCCGCACATTTTTGGGAGGATGCTCCGAATTTATTGGCTGGTCGGGATCTAGTAGGATTAGGAACTTGGCTAGGCATTACAAAAGAAGGGAAGTTTGCGGCATTAACAAATTACCGAAATCCATCTGAAATAACAGTTGGGAAGACTTCTCGTGGTGAAATAGTACAAAACTTTTTGGTTGGTAGCCTATCACCAGAAGAGTATCTTCAAGTTTTGGATAGAGACAAAGAAAAATATAATGGATTCAATTTGATCATAGGTAATCCACAAAAACTTTACTATTATAACAATATAGAAGGCGAAATTACAGAGATTCAACCAGGAACCCATGGGTTGAGTAATAAGTTTTTAAACACGACATGGCCAAAGGTAGTAAAGGGAAGGGAGAGTTTGAAAGCCTACAGTTCAAAGAAAAAAGAGGTGCACTTAGAAGAATTGTTTGCCATTATGACAGATGCAGAAATTGCATTAGATGAAGACCTACCAAATACAGGAGTCGGAATTGAACTGGAGAGGAGCTTATCGGCCTTGTTTATCAAAATGCCTCATTACGGTACTCGTTGCTCCACTGTAGTGTTAGTGGATAATAACAATCAAGTAACTTTTGCAGAACGTAGCTATGTGGACGGAGAATTTTCAGATGAGAAGCATTTTACCTTTCAACTAGCTTCTTCCTAAAGTTAAAAACCATTGTTTCCGTTTAAACAATGGTTTTTAACAATGGTTTATATTTTTTTAGCAATCGCAAGGGGTTTTGTTTTTGTGACAATGAAAATTAAAAATAAGGATATTTCTACAATTAAGAGTAGCAAAACAATCCATCCTAAAAGATTGAGGAAATGATTTTGAAAGGACAAAGAATTCCTTGAAGATGAAAAGGTATGCACTAAATTGACTGTAAAGAAATAAAACATACCAAATGTGAAATTTCTCGCCCATTGAGTGATATTGTATGTAAGAATTCCTTTTTGCCAGCCATATTTTTGAATTCTTGCAATCGCTCTTATTATTTCCGCTGTCTCAACTATAACAAATAAAAAAAGAACGACATACCATATGAACAGAATTGTCCCTAAAGTGAAACTCCCTGATTGAACAAGGGCTAATCCGGTGATAGAAATTGCTCCATGTATAATACAATCAGTATTTTTCCATTCGTGGATATCCCGCCATTTTGAAGCAAAACGAATACTAATTAACGTAATGGAAAACAGATAAAACAAAATCCCCAACATAATAAAAGCAATCATTAAGAAGAGGGGGAAAGCAGTTCCAAAGGTAGTTACCAACAAACCGCCAATTGACTGAGTGCTAACCGTGGTAAGCAGGATAACGCCATGCGTATTTTTTGTCTCCTTATTAACGATAATTGTTTTCCATTGTCGAATACACAAAGCAATAAAAGCTATCCATAAAACTAAATTAGCATATGCTAAAACTTGAACAATCGATAGAAGAGAAGGAATACGCTGTAAGATTAAGTCGCCGATGACGGAAGTTGCTGCAATCCAAGTACCGACACCAAAGCTTTTAATAGGTAAATTAACTAAGCTATTTCGATAATCTCTTTTAGACAAAGAAAGAAAAAATGAGAAGAACATAAAAAGCCAAGCTATAACTAAAAACCCTGATAATACTAAGCCTAGATGAATATTTAAAAATGGAAATTGATAAACAGCACCTAGAAGAAATATACCAAAGGCCATAATAATCGAACCTGCTGAAGCATCAATCGTTTTATTAGAAAACATAACATGATCTCCGTTGTTAAAGAGTTTTTAACTCTTATAATTAGTCAAAAAAAATAACCCATTCAGGAGCAAATACTCGCAAAGGGTTAACATTTATATTAATGGAGCGGGTGAAGAGAATCGAACTCTCATCATCAGCTTGGAAGGCTGAGGTTTTACCACTAAACTACACCCGCATTACTATGGTGGCTCAGGAC